>JBAWBE010000207.1:0-3085 GCA_049589635.1 Terriglobales bacterium
GCTGTAGGTCCAGAACTGCCGCTTGGTGCGAAAACGGTGGGGCGTCTGGATCAGTGCTATCAACTGAGCCGCCCGAATCGGACCGATGCAAGGAATCTGGCACAGCAATTCCGTCGCGCTATGCTTCCGGCCTTCAGCCAAGAGATCGCGCCGCGCTTCTTGTCGCAAAGACTGCAGTGCATCCAGCTCTTGGTAGAAGAGCTCAGCGCGGCGGCGTCCACCGGTGTCAGATATCCTGTCGAGCCATTCCGAACGGTGCCGCGGCGCATAGACGAGTGTGCCTGCGCATGCGATACCTCTACCTCGATACAGTGCCTTGATCCGATTCATGACGCGGACGAGATCCTTGCTAATCGTCAGATAACTGCGGCTCAATTCCTTCAGTGCTCGAATGCCGGTTTCTCCGTGGTACACCGGTCTGAGAAAGTTGCCGCGCAGCAGTTCGGCCAGCTTTCGTGCGTCAGTCTCGT
This sequence comes from Terriglobales bacterium, assembly GCA_049589635.1. Taxonomy (GTDB): domain Bacteria; phylum Acidobacteriota; class Terriglobia; order Terriglobales; family Acidobacteriaceae; genus Acidiflorens. Next base: position 471 of record JBAWBE010000207.1, read on the forward strand.
CCCCTTTGTTTCCATCATTCAACAGTGCATTCTTCCTCGGATTGCAGACTACGACGTTCGCCACATGAGGCTTCAGCAAGTCATACAGCCATGCGGCCCAGGTTCCCTCCTCAAAGGTCACATGCACGTTTCTGCGTAGCCCCAGGATAAATTCCAGAATGGCGTTCGCCTTCGTTTCAAGGATGACCTCTTTCACCAGCTTTCCAGTGGAATCTACCACGGCAATCGAGATCGTTTCTTTGTGGACGTCCATGCCGACATATTTCGTTTTATCCATCGTGGATTCCCTCCTTTCGCCTCAAGACCATTGCTGACTTATACCACCTCTCCCCCAACCGGACTTCTGGGTGTCGGTTTGGGCGGCGACATCACTCCACGCATGATCGCGTTCCAGGCACGCATCGAGTTCTGAAGGATTGTCCGGCTAACGATAAGCCCAAGCAGAGACGACACCGTGTCGCCTATGCGCCGGCCGTAAACTGCGCAACCGCTGATCTCCCGTGCGGACGGGAGTACCGCGCACATGCTCTTGCTAGAGCCGCTCCTGGCAGCCGCGGAATCGGACACAACAGTTCATGCAATCCGTACTTTCGGCCTACGAAGGCCTTCCGATACCGCTACGTTTCTGTCAAGACTTTCCGTTCGGCTCCATCAGGGTTGTTCTTCATCACGCAGTCCGTGTCGAAGATCATCGTAGGGCATTCGTCGGCGGTAAAGGATGGCCAGTGAGGAAGCCCGTTATGACTCGGATTCCCATGCCGCGCAAAATTGAGCCATGCATCGCTGACTCTTGCCGCGAGGGCACGCGGGATCGGGCCGCCGCCGGTCATAGGAGCACAACGGTCGGTATTGTCGAAGACGAAGGAAAGCTCGGCACAATGGAACGCGCCAGGACGACCGTCCAGAACCGGGGTCTTCCAAGTAAACCAATAATTGAATGCCGGGGCAGCTTTTTGCGCGGCCTTGCGTTCGCATTGCGTGATGCCGCCCTGGCGAACGGGCGCTGCCGAGATGCGCGAGAAAATGTCTCCAGGCTTTTCGTGGGGATGCGCGGCGCGAAAGACTTCGATGACGCGTTCGGATTTGTCGGCGTGAACGGCCTTTACTCGCGCGAGCAACTCCCCATCGGTCATGGTGGGCAACTTCGTGTCGGTAACACCGGAAACGAACTCGTTAAGAACCGTGCCGACGAGCACGGGCACATCCACACTGAGCGCCGGCGCACTCGGATCCCACGGCTGGGAGGGGAGATTGGTTCCGTCGACGGTTGGTTGCCAGCCAATTCGGGGAAGCGTGAAGCCCCGTCCCGGCTGGAAGGGCTGAGCAAAGCTGCTAACCGCCGCCATTCCCGCAGCAATTAGTTTGTCGACCGGTACGTCCCGGATCTGATCTACCTGCGTGGCGCTGAGATCGAGTTGTTGCAATACGGCGGCGCCGAGCTTCGCAGAATCCTCATGTTTCGCGGCATTGAGAATCGACCCACTTTGCACGGCAGCTTTGTGGAACAAGCCCTTGGCGGCAGGCATGGCCATTAGGGTGTTAACCTTGCCGCCTCCCCCGGACTGCCCGAAGATCATGACGTTCCCAGGATCGCCGCCGAAACTCGCGACATTGTCGCGCACCCATTCGAGCGCGGCGACGATGTCGAGCATGCCGAGGTTCCCGGAATTATCGTAACTCCGACCGCCGAATTCCGAGAGATCGAGGTAACCCAACACCCCGAGCCGGTGATTCAGCGAGACGACGACCACGTCGCCGCGGCGGCTCAAATTCTCGCCGTAGTAGGATTTCAATTCCTGTCCTGAGCCCGCTGAAAACCCTCCGCCGTGCAGCCAGACCATCACCGGACGTTTCCCCGTGTCGTTCACTCCAGGCGTCCAGATGTTGAGCCGAAGACAATCCTCGCCGGGCCGGCCGTCATTCCAATCGAACATCCAGGCGACCTCATCGTTGCTCCAGCCAGCACGCGGTTCCTGGGGACTGACAAAACCATACTGCATAGAGCTTCGCACGCCAGACCAGGGAGTGACCTTCGCAGCAGGCTGATAGCGGGCTTGACCCTCGGTAGTGGCGGCGTAAGGAATTCCCAGGAATGTATTTACTCCGTTCCGAGTGAAGCCCCGTACCTTGCCGCCGTTCGTCTCGACAATGGCGTTGGAATCCGACGCGCGGATAATTGTGTTTGCGGCGCCCGGCGCCGGAGCGGAGTTCCCGCCAGTGGCTTTCGCTTGAGTGGTGGCCCCCGCGGTACCGGATTCCGATACAAGGGCCGGAAGAATCGAACAGCCCGCCAGCGTCGTAATGCTCTGCAGCATTGAGCGCCGGCCGACTGCCCTCCCCAGGGGGTGGGAACTTGTGGCAGTCGACTCTGTGTCCTCAGATCGCTTCGCTGTTTTCATCAGGGCGTGCCTCTTACTTTCTAAACGGCAGCGCAGCCGCTGACCGCTTTCAGGCCCGCTCGAAACTCCAAGTCACTAGATAATACGCGCAGCGACTTACACAGAACGCGAGTCCGATCCTGTTCACTCAAAGCTAGCCCCGCCTAAGATCCCCTGCAGCCGCGATCGATGAACCGTCGGCGTCGCGCCCACCTGCGTGGCAACCCATGATGCGAA
>JBAWBE010000208.1:0-4229 GCA_049589635.1 Terriglobales bacterium
CAGGAGGGGATGGTCTTCGTCATTGACCAGCTTGGTCCACTCGCCTTTCGAGATCTTCACCGCAAAATTGTTCGGATCAAACGTCGGCCGGCTCACCATTGCAAGAATCTCGCCCGTCCGCGGATCCATCGCAACAATCGCGCCGTTCCGGCCGTCCAGAGCCTGCTCGGCCGCGATCTGCAAATCAAGATCGACCGTCAGCTTAAGCTGCTTTCCAGGCTCGGCGGGAGTCTCATCCAAGCGTCCTACTTCTTTCCCGTGGCTGTTCACAATCGCGCGCCGCGATCCGTTCTTCCCCATCAGCACGCCGTTATATTCTTTTTCTACTCCGCTCACACCCACCACGTCGCCCGCGTTATAAAGCTCAAACTGAGGCTGATTGAGCATGTCCTCGCTGACCTCACCCACATAGCCCACCAGGTGCGCCATGAAACCGTTGCGCGGGTAAAGACGCCGGTGCGCCATGATCGTGTCGAGTTCGGGCAGTTCGTTCTTGTGCGCCTCGATGAAAGCAAGCTCATCAGGCGTGATGTCTTCCTTCAGGAAAAGCGGCTGATATTGCGGCAAATATGCAGCGCGGCGAATGCGCTGGCGCACTTCCTCGGCATTCAGATGCAAACCCTTGGCGATGGCGTCCGCATCGGCATTCAAGTCGCGCGCGGAGTCGCGCAACAGCAGTGCCGAAAACGAAGGGTAGTTATCAACGATGATCCGGCCTTCGCGATCCAGAATCTTGCCCCGCGGCGCGAGGATCGGCACGTTGCGCACGCGATTCTGTTCGGCCTTTTGCGAATACTCATCGCTATGGATCACCTGTAAACGCCACAGCCCATAAACCAATAGCAGAAAGATGAACAGTACGGCGTACTGCACAGCGGTAAGACGAAAAGGAGAGACTTTTTCTTCGCGGCCAAACATTAAAATTTGAGGAGACTCTGTTTATTCTACTCCGGTTCGCGGGCGTCGGAACCCGTTAGCGGGGTCACGAAAGTTTGCAAGAATCTTCAGTTGTCAGTTCCCAGTTCTTAGTGTTTTGGTCCTAACTGAGAACTGGGACTGAGAACTGGCCCGCCATCCGGCCATGTCCAACCGAGGATTGAACTGGTTACGTCTTCAGGCAACAATAGTGTCGGTGTACGACGTCTTAACTCCAAGTAGCCAGTATCCAGCATTCGGGTAAAGGCTCGAAGCTAAGAGCTAGCAGCTAGCAGCTGTTTTATGCGAATTCGCAGTTTCATCATCGCCTACGCGCTGGTCCTCGCGATTCTCCTCTTCGCGGACCGACGGCCTCATCCCGCCGCCGAAGGCCATTATTCGCACATCGTCGACTTGACTGCCGGGAAAAGCACCATCGGGAAAAATGCCAACGCGCAAATCCCGCCTCTGTCTCGAACCGAAATCGTCGCTCCCGGTGCGTTAATTCCCGGAACCTGGGCTGCCGGGGAGATTCCGGCCGAACGCCTGATCGCGCCGCTCGTAGTAATGGACTTGAACGTCGCTCCACCAGCGCAGATATCCCTCGATGACATTGCAGCTTGGGAAGCAAAGCACGGCGCGGTTCCGCAAGGCGCAGTGGTTGCGATTCGCCTCTGCGCGACAACAGACACGCGATCGGGCGCAGCAACTGGCACGGTGTCACGAAGCGCGTTGCCCATCTCCGCCGCAGCGGCGCAATTTCTTATGGACGCGCGCTATACCACCGGCTTCGCAATCGAAACCAGCCCCGACTTCGCAGCAGACCACCCGCTCGCCCGCCAGATCGCGCTCCACGGAAACTACGTAATCGAGAGCGCAGCTCATTTGGCCACGCTCCCCGCCAGCGGTTCGATCATCGTCGTAGCCCCTTCCAAAGGCAAGTCCTCTTCGCCAGACCAGGTTCGCGTGCTGGCGATGGTGCGGTAAGCAAGTTTGCCGTTCGTCGTTCACTTTTCGTCGTCCGCTATTCGCCGGCGCTTGGCCCAGCCTCAATCAATAGTCCGAATTGGTCGCTCGAGCTCGTCGTCCGTGGCTAGGTGCTCGTGGCTCGCAGCTCACTCTCCGTCCCTGACACCATTTTTTTTTGCACCCGATACTCTTCCTCGTCATCTAGCCCTGCATGAGCGATCCCCGTTATCCCGTTGGCAAATTCTCCTATAGCGGTCCACTAAGCGCGGAACAAAAAAGAGCGTACCTCGACAATATCGAGCAGACTCCGGCCCGTATGCGCGCAACCGTTCGGGGCCTCTCCGACGCGCAACTCGACACTCCGTATCGCGAAGGGGGCTGGACTATCCGGCAAGTCGTGCACCACGTTCCCGACAGCCACATGAACTCGTACATCCGCTTCAAACTCGGGCTAACAGAAGAAAATCCGACCATCAAGCCCTACCTGGAGGACCGCTGGGCCGAACTGCTCGATTCGCAGCAGCCCATCGAAGTTTCTCTCGTTATGCTGGAATCGTTACACCGCCGCTGGATGGTAATTCTGCGAAATCTGGTAGAAGCCGACTGGAAACGCACCTTCACCCACCCTGAGTTAGGCCCAATGACGCTGGAGAAAAACCTGGCGCTGTATTCCTGGCACGGCCGCCATCACGTGGCGCACATCACAAGTTTGCGGGAGAGAATGGGCTGGTAGAGAACAGCTTTCAGCCGTCAGGTCTCAGCCGTCAGCAAAATCAAAACCAGATAACCCAACAGAACACGACGGAGAGCCTTTGAGGATCTCTCCGCGTTCTCTGTATTCGTCTACGAACTCTGCGGTTAAAGATTTTGCTTGCTCTTGCCCTTGATCTTGACTTCACTGACAGCTGAGAGCTGATAGCTGACAGCCGCCTCACCCCAACCCCGCCCTCCAAGCCAAATAGCTCATCGCCTCCCGCATCACAGTCCGAAAACGCTCCCACAGCGAGAGCGGACGCGACTCCGGACGCGGCGCGAGTTCAACCTCCACGCCATCGCTCTCCAGCAGCGCGCGGATCCGAAACACATGGTAGGCGTCGCTGACGGCGATGCACCGCCGCATGCCATTCGCACGCATGATATTCGCCACCCGCTGAGCGGACTGCGCCGTGTCCGAGCCCTGCGTCTCGGCAATCAGCGCCTGCTCGGGCACGCCGCGGCGCGAGAGATAATCGCGCCCCACTCCGCCTTCGGTATATTCCGGATCCTGACCCGCGCCCCCGGTCGTGATAACCACCGGAGCCATCCCCTTCGCAAATAATTCGTAGCCATGCTCAAGCCGCGCGCGGTATACCGGCGAAGGACGCCCTGCATATTGCGCAGCTCCAAAGATCACGATCACATCAGCCTTGCGAGACGGCACTTCGGCTGCGGCTCGCACAATCCGCGAGCCGGTGATTCCCAAAAACAAAACGAACGACCCCGCCACCGCCAACAAAAACAGTGGGCCGGGCCGCAACCACGCAGATTTTTTCGGAATCAACGAATTAGCGGCGGATGCCATCTCAGGTCATCTTCTCAGAACGCCATTTGGTACCGCCAGATTACGATCGCCGGATTACGATCGCCGGATTACGATCGCCGGATTACGATCGCCAGATTATGACAGGGCTTCCACAATATCTTTAGTCGCGACCGCGCCTTCGCGCAAAATCGCCCACGTGCCATCCTCCTTGAAAAACACGATAGTCGACGCCATAGTCCGTGGAGAAGGCCCGCCGTCAACCACCAGCCCGATGCGGTCCTGCAACTGCTCGCGCACCTGTTCGGCTGATGTGCACTCGGCCGCGCCGCTCAGGTTGGCCGAGGTCGCCGTAATCGGAATCTTCGCCGCCCGTACCACCGCCAGTGGAATCACCGCCGCCGGCACACGCAGCGCAACGTTCCCCGTATTCGCCGTCACCTTCAGCGGCAAATGCGAAGCCGCCGGCACAATCATGGTTAGCGGTCCCGGCCAGAACCGCCGCGCCAGCAAATGAAAATCGTCCGGCAACGGACGCGCAAACTCTTCCGCCTGATCGACGTGCTCAATCAAAAGCGAAAGCGGCTTGTGCCGCAAACGCGATTTAATCTCATACACACGCTCAACCGCCCGCAAATTAAACGGATCGGCAGCCAGCCCATAAAAAGTATCGGTGGGCATGCCCAAGACCTGGCCGGCCTGAATCTGTTCGGCGGCATAGTTGACCAGCGAAGCCTCCGGCATTTCAGGGTGAATCTTTAGGATTTCAGCGAGCACTCGGGTCCCTTCGTCACGTAAAGAAGATGTTAACCAGAACGGGTTCAGC
>JBAWBE010000209.1:0-2588 GCA_049589635.1 Terriglobales bacterium
GAAAGAGCTGGCCTCTCGTCACTCTGCGGCAAATTCACTCGGACATAATTCATCAGGTCGACGGACCGTCTGCGCATCCCCTGGCCGGCGACGGGCTGATCACGGATACTCCCGGCCTGCTGCTCGCGGTGCAGGCTGCGGATTGTATTCCCGTCATCGTCGTAGATCGCAAGCGGCGCGCGGTAGGTGTGTTCCACGCAGGATGGCGCGGCACGCTCAAACGAATCGCGCAAAAAGGTGTAGGCGAGATGCGCAAGCATTTCGGAAGCGATCCGCGGGACATGGTCGCAGCGATCGGGCCGGGGATTCAATCATGCTGCTACGAAGTCGGCGAAGAAGTGCGTACCCAGTTTGAATCGCAATTCGCAGATGGAGCCAGCCTGTTTCGCGAACTGAAGGAATCGGACCCGGTGCGGGAAAAGTATCCGCTCCTATTTTTGACGGCGCGTGCGCCGGGGCACGGTGAGCTGCCCGTCCGTATATTTCTCGATCTTGTCGAAGCGAATCGACGCCAGTTAATGGATGCCGGTTTGGCCAAAAAGAATATTGATGCGTCAGCTCCATGTACGGCTTGTCATACCGACATGCTGTTTAGTTTTCGCGGAGAGAAGGGCGTAACGGGAAGAATGATGGGCGTGGTGGGAATTCGACCAAAATAAGTCCGCGACGAGAAGGGCGTCACCGGCGCAGAGTTTCAGTCCTTCTTGCTCTTCTTGGCCGACGTGTCGGATTTAGGCTTGTCGTCTTTCTTGGACTCCTTCGTCTCCTTTGTGTCTTTACTCTCTTTTGAGTCCTTGGAATCCTTTGCACCGCCATCGGATTCGGAAGAAGACGAAGACTGGCCAGAGCCTTTGCGGCCATAGTCGCTCACGTACCAGCCCGACCCTTTGAACTGGACGGCCGAGGTTGATATCAGTTTCTCGACGGGTCCCCCGCATTCAGGACACTTCTTTACCGGCTTGTCGGAGAACTTCTGGATTTGCTCAAAGCGGTGTTTGCACTTTTTGCACTGGTATTCGTAAAGAGGCATCGGTGAGGTGATTCTAGAGTTTGTGATTGAGCGGCGTCAATTTGGATTAACGCTTCAATAAATCCACCGGCTGGCGAACATCTACCACTCGGAAATACTTCGCCATCGCTGGATACTTCTTTGCAACCGCCTCGTACATGGCATACGCCACATTGCGATAGGACGCGTGGCCCGCGGGCGTAGTGCGCAGTTCGGAGATATAGACAGCCTCGGCGAAATCCATCTTGAAGAGCGTCCGCTTGCGGAAGGCTAGCGGGATCGCGTACTGCGCGTTCTCGCGGGCTTCCGCACCGCCCGCTTCGGCAAGTTGCTCTACAGTTTTCGCGGCTCGTTCCATCGCGTTTGCGTATTCAGTGCGGATTCCAGCAGCTTCAATTTCCAGCGGCGTGTCGTATCCATGCGCCGTGGTGAAGTCCTGCATGATCTGAACGCAGCGGCGATGGCGGTGCATATCGCGGAAGCCGCCGATGTCCATGAGAATGTCGAAACGAAATTCGTTTCCCGCCGAAAAGGCACGCGGCAGTTCGTCGTGCTTGCCTCGATGGCGCAAACCGAGATCGATGATCTCGCGGCGGCGGGCTTCGCCGGTGCTATCGACCGCGCGGCGAATCTGCCTGTAAGAATAATTACAGTGGCCATAAAGGAGTGTCGATGCGAGTTCGATTTCGAGCGGATCGGCATCGAGCAAATCGACGAGCGGCGCCGCCTCAATGGCAGCATCCCGCATCAGATCGGCAGCGGCTTGCCGCAATTCGCGGCGGGATTCGATCTCATACAGGTTCGGGTCGGCATACTTGACGAGCGTGGGCGCGACTCGAACTTCGTGCAGCAGTTCTTGTTCGGCGCGCTCCGAAACTTCAGGCGAGACTTCGCGAATCTTGTCGACCAGCGCCCGCAGCGAGTCCTCATTCGCGTTATAGGCCGGCGAAGTGGCCGCTTTCTTCAGCAGTCCGCCCAGTTCGCGCACCTCTCGGTGCGGCTGCGAGAGTAAATGGCCGACCTGAGTTTCCAGCGTGCGCGCATTGACGATCTCCCCGAGCGAAGTATTCGTGGCCAGCGGCAGCAGATAACGCGAAATGTCAAAAGCGCGTGCGCGCAACGTCCGTTCGTAGGCTTCGGGTTTCATGTCCGCGGGACGCGGCGTGATGCTGGCGAGATACTCGAAGGCCTTTTGCGAGACCTCCTGGTAGCTCGCGAACAGGGACCCAATCGCCTCGTGATAGAAGGCGCTCGCCGCTGCGCCCGCAATCCCGCCGCCGGTGCCCGTAACCTCGAAGTTCGGCGTGTAGTATCCGCTCTTCTTGAAGTCTTGGTAACGCGTCGACCGCTCCTGGCCGTCCCAGCGCTGCTCGTCGACAACGACGATAGCGGCAAGGATGGAGAGACGCTCGATGGCCAGCGCGATATGGGCGAGATCGGCGATTGAGCGATGCCCGTATTGGAAATAAAAAGTGTTCAGGAATTTCTCAGCCTTCTGGCTGGTGATCTCCTTGAGAGACTCTTTCATCGAGAGCGACGAGCGCGAATACTTGGCCATCGCGTAAGCCTGGATTTCCGG
>JBAWBE010000210.1:0-3157 GCA_049589635.1 Terriglobales bacterium
CCCAAACGCGCTTCCAGTTTCTTCACCAGGTCCGCCGCTTCCAGGAGCGACAGGCTAACTATCGATTCTTCCAACTGCTGCAGATCCGCCATTGTGTTTTCTCCAAGTCCTGACCCAAGACGCCGCGAGCGCCTCACTCAGGTAATTTGCGATTTCGCCACCGCGTCGCCAGGTTTCCAGTGCGTCCAGGCTCAATTCCCAGCGCCAGACAACGCCAAGTCTCTGCCGCGCAACTCCCGCTTCGCGATAGCCAAATCTTTTTTCGGACAGCATCGCTGTCCCGAAACTTGTCTCGAGGCTTACGCCTCCTTGAATTTCTTCTCCTGCACGCCCTGGTTCACAACTACCGCCAGGTTGCGTCCGACCGCGCCCATCGCCGTAACCAGACGCTGCGCCGGAGCGTTCAACATGAACAGAAGTTTCGCATATAGCTCTTCCTTAGAAGGCATTGTCGCCAGCGATTCGATCTCTTTGACCGTAACCACACGACCTTCGACCACTCCCGCCTTGAAAGTAAATTCCGGGTTGTCCTTCGCGTACTTCGCCAGTGCCTTCGCCATCGCGACCGGATCGCCCGCGGTGTATGCGATCGACGTTACACCTTCGAGCTTCTTCAGCGCTTCTTCGATCTTCGTGCCCTTGGCCGCGCGCTCGGCCAGCGTGTTCTTCACCACGCGATACTTCGCGCCGCTCGACCGCAGCGCCTTGCGCAGTTCGAAATCCTTCGCGACCGTCAGCTTGGTATAGGTGGCGACGATGACACTCGAAACGTTTTTCAGATCGCCCCTGAGTTTTTCAACCTGCTCGATTTTCTTCGCTCTGGTAACCGCCATGTTCAAACCCTTTCAAAAAGTCTCTCGAACTATGCCTTATTCGCCGTCTCGATCGGAGTCGTATCCAGCGGAATCCCGGGCCCCATCGACGAGCTCAGATAACAGGCCTTGATGTATTTGCCTTTGGCTACCGAAGGCTTCGCCTTGATCACGCTCGAAATCAGCGTGGTCGCATTGTCAATCAGCTTGTCAGCCGTAAACGAAATCTTGCCCACCGGGCAATGCACCAGCGCCGTCTTATCGGTGCGGAATTCCACTTTGCCGGCCTTCACTTCCTGCACCGCGCGCGCCACATCCATTGTGACGGTGCCCGTTTTCGGATTGGGCATCAGGCCCTTCGGTCCAAGAACCTTACCCAGTCGGCCCACCGACTTCATCATGTCGGGTGTAGCAATCAGCGCATCGAAGTCGGTCCAGTTTTCTTTCGTGATCTTCTCGACCATATCCTCGCCGCCAACAAAATCGGCGCCCGCCGCTTCCGCCTCGCGCACTTTTTCGCCGCTCGTAATCACCAAGACTTTTTTCGCCTTGCCAAGTCCATGCGGAAGCACGACTGTGCCGCGAACCATCTGATCGGCATGCTTCGGATCGACTCCCAGCCGCAATGTCACTTCGACGGTCTCGTCGAATTTTGCGAATTTCACTTTCTGCAGAAGTGGAACCGCGTCCTGCAGTGTGTAAGGCCGCGCTTCAATCGCCTTGCGCGCCTTCTCAATATTCTTTCCTGACTTCTTCATTTTTCCCTCGTCTCCCACCGCGCATCGCTATTCCGATGAGCCGTGGTGTTGTTGACAACAACTACCGTCGTTTGTCGCTAGTCGTTGATCGTTTAGCAAGCCTTTCCGGGCGACTATCGACCGACAACTGACGACGATTTTAACCAACTACTTCAATTCCCATCGACCGCGCTGTGCCACGCACACTTTTTATCGCTGAATCCACCGACGCCGCGTTCAAATCCGGCATCTTCTGCTTCGCAATCTCCTCGATCTGCTTCGCCGTCACCTTGCCGACCTTATCCTTATTTGGAGTCCCCGACCCTTTGGCGATCCCAGCCGCGCGCTTCAGCAGCACCGAAGCCGGAGGAGTTTTCGTAATAAAGGTGAACGTCCGGTCGTTGTAGACCGTGATCACCACGGGCACGATCAAACCTTCGAGTTCTTTCTGCGACGTGCGAGCATTGAACTGCTTGCAGAACTCCATGATGTTGACCTGCGCCTGACCAAGCGCCGGTCCCACCGGAGGCGCGGGAGTTGCCTTGCCCGCCGCGATCTGTAACTTTACTGAACCTGTGACCTTCTTCGCCATGATGCCTTTCTTCTTTATTTATTGCCGGCCCTGAGTCTAGGATTTTCGGCTCAGCGAATCCGGAAAATAGCTGCTAGCGGCTAGCTTCTAGCTACTAACAAAATCTGAACTACGCAACCTTCTCCACCTGCCCAAACTCCAATTCCACCGGAGTCGAACGCCCAAAAATCGTGACCATGACCTTCAGCGTCTCGCGATCTTCATTCACTTCGTCCACAATTCCCGTGAACGTAGCAAACGGCCCTTCCGAAATCCGAACCGTCTCGTTCTTCTCGAACTTGACCTTGAGCTTCGGCTTCTCGCGGCTGTCGGCAACCTTATAAACAATGTGATTAACTTCCTCTTCCGAAAGCGGCGTCGGCTGTTGTCCGGTGCCTACGAACCCGGTCACCCGCGGGGTCGACTTCACGACATGCCATACCGTGTCATCCATGTCCATCTCAACCAGCACGTAGCCGGGATAGAACATGCGCTCCGAAGTGTACTTCTTGCCGCCGCGAACTTCCGTCACAGACTCGGTGGGAATCAGCACGCGGCCAATCTTGCCCCCCAAGCCAAACGCCACCACGCGCGATTCGAGCGACTCCTTCACCTTGCGCTCAAATCCCGAATAGGCGTGGATGATATACCACTTCATATTCGGATTGCGCGGCGCTTCGCCCGCTACCGCAACTTCGGCGGCCGCAGCCGCCGAGGCTTCGGAGCCGGCCGCTCCGCCTTCTTTTTTTACTTCGTCTGCTTTTTCTTCATCCACCATGTTCTTCATCACCAAGCAAATCGCTTCTTTCGCCCGCCGCCCCCGTGGGCGCGAGAAATCTAGTGGCGCGAGAAATAATGCAGCATCCGCTCCAGCGAGTTCTGGATGGCGAGGTCCACCAGCCAGAAGTAGAACGCAAACAGAAACACGGTGATGATCACCACCGTTGTCGTAGCCTGCACTTCCTTCTGAGAGGGAGAAGTGACCTTCTTCATCTCGGTGCGGACGTCGCCATAAAAGGCCTTGATCCGCTCCGGCC
>JBAWBE010000211.1:0-3516 GCA_049589635.1 Terriglobales bacterium
GACTCAGGCCGGATTTCGGCCTCGCGCGGCACCGTGCGGCAAGGCGGTTTCGGCGATGCCGACGTAGTCCAGCACACCGCGGCCAAGGTCATAACTGCCGAGTCGAAGGCGAAAACCATTCCCGCCGAAATCACCTTCAAGCCACGCCCCATCTACACCGACGAGGGCCGCCAGATGAAGGTTGAGGGCGAGGTTCTGCTCAACGTCGTTTTCACCGCCAATGGGCAGATTACAATCAAGGGAGTGGTGCACGGCCTCGGTCATGGGCTCGACGAGTCCGCGATTCGCGCCGCTGAAAAGATTCAGTTCAAGCCAGCGTTGAAAGATGGGCAACCTACGGATTTTCCGGCGGTGTTACACATCTTGTTCCAGCTTGCGTCCTAGTTCGCTACGGCCGATTGATGTGCGGTAGATTTAGGAGAGATCAAACCTGAAATGACACGCTCCCCCGTGGCACGCTTTTCTCCGTTCTTATTAGTTGCGCTGTTTTTGTGCGCCAGCTTCGCACTCGCTCAGTCCCCAGCCCCCGATAACAAAGATAAGAACGAAGGCCAGAAAGACGCGAAGCCCGAGCCGCAGCTTTCCACTCGCGACATTGCCTCGCAACCAGCCTTGGCCGCCGCTGCTACCTTCGACCAGGTCGTCGACCGCGCCATCGAGCGCGAACATTTCTTTATCGCGCAGATGAAGCAGCTTCATCCTCTGGTCGAAACCTATCTCCAGAATCTGAAGACCGACAAAGATCTGAATGTGGCCGTTCCCGCCAGCGACGTTTATTTCCTCGGCCGCCTCGATATGTCGAGTGGTTCGCCGGACGACCTGACCTTCAGCTCGCCCGGTTCCGGCAAACTCCGCAAGCGCATCATGGAGAAGATATCGGGCAAGCTTTTCAGCATGTATCTGCCGCTTGGCTTCGCCCAGATGGCGATTCTCGACGAGGATTTTCAGCGCAAGTATTACGACTTTACTTTTGTGCGCCGAGAGTTTCTCGGCGAAGTGCGTTGTATCGTGATGGACGTCGCTCCCAAAAAAGATGCGGGCACCGGCCACTTCATCGGTCGCGTCTGGATCGAAGATCAGGATTACAACATTGTCCGGTTCAACGGAACCTACTCCACCCACTCCCGCAACAACTATTACTTCCATTTCGATAGCTGGCGGCAAAACATGCGTCCCGGCCTGTGGCTGCCGTCTCTGATCTATTCCGAAGAGTCCGACCTCAAGACTTCCTTCGGTCAAAAGCTCGACTACAAATCGCAGACGCGCCTTTGGGGTTACAACCTGAATTACACGCGCAACTCCGAATTCACCGAGATCACCATCGACGCGCCCCAGGACGTTCAGGACCAAAGCCAGAAAGCGCAGGACGCCTCGCCCGTCGAAGCGCAGCGCGCCTGGGAACGTCAGGCTGAAATCAACGTGCTCGACCGCCTCCAGCGCATCGGGCTACTCGCGCCCGAGGGCGAAGTCGACAAAGTTCTACAGACCGTCGTCAATAACATGATGGTCACCAACAACCTCGACCTTCAGGATGTGCACTGCCGTGTGCTCCTCACTACGCCCCTCGAGTCATTCACACTGGGCCGCACGATTGTCATCAGCCGCGGCATGATCGACGTCTTGCCCGACGAAGCTTCCCTCGCCATGATTCTCACCCATGAACTGGCGCACATCGTCCTCGGCCACCACCTGAATACCAAGCTCGCCTTCAACGATCGCATGTTCTTCCCCGACGAGCGCACCTTCGAGCGTTTGGATTTCGCGCGTGATAAAAGCGAAGAAGAGGCGGCGGACAAGAAGGCGATCGAGCTGCTGAACAATTCGCCCTACAAAGACAAGCTCAGCAACGCTGGCCTGTTCCTCAAAGCGGTCCAGGCACGGTCACCGCAGCTCAGGAATTTAATTCGCGGCCATCTCGGCGATAGCCTCTTGAACGGCGACGCGACGCGCATGTCGTCGCTCTTGACGTCCTCCCCGCAATTCGATCCGAAGAAGCTCGATCAGATCGCCGCCCTACCGCTCGGTGGTCGCGTCAAAGTCGATCCCTGGACCGACCAGCTCGAGCTGATCAAAACCAAGCCGGTAGCCATCACCGCTGCGACGGAAAAAATGCCCTTTGAAGTCACGCCGTTTTTCCCATTCCTCACCCGCGTTGGGACGGCAGTGCCAGACAAGGCTGCTCCCGCGGCAACCCCTCCGCCGGAGAAGACAGCGGCAGCTCCCTCCGGACAGTAAGCGCGCTTCTCTTAGAGTCTCGTTTGGCCTGGACTGATGGACGCTGAATTGGCGAACACTGAATTGGCGAACACTCGATGGGCGAACACTGGACTGGCGGCCACTACACGGGCCGACGACTGACGAAACAAATTCAAACGGATCAGACGAAGCGTCAGCCGCTTCGTGCACGCGTCTTTTTGAGGCAATCTTGTAGCTTTGGATTTAAAGCCAGGAGTGAGTTCGAGGGAAAAATAAAGGGGAAGCGCCGCCCGCTATTGCGACATCGCGCTTCCGACCTGCGAAAACACAGTGTTGGCATTACTGCCGATCAGACGCACCGTGCCAATGACGATCACTAGGATCACCGCCAGCATCACCGCATATTCGGCGACGTCTTGACCGCTGTCCTCAGTCCAAATTTGACGGATTCTGTCGATCACGGTTATTGTCTCCGATCTCCAATCACTGGACGTGCGAAGCCTGCAAACTTAAGACGCAAGTCGCCGTCGTGTGCAATTTAATGTACCGGTAATAGTTTATTCCCCCAATAGCACGCGCGTGACCCCGAATGGCACTTTAGTGCCATCCCGGGAGTCGTTGGCCTTCCGGGGTTGGAATGCCTTTTATGGCTCATCAGATGATCGTTTTCAGCGGAAGTCCCTGGTTCACCGCAAATAGCGCCAGCTCCAGTCGCGTCGAAACCCCGAGTTTATCGAAAATATTACTAAGGTGATGCTTCACCGTATCTTCACTGATCTTGAAATACTCGGCGACTTCGCGGTTGGCATAGCCCGCAACAATGGCTGAAACGATCTCTAGTTCGCGCGGCGTCAGGCCGAACTTTTTCTGCTTGGTCTCCTCGCTGGTTGTCTGCATCAGGTTGCGCAGATACTGGACCAGATTCGACACGCTCTCGCGGCCCACCCAATACTCTCCCCCCATCACCGCATGAATGCTCTTGAGCAAAAGTTCGGTGGCCGAATCCTTCAATACCACGCCGCGCGCTCCCAGTTGCAGAGCTTCCACGATCTGTTTTTTCTCGACCGCCGCGGTGAGCAATATGATCCGCACCGGCCCCGCAACTTTGCCGGCCGCGCTCAGGTCGCGTAGCGCGTCCAGACCGGTGTGCCGCGGCATGGCAAGATCCAGCAGAAGAACGTCGGGTTTGATCTCCGCCGCCAGCTTCACCGCCTCAAGTCCGTCGCAGGCTTCACCCACGACTTTCATGTCATTTTCGGATTCGAGCAGGCGCCGCAAGCCGTCGCGAAAAATAGGATGATCGTCGGCAATTACAATGCG
>JBAWBE010000212.1:0-8371 GCA_049589635.1 Terriglobales bacterium
TTTGTAGCCAGCGTAGGCCCACACCAGCCAGAAGGGGACAATCACGGAAAAGAACGGCAGGATGCGGCCGACCTGTGCGCCTAAAACGATTTCGCTGTATCCGGTGACACCGGCTAAACCGATGATCGGCGTACCCAGCGCGCCGAACGCTACGGGCGCGGTATTGGCAATCAGCGATAGGCCCGAGGCTTGAAGCGGCTTGAAGCCGAGTCCGATGAGGATGGCAGCCGTGACTGCCACGGGGGTTCCGAAGCCGGATGCGCCTTCGATGAAGGCGCCGAAGCTGAAGGCGATGAGCAGAAGTTGGAGGCGCGTGTCCTGGGTGATTCCGGTCATGCTTTCCTGGAGAATTTTGAAGCGACCGGTGGCGAGCGTCATGCGGTAAAGAAAGATGACGTTCAAAATAATCCAGCCGATGGGAAACAAACCGTAACCGACGCCGTAGACGGCTGTGGTGAGGGCCATGCGGCCGGGCATGTGAAAGACGTAGACGGCGATCAGGAGCGCGGTGAGCAATCCGGCGAAGGCAGCGTAGTGCGCCTTGATGTGGCAGAAGGCGAGAGCGCCGAGGAGCACGATGACGGGCAAGGCGGCCACCAGAGCGGAGAGTTGCCAGTGTCCGAGGGGATCATAGCCCTGCTGCCAGATGGTGGTGATGTGGTTGGTCGAGAGCAACCAGTACGAGGCGATTACGGCAATGAGGGTGAGGGCGGCATCGGGAATCCAACTGGTGGGTTTGGTGGGAAGGCTTGACTGCGACTTTTTTGGGGACTCGATATTGGTGGAGGCCATGGGATTTTCCTTTGTTGTTCGCCTGGCTGCTTTGTCCTGAACCTGCGTCCTAAAACTTGTCTCAAAACTCTCCTAAACCTGGCGGGCAAAACTTCCGACTACGCGACAGCTACAGCACGCCATTCCTCGCTAGCCGGGCAGCGGCTGGCCGCGGGTTTCCGCACCGAAGGGAATGAGCAGCAAACCGAGGGCAAAAGCGATGGCCGTAATCGCTACGGGAGTGCCTAGAGATCCAAAATGGCGGACGCCGGCACCGACCAGAAAAGTGATCCCGGCGCCGCCGAAGCGGGCGAATGAAGTGGCAAAAGCAAACGCGCTGCCGCGACATATGGTGGGATATTGCTCGGGAAGCCAGAGGGTGTAGACCGAAAAATTCGCACCGCCGATCCCTAGAAAGAAAAGGCAAGCAAAAAACCACGGCAGGCCCGCGCCGCCGAGATAGAAGACTTTGCCGAAGGTGAGCGCGATAAAAATCATCATGAGAGCAAAGAAGAATGCGAGCGCACCGCGGCGTCCGGCCTTGTCGGCGAGCCAGGGCATGATGAGACAACCAAGAATGGTAGCGAAGGAGACCAGCATTATGCCACGGGAGGCGAGCTGGGCGACTTGAGGTCCGATGCGTCCGGAGGCTTCGGCTAGCGCAGTGATTGCCGACGGAACATAGACTGTGCCCGCCCACAGGCCGGAGATGGACGCGAGCATGAAGAGCGAATTCAGAATCGTGCGACGGCGCAATTCCGGCGAGAACAGAGTTGCCAGTGGACGCCAGAAGGCCCAGGAGTGAACGACATTTCCCTTCTCGAGCCAGCGCGCCGGCTCGGTGACGCCGTGACGAATCCATGCGAGGAGCAGAGCAGGGACTCCACCGACGGCGAACATGGCGCGCCAGCCGTAGCGGCTGCCGATCGCATAATTGGCGAGGGCGGCTAGAAAAATGCCGACGTAGTAGCCGGTGTGCATCAGACCTGCGCCGGTCTGGCGACGTTGTTCCGGCCACTCTTCGGCGACGAAGGTGCCGCCCATGGCCCATTCGCCGCCGATGCCGATGCCTGCCAGGAGGCGCAGAATGGCTAGCTGCCAAACGTTGGTGGCGAAGGCGCTTAGCAAGGTGAAAACGGAGTAGAAAACGATGGTCAGCATGAGCGTGCGAACGCGGCCGAATTTGTCGCCGACCGGACCCCATAGAAAAGCCATGCCCCATCCGACGAGAAATAGAGCGAACAGCAGGCCACCGTAATAGCCGACGTTGGCCTTAGAGGCAGCGATGCCGGAGCGAGGAAGAAGATCGCGCAGCGAAGGCACGAGGACGAGCGCGTAGATGAAGGAGTCCATGCCATCGAGAGTCCACCCGCCCCATGCGGCCCAGAAACCACGAATCTGATTGCGCGAGAGAGACGGGGACGCGTCGGAGTGCGCGCGATTGCTGACGGAGACTGGCATCGGCGGGACTATATCAAAAAACGTCGGCGGCGGAAGTTAAAAAATGGAGGGCTGATGGGCGCGGCTGGGGGCACAGCGGCGGTTAACCGGGACAGCGTGATCGCGGGGAACGGCTTGGCTTGCAGGTCTTGATTCGCTGATGCCTTCGCACTCATCGTGGGTTTGATGGGGGTTGGACTCGAGGCCTGCGGTTGATGACCGCGAGATGACGGCGCTCAGCGGAAAGATGCCGGATCGGTGTTGAGAACATTTTCCAAGTTAGAGGAGCAGTTATTTGTCGTAATATTGCCCTGCGCTTGTTAGCGGGAAGTGGATGCCGCTGGACTAATTCCAACATTTTCTTGCCAGCCTGTGCCGGCCACAGCCATTCGTTCGGGAAAGGAATTACTGCGGTGATCCTGGGCCTTCCGTCTTCACAATCACTTTTCCTTACTACTCCGGCACAACCGCACCTAGCGCGCGGTTCAGTTTTTTTTGTGACAGTTAAGCGGCGCGCTTCACTCAGGCAGTTACTGATCGTCCTCTTCGGCGTGATGATCTCGACATGCGTTTATGCTGCGACCATCACGGGAACTGTCAACGATCCTTCGGGCGCGGTGATTCCGGGGGCGCGCGTCGAAATTACGAGTGAAGAACTTGCTCAGCCGGTGGTAGTGCTTTCCGATGGTCAGGGCAAGTTTGCCGCGCCCGATCTGAAGCCCGGCAAGTATGCAATCCGGGTCTCTCATGATGGTTTTGAGCCTGACGTCCAGAATGTCGACTTGCGGGACAGCGCATTACATAACAGCGTCGACTTACAACTCACGCTCACGGTTGCGGGCGCGACGACAACGATTACCGTCAACCAACGCACAGCGAACTCGGATGCCGTGTACCGGCAACTGCGCGACGTCGGGATTGGC
Source organism: Terriglobales bacterium (assembly GCA_049589635.1). Lineage (GTDB taxonomy): Bacteria > Acidobacteriota > Terriglobia > Terriglobales > Acidobacteriaceae > Acidiflorens. The sequence goes on from JBAWBE010000212.1 coordinate 3,135, forward strand.
GAGACTTATCGAATTGAGAATTTCACGCTTCCGTGGGATGCAGCGACTTTTCAATTTACTAGAGGCACGCTTACTTTTCTTAAGCCGGTAGACGGCGTCGTAACCGGCGCGATCTTTGTTGGCGAGGGGCATTTCAATCTCAAGCCGGTGTCTGCGCTGGATGCGCATGAACTCCATCGGCGACTGGGAACGGATGATGCCGACGAGGACTTTACGGAGATCGTTTTCCGCTTCACCCGGGATGCGGGCGAGAAATTTCTTCCGGGGCTGAAGGATCGGGTTGAGCCGCCTGCCGAGGCTGCCGCGGCCTTTAATAAGTGGAAGGAACGGGTGCGACAACGGCGCGAGATTCCTCTTAGTCAAACCGAGTATCTGCTACACGGCGCGGATATGGATAATGTCGATGCGGACATTCTTGCCGCGAGCTACAATCCGGCGCATCCGCCATTTTTTAATGCTTACATTCATGGGAAGAAACATAAGGACCTTCGTTTTTTTGTGAGGGCTCGTGTCGGCGCATTACCGCAGCTTGATTCGCCCGAAGAGGTCGCGCTTATTAATTACGATCCGGAAGGCATGGAGGATGGCGTCTGGTATCTCGCGCACTTCAAATCTGAATATCAGAACCGCACCGCTAATTCGCGTGAGGACCGGCGGCTGTTTGCCACGCATCGCTACAAGATCGAAACGGTCATTGCGAAGAACCAGCATCTTTTCAGCACGGCGACCCTCACTTGTGAGCCGCTGGTCGCGGGCGAGAGAGTGATGAAGTTTGAGCTGCTGCCGAATTTGCGAGTTACTCGAGTGCTGGATGGGGATGGTCAGGATCTCAATTTCATTCAGGAGAGCCGGAAGGAAGATGGGTCGTTTTACGCTATCCTGGCGGCCGCGCCGCCGATGGGCAAAGACTTTTCCGTCACCGTGGAGTATGCGGGCGACAAGGTTCTCCAGGTAGCGGGGCAAGGTTCTTTCTATGTGCTGGCGCGGACGGCGTGGTATCCCAACCTCAACGGGTTTGGGGAGCATTCGCTTTATGACCTCACCTTCAAGGTTCCTCGCAGATACAAGGTGATCAGCGTGGGCCAGTTGCAAGGCGAATCGGTGGAGCAGGATTTTGCGGTTAGCCACTGGGTGACGCCGACACCGGTCGCGGTGGCCGGCTTTAACTATGGCGAGTATCAGAAGATTGAGATGCCGGACACCATTACTAACTACAAAATTTCCGGCTACTACTTATCTGAACTGCCCGACAGTTTGAAGATGATGAACAAAAATCGTCTTGGAGGGGGCGCCAACGGAGGGAACCCTCTGGATTCGATGGCTCCGGGCGCCATGACGAAATACGCCCTCGATCAGACGCGCGCCCAACTACAACTCTGCACTTATTTTTTTGGACGGAGTCCATACGACAACATCAACATCACTGAGCAGCCGGATTTCAACTTTGGACAGTCGTGGCCGAACCTGGTCTACCTTCCGATCTCGGCGTATATCGACGCCACGCAGCGCTGGATGCTATTTGGGCATATCGATAGTGGATTCACTGGATTCGTGCAGGAAGTAACGCCTCATGAAGTGGCGCATCAGTGGTGGGGACATGCGGTCGGATGGGCCTCTTACCACGATCAATGGCTGTCGGAAGGTTTTGCTGAATTCTCCGCAGGACTGTTTCTTCAACAGGCCGTCGGAGAGAAATGGCAAAAAGACTACATTGAATTCTGGGACCGGCTGCGGCGGCGCATTCTCGAGAAGAATAATTACGGAGTCGCGCCGAACGATGCGGGACCGATCTGGATGGGGCAGCGACTGGCCTCACCTCGCTCGGAAAATGCCTACCAGAATGTGACTTACCCGAAGGGCGCTTACATTCTCCAAATGCTGCGGTCAATCATGTATAGCCCCGACGACGGAGACAAGCGGTTTATTGAGATGATGCATGACTTTGTCGAGACGCATCGGGACAAGCCAGCGAGCACGGAATCTTTTAAGGCGGTCGCCGAAAAGCACATGTCCAAGATTATGGACCTCCAGAGAAACGGGCGCCTTGATTGGTTCTTTAACGAATGGGTTTATGGGACGGACGTTCCGCGATACAAATTCGAATATCAAACTACTCCTGCGGAGGGCGGGAAGGTGAACCTGCACATGACGATCACGGAGAGCGAGGTGGACGAACATTTTGCCATGCTGGTGCCAATCTTCGCGGACTTTGGCAATGGCAAGGGAATGGTTCGTATCGGGCAGGTGGGAATCGGGGGCAATAGCACGCGGACATCGGACGCCGTCTTACCTATGCAGCCGAAGAAGGTTGCACTCAATGCCTACAAGGATATTCTGGAAAGATAGAGAGATGGCGCCAGCGGGGCGCGTTTCTTAGTCGTTGTTGCTTTTAATCCTTGAGCGGCACCATGGGCAGGTCGCCGCGGCAAAATGTTGCTACTCTGAGCAGTCCATCGGGTTGGGGCAGGGTCACGACTGGTCCGTAGCAATAAACGGCGTGGCCGCTGGCGGCGAAGTACCACTGTCCACCTTTTCTTTTTGCGGGCTGCTGGCTGGGGGTGGGAGAGAGCTTGGCCGGTGGCGTTAACTTGGGAAACGGGAGCGATAGAGCAATGGCTAGGGCCAGGACTTTCATAGGGTCTCAACTCTCGTCGTTCGCTATTCGCTACTTGTCGTTCGCTGCTCGTCGTTCGCCGTTCGTTCTTATCTGCTATCCGCTCTCTGCCATTCGTGGATGCCTGGCTTAAAGATCAGATAATTCTCGTCGAGCGGCGGACGTCTTCCAAATCCGATTCCGGTTTGCCCGGGGCCTGCTTCATGGCTCGCGGCGGCTTAGCTGACTGCTTCGCAGTTTTGTCGGAGCTCTGCGGAGCGGAGGCGATCGGACCGGAATTCTTTTGATCGGGTGGCGCGGACGCCTGACTGTTCGCGCGCTGGTTTTCGTCACGCGCCAGCTTGCTTTTGAGGGCGGCTAGTTGCGTGCTGTCCTGGAGCATGGCGCGAATCAGAGTTCGCTGCGATTCGATGGTCTTGCCCTGCTCGAAAACGAGTGTGGTCAGGAGGCAATAGGAAACAACGAACAGGACCACCAGGATCGGAAGCATAGCGGCAGGCCGGTTTGCCTTTTGAGAAGCTCTGCACTCAGCGCTGTAAACGATGCTCAAAATTGCCCCCATCGCGCCCCCTAACGTTCGGGGCTGTGGACTGTGTAATGCATCCCGGAATCCATATGTTGCTTGAGATGTAAGTCCTTGAAAATGGGATGGTTATTCGGATTATGAGATGGCGCGGGGTGGGCAGGGATGAAAGTGTCTGCACATTATGAGTAACGCGGACTGCGTTACGAATGGTCGCATTGTCTGAAAAGGCGCGCCGGGCAAGGGGTTTGGGCGTTGGGCTAGTGTGAGAGTTCGGTCGTCCCTCGGGGACTTACGTCCGATGAGGTGTCTAAACCGGTGCTCGAAGCGCCGGGCTATTGTCGGTTGTCCCTCACAAGCCTTTGGGGTAGTCGGGCTTGAGGGTTCGGCGCGATGGGGCGGGCTGTCCGTAGGCCTGCTCCCACGAAATCACCGGATTGCGGAGGACGCCGATCTTTTCGATCTCGCATTCCATCACGTCGCCTGGCTTCAGATACCAGGCTTTTGGGTCGCCTGAGAATGCGGCTACGCCGGACACTGTGCCGGTTGAAACGACGTCGCCGGCGCTGTAGCCCATAGGCGAATAGTGGGCGAGAATCTCGGGGATCGTCACCGACATTTTGCTGGAGTGCGAGCGCTGGCGGGGCTCGCCGTTTACGCGCAGTTCCATGGCGAGGTTATGCGGGTCGGGAATTTCGTCGGCAGTGACGATCCAGGGACCGAGCGGGCAGAAGGTGTCGATGCCCTTGCAGAAGCTGAAGACGCCTGACTTCATCTCGCGACGCTGAATATCGCGGGCCGTGATGTCGTTGAAGATGACATAACCTCCGATATAGTCGGGGGCTTCTTCGGGCGTAAAGTGTTTGCCGGATTTTTTGAGGACGACGGCGAGTTCGAGTTCGTAGTCGAGTTCCTCGGTCAGGTGCTCAGGATAAATTACGGGCGCGCCGTGGCCGATGATGGCATCGGTGTTCTGGAAAAAAACGATCCACGGCATAACCGGATGCGAGAAGCCGGCCTTGGTCGCCTCTTCGTGGTGCTCGCGAAAATTGCCGGCGGTGTGGAAAAACTTTTTCGGGATGATTGGAGCTTTGAGCTGAATGTCGGAGCATTGGTAGATCAGGGTTTCGCCGCGCGGGCCTTTTGGCTTCGATGCCGGGTCGAGGCTAGCGACGTAGTCCAAGGCTTCGCGCGCCGCGTTGAGGCTGGCGTCGCCGCCGCTGAAGAGGGCGCGCATGTCTGGCGTCACGAGAGGGACAGCGGTGGGCTCGGGATTTGGCTTGCCCGGAACGCTGTGCTGATAGAGAGCGACGGCGGAATTCAGGTCGACGATTTTGTCTTGGTCCAATGTGCCTTGACCCAGCATCGCGCCGATGCGGGATTGGTGCGCCGCGTTTTCAAAGGTCACTAGTTTCATGAGATCGAGGAGGTACGCAGTTCACGAGTCTATTGGGATGTGACGCGGGTTGTCCAGAAACGTCAGGATGGCTTGGGATTTCACATCTTTGTTAGGTTCGCTCAGGATGGCTGGGAGCTCGTTTGAACTTTCGTGAGGAGCGTGGCTGGGGGCGTCACTAGTTGCTGAATTCCGACGTATTGGCCGTGCACGCGCGCCCAACGGGCTTGATGGCTGCGGACGTCGAGATGGAGAAAGCCGCCGTCGTAGACTCCGATTCCGCCTTTGAGGAAGGAGGGAACCTGGAGAGCGAGTTCGTACATCTGCTGGAGTGAAAGGCCGGCGATGGTGACGTCGGCGGCGACGCCCTGGGTGTGTTGGCTATCGGTGACTCCACCGACTTGCTGGTTGTGCGCCGGGCAGCGGTAGCCATCGTGCACGATGACTTCTTTACCGGCGAGGGTGCGCAGTTGCTCAAGGGCCTCGATGAGGCCGGTTTCGATTTTCAGTTGACCGCAACAATGGCAGGCTAGTTCGGCTTTCGAGAAATGCTCGCTCAGATCGCCCATTTTGCGTGCCTCGGTCTCCGGAGAATTCCGCTTGCGACAGGAATCCTCAAACTTACTTTTAATGAGACGGGAAGATTCGCATAGAGGCTGTGACCTTGATCACTTTGAAATTGTTCGGTTTCTTCGATGATTACT
>JBAWBE010000213.1:0-12920 GCA_049589635.1 Terriglobales bacterium
CAAAAGCCGGACGAAATGAAGCAGGAGAAAAACGACCAGGAAAAGAAGGACGCTAAGGATCAGGAAAAAGAAAACAAGGATCAAGAAAAACAGGAGCAGAAGCAGGACAAGAAATCGGGCAAGGACGCCGCAAATATGCGCGACGAGAACCACGGAAACGCGCATCCAGCGGGCAAGGGCGGGCACATTCCGGACGACAAGTTCCGTGCCAGCTTTGGGCGCAGCCACACCTTCCATCCGAGCCGGCCCGTCATTGTGAATAACCAGCCGACCTTTAGCTATGGCGGGTACTCATTCGTTATGGTCGATCCCTGGCCGGCGGGCTGGGCTTACACCGACGACTGCTACGTCGACTACATCGATGGCGAGTATTTCCTCTTCGACCTGCTGCATCCGGGCGTGCGGATCGCGCTGTTTGTGTCGATGTAAGACGATGTAAGACAACGAACAGGAAAGAAAGGCGAATTGAAACGAGAGGCATTGCATCATTTAGTCAATGTGTCCGTCGGAACTGGAAGCCGATGAACCGGGGAATTGACGAGATGACGCAATGCCTCAATGTTTCAAATCCGCTTCTTGGATTTCGAATTCGCTAGAGCTTCTCGAAGAACTCACAGGCCGAGCAGGAAATGTAGATGCCGCCCGGAACGCCGCGCTCGCGATCTTTCATGCGCTTCACAATGCGCGTGTCCTTGCCGCACTTCGGACAATTGGTTGACTTCGTTGTGTCCATGACCTTTTTACGGTCGGCCGTCTTTGCAATTTTCGCCATGCAACTTCTCCTGACAGGAATGTGCCGCTAGCCGTCGGGCTGCAGTTCTACCTGGTAATTGGGGAGTATCGTCTCCAGGAATTCATGAATGCCGGCCCCGTTCCTAGCGGCCCGGCAGGATTAACACACGCTGCAGCGCGCACTGTACTCGCCTACAGAATCTTACACTAATCGCGATGGCTTGCAGGGCCCTGCTTCCCGCGAACTGAATATTCGCGGCGCAAGCAAGAAAAAAGCCCCGCATCTCTGCGGGGCTAATTCTTGCTAACGTTCAGTTCTTACTTGCCCTTTCCCGTCAAGGCGACTGACTGTGGGCTATCTGGAGCGTTGTCGGTGAAGGTGAGACTGCCGGCGCGCACGCCGGTTTGGGTCGGCGTAAAGCTCACCTTGATCACGCAGCTTCCACCTGGAGCCAGGTTCACGCCGTTGGCGCAAGGCGTGATTTTCTTGGTGGCCTTAACAGCCACAAGCCCGAAGTCGCCAGTGGTGGCGATATTCGTGATCGTGAGGGTCGAGGAGCCGGTGTTGGTCGCGGTCACTTTCTTCTTGCCTGTGGCCGTCGTACCTACCAGAATCTTGCCCCATGTCAGGGAGGTGGGAGCGAGACTCATGACCGGTCCGCCTCCGGTGCCGCTGCAACCCGGGAAGGAAAACGATGCAATGCGCGTATGCCAGTTGAAGCTGCCGGTGACCGCCTCGTACTGAGCCACATACCAGAAGGTGCAGTCGTCGGTCGGGTCAACCTGCATGGCGCTGTAGTCCCCCCAGCGCGACAGGCCGCCGTTTTCCGATCCAGCACCTTCAATGATGCTGACTTCGCTCTCCAACGTGCCAGCTGGATCGGTCGGTACACGGCCGGCAAAGCGATTGGCAGGATGGATACTGCTGCTCGAAGCGCTATAGCCGACGGCAATATCTCCGACCTTGTCTTCCGCCGCACTGGCCATCCAGCGCCAGGTGGCATCCGGAGCGTAGGTACCCTGCTGGTTGAGAGTAACCGCGCCGGCCGGATCGTAGAGTTCATACCAGCGAACGGCCCCTACGCCGCTATTGAGGACCGTATTGTTCAAGACCGCGCGATCGTGGTCGGCGAAGTGCCGCACGGCGAAGCGGTACATCTGGAGATCGCCGAGCGCGTCGAGCTTTTGCGTGGTCCCGGACTGGGGAACGCAGCTGCTGTGGCATGCGTCGCTGAAGGTGGCGACAGTGATCTTTGTAGGCGCTGACAGAGTAGCGGTCCCAGACGCGAAGTTGAGCGCCAAGGTACGCAAGAACAACTGGTTGTTTGAGCCGTTGTCGTGGTTGATGAAAACTCCGGGCGTCCCGTCAACCGGGGGAGTGGGACCATCCATATCGGACGGCAAATAGCTGAACTCGCTGCTCGTGGTCATTTGGCAGAGTTGCGCCGGTGAGGCGCTGCCCGCCAGCATCTTGGTACGGTCGAGACCGCAGAGGGCCGCGCCGCCATAGCTTTCGAAATCGATGAAGATGTCATAGCTCGTCAGGTACGCGCTGTTGCTGGCGGTAGCCCAAGTGCCAAATTTCGGGTAGTCGTTCAGGTTCGCCCCGAACGAGTAGCCGTAGAGGAAATATGCTCCCGTGGGATCGTTCGTTTGGGAGACTGCGACGCACTCTGAAGTCGTGGCGCCAGAACCGATCATGCTGAGCAGCCAGCGGTCAGCCGCACGGTCGTAGAGCACGACCGGATCGCCATCTGTCCCCGAAGAACAATCCCCCGCGAGACTCGCGAATATATTGGTAATGCTGGTCGGACCCGCAATTGACCCGCCGGTCTTGTTGAAGACCTGGAAATCTACGTTCACGACCTCCACGATTTCATTGGGGCCAATCGCCATGTTGGAGTCGGATGGAGCGTAACCGGGCGAGCCAATACCGTCAAAGTTGACGCCGACGGCAATATCGAGGTTCCGCCCAGCTTCCTTCTGAACAACGGGGTCTTCATATGGGCCCGGCTGCGCCTTGTTGGGATTCTGCCGTGGTTCCGGCATCATCTGAAAATGGTACAGTGAATACTCGACCGGCATGTCCGCCACCGGTCCCGAAACCGCAAAGGTCGGGTAGGTCACGATTGTTTTATTGGTTTTGGCAAAGGCCAGCGTTGTTAATGCCAGGCCACAAAGAATGAGACTGAGTGTTCGAACACGAACCATGGGCTTTTCCTCGTTGATTTTCTGGGCGTGAAGTTTTTCTTTCGCAGAGACTCGTGTTTCCGATCGTGCTCCCGTTTCCGCGTTGAACGGGAAGCGCGTCCGTCCTCCGTATTGAGTCCGCGTAAACAAAATCATTTGTTGTAATTTCGCCGCTAGAACGTCGAGAGGGGTCGACGAAACGGATACTACTACCGCGTATAGTCTTATACCTTGTAGTCCAGGGGAAAGCACGAAGAATCAATGCGGTAGATACGTTTTTACAAAAAGATGAATTTGTTTGCACAAGAAGAGCAATTCGAGCGATAGATTTCGTTTTCTGAGCGACTGAAACAAATGTTTTGGGCGATTTGAGAGACGTCGAGAAGAATCACAGAACGCTCCAATAGCCCTGTTGAGGGCACACAGCGCTTCGGCCTACGGTTTGTTCAGTGTGCCACGAAATCACTTACCGCCTTCAAGAACATTTCATTCTGATCGACGAACGTCATGTGCCCGCTCTTCGGCAATATAACCAGTTGCGACCCGGCAATCTTATCGTGCATCTCGCGCGACATTTTGGGATCACTTTCGTCGTGCTCGCCCACGATGATCAGCGTCGGAACCTTGATCTGCGGAAGGCGATCGACGTATTCGACCTCTCTTAGATTTCCGTCAACGATAAATTCCCCGTCCGATCCCCACATCTCGCGGTAGACGTCCCACGCTGTGCCGGTGTTTGAAGTCACGGGATCGTAGGAGGGGTCGGGATTGTTGCCGTAGACATAAGGGAAATACCCTTTGCCCCACGCCAGTTTGGCATACTCCTCAGGATAGCGGCCGTGCTCCCAGATTTCTCCTTTGCCGAACAGGCCGGCGGCTTCGAGCGCATTGACGCCCTCGCGATCTTTCGGGTCCATGTCGGCCTTCATCCTCGCGAGCGCTTCGTTGAGCTCGCGCGTGCTGGCGAAGGTGCTGCCGAGAATCAAGTGCGAGAGATTTTTTTGATACTTGAATGCATAAGCCTGGACGAGCGCGCCGCCGAAGGAATGCCCGAGTAGGCTCATCTTGCCGAGACCGAGCGCCTGGCGCACGGCTTCGAGATCCTCGACCATATTGGCGATGGTGTATTGCTTCGGGTCCGCGCACTTGGAGGATTTTCCGCCGCCGCGCTCGTCAATGAATATCAGCTTGTTAGAGCGCATGAGCGGCAGCAGATACGGCAGAAAGTAGTCGTGAGATGCACCCGGGCCGCCATGGACAATCATCAGGGGCGCGCCGCGTCCGATAACCTTGTAGTAGATGAGAGCGCCGTGGCTATCGACGAAGCCTTCCTGCATCGGATACGGATTCGAGGGGTGCGGCTTTGACGCCGCGCTTTGAGCCACTGAGGCTGACGGGAGAACAGCTACCAGGAATAAGAGTGCGAGTATTCGGAGTCGCATGCCGCAAATGCTAGCACGAGGAACGAAGTGATGGCCGCATGATTCTGGCTGCGGGCTTCCGGCGACCACACGCGACGCCGGAATTGACTCCGGCTGGCCTAAGACGAACAATGTCCTAGTGAGAAATCTCGCGCCACTGCTGAGCACCGCGCTCTTCACGGTTGTCGTAGGAACGGTCGCAGGTTATGTTCCGTGGCGTCTGAGGCAGAACGCGGCGCCGGTTACGGGCGCGGCCGAATGGCTGGCGATTTTCGTGATCGCCATTGGGATTGCGATTTATCTCTACACTGCATTTTGGGGCTTCGCGTTAATTGGCGGCGGAACGCCCGCTCCGATTGCGCCGACAAAGATTCTGGTCGTCCGCGGATTGCACCGCTATGTACGCAACCCGATGTATATCGGAGTTTGGCTCGCGATCGCTGGGCAAGCATGGCTGTTCCACTCCTGGCACATCGCAATCTATCTGACTTGCGTGCTCGTGATCGTAAACTTCTTTGTTCTCTTCTATGAGGAACCGACACTGCGAAAGCAATTCGGCGAAGAGTACGAGCGTTATCGTAAGAGTGTGCCAAGGTGGATCCCGAAAATCGGCCGTTAACTTTCTCGATAGGGTTGCAGCGGCGGCTCGCTAGCGATTTGCGGCCGTCGCTAGCGCGCAAGCCCGCCATCTGCTACTTTGAAGAGTTTTCCGTCCTAGCCGACTGACGACAGCAAACTGATACCGGAGCGACGCAAATGCCAGCCATCAAATTTCGCGGTGTGGACTTCATTCAATTCGATTCCCTGCTGAACGACGACGAGCGCCTGGTCCGTGACACCGCGCGCAAATTCATCGAGGACAATCTCGTCCCCATCATTGAAGAGTGCAATCGCGCCGGGCGCTTTCCGCGCGAACTGGTCAAGCCGATGGCCGACCTCGGCTTCTTTGGAGCATCGCTGCAAGGCTATGGCTGCGCCGGGATGTCGAATGTCGAATACGGACTGGTGACGCAGGAACTGGAGCGTGGCGACTCGGGCGTGCGGTCGTTTGTCAGCGTGCAGTCCGCGCTGTGCATGTATCCGATCTATACCTTCGGATCGGACGAGCAGAAGAATACATGGCTACCTGCCATGCAGAAGGGCGAGAAGCTTGGGTGCTTCGGGCTGACGGAGCCGGGGTTTGGGTCGAATCCGGGTGGCATGCTGACGCGCGCGAAAAAATCTGGCAAAGAGTATGTGCTGAATGGCGAGAAGATGTGGATCACTTCCGGCACGATCGCGGACGTCGCGATCATTTGGGCCAAGGTAGAAGATGAAGATGACAAGATTCGCGGCTTTCTGGTGGAAACAGATCGGCCCGGATTTGAGGCGGACGACATTCATGGGAAGTGGTCGCTGCGGGCTTCGGTGACTTCGGGACTGTCGCTGCAGGATGTTCGCATTCCTGAAGCGAACCTGTTGCCGGGAACGGGAGGGCTGAAGTCTCCGCTGATGTGTTTGAACCAGGCACGGTATGGGATCGCATGGGGAGCGGTTGGAGCGGCTATGGCCTGTTACGACTGCGCGCTGCAATATTCGCTGCTGCGGAAACAATTCCGCGATCAGCCGATTGCTTCGCACCAGCTCGTGCAGGAAAAGCTGGCTTGGATGATCAGCGAGATTACCAAGGCCCAGCTGCTGATCTTGCAGGTTGGGCGACTCAAGGACGCGGGCCAGGTCGAGCACCAGCATATTTCGATGGCGAAGAGAAACAACGTGTGGATGGCACTGGAATGCGCTCGCATGTCACGCGACATTCTGGGCGCGAATGGGGTGGCTGATGACTATCCGATCATGCGACATCTTATGAACCTCGAAAGCGTTAAGACCTACGAGGGAACGCACGATATTCACACGCTGATTATTGGGGCTAGCGTTACGGGAGTGGATGCGTTCTAGTTGTTGCTGGCTGACGAACTGGCGGAAAATTCGAACCTACCAGCAAATGAGCCTTATCTTCGATGACGGGAAAAGCCAGAGTAGAAAACACACTGACTAGAAATATGTCGTCTCTTCCCTTACAGACGCAGCGGCTCACGTTGCGGGCTTACACGCTGGCTGACATTTCGGCGCTTGTGCCACTAATCGGAGCGCGGGAAGTGGCTGCGACTACGTTGCGCATTCCTTATCCCTACACCGAAGAGATAGCAGGCAAATTCATTGCTCTGGCGGAGAAAGATATGGCTAGCGGGCAATGCGTGCGCTGCGGCATCATTCTGCGGCAGACCGGCGAGTTGTGCGGAGGTATCGGGCTGCAGATTGAGGCTGACCATCGGCGCGCGGAATTGGGCTATTGGATTGGGGTACCGCATTGGGGAAACGGCTATGCGACCGAGGCTGCGAGAGCGATGGTGAAATATGGGTTCGAGACTCTTCACCTCCAGCGGATCTTCGCCAGCTACGTTCCGCGAAACGTGGCGTCAGGAAATGTTTTGCGAAAGATTGGCATGCTCCGCGAGGGCTACCTGCGCGCACACATCCTGAAATGGGGAGAGTTTCTTGATCTTGAGATGTATGGGATGCTGGCTGCGGACTGGAAAAGCCTAGCGGTTTCTGCAAGCGAATCTCAGTGACTCTCCTCAGCCGTAGAGTTCGGTCAGCAATTCATACGCGCGGCGCAGGTGGGGAATCACAATACTTCCACCGACGATCATTGCCACGTTGAGGGCTTCTTCCTGCTCGGGGCGCGTCGCGCCCAGCCGATACGATTGGATCGTGTGGTAATTGATGCAGTCATCGCAGCGCAGGCACATCGAGGCTGTGAGGCCCATCAGCTCTTTATATTTCGCCGGCACCGCGCCTTCTAAATATGCGTTGTGATCGAGGTTATAAAAACGCTTGACCAGAAAGTTGTCGGCCTTGTCGACGTTGGTGTTCAGACGAGTGCGTGTGTCGAGAAAGCGGCGTGCGATCTCACTTTTGTCGGCGACCTGTTTTTCGGTCAGAAGATACGCCGGCTCTTTTCGTTCGGTGTTCATGGCCGAAGGGTAGCAGAGTCGGCGTCGCGAACGGGCGATGAAATCCGAAGGCGAAACCGGAATATCACTCGCTCCTTCTCGTTCTCATTCCGTTACAGTTTGTCGCGCGCCAGCCATCGCTGGCTCGTCAGTTCCTTCCGTCACTTCCCTCCATCCCCGCGAAGGGGTATATTTCCAAGTCGCGCGTCAAATCACGTTTTGAGCGCCGTCATTGCAACGCCGTCATAGAAAGAGGAGGCAATCATGGCAACTGAGACTCATCCCACCGAAGCTCATCAGCGTCCCGAACCGCGCACGAAGATTTTCGGACAAAACATCGAGAGCGATCTGGCGCTCGAATTTCTGCGCGTTGTGGAAAATGCTGCAATCGAGTCGGCGCGCACCATGGGCCAAGGAGATCGCCATCTGAGCGACCAGGTCGCGACCGAAGCCATGCGCAAGACCATGGACACTGTGCCGATGCATGGGACCATCGTCATTGGCGAGGGCGAGCGCGACGACGCGCCGATGCTTTATATCGGCGAGCAGGTCGGCGGCGCGTTTACCGACGGTTCGGGAGTTCCGCACGTTGACATCGCGGTCGATCCGCTGGAAGGAACGAATCTCTGCGCGACAGGTTCGCCGGGTGCTATCACCGTGCTGGCGGCTTCGGAGAAGGGCGGCCTGCTGCATGCTCCTGACTGCTACATGGAGAAGATTGTCGTCGGGCCGTCCTGCAAGAACGCCGTCGAACTGGATGCGCCGGTTGCGGTCAATCTTAAGAACATTGCGCGGCGGCTGCATCGCGGAGTCGAGGATCTCGTGGTGATGGTGCTTGATCGTCCGCGACACGAGAAGCTGATCACGGATATTCGCAAAGCGGGAGCGCGCATTAAGCTCATCGGCGACGGCGATCTTTCCGCCGGCATCGCGGCTGCGGTTATCGGGACGGGAGTTCACGTCGTGATGGGATCCGGCGGCGCGCCGGAGGGCGTGATTACGGCAGCTGCGATCCGATGTCTTAACGGATACATGCAGGGACGGCTCGTGATCGACAAGCCGGAGCTCGAAGAGCGCATTGCGAAGATGGGAATCAAAGACAGCAAGAGAATTTACGAGGCAGAAGATTTGGCTCCAGGCAAACAGCTGATTTTTGCTGCTACCGGAGTGACTGAAGGCGCGCTTCTTAAGGGAGTTCGATTCTTTGGCGAAGGGACGCGGACTTCGTCGGTCATTTTGACCTTGAAGACTGGGCGCGTGCGGTTTGTGGATAGCATCCATTTGGACAAGGGGCCGGATGTGAAGGTGCGGTTCGCGTAGGGCAGGGCGGACACTCCTGTCCGCCGCCGTTGACGTTGGGGTTGATGTTTGCCGGATTTATCCGGATTTATAACGAGAATCTGGAGCAACAGCAGGGTCGCTCGCCACCTCAACCGCAAGATCAAAAACAAGAACAACCGCAAGAGCGGCGGACAAGAGTGTCCACCCTACACCTGCTACAATCGCTAGCTCCATGATTCAACGGAACTTCCGGTTCCACATAGACGTATATCCCGTGTGCTGTTGGGACGTTGAACCGCGTTTCCCGGAGTACTTTTGGAAGAAGCCCAGGTCATTGGATTACTGGTCCGTCGCTGCATTGGGGGCGATGCTGCGGCTTGGGAGGAGATCGTTCAACGCTTTCATCGGCGCATTTATAACGTCTGTTATCGCTTTGCTGGGGATGCCGATTCTGCTCAGGATTTGACCCAGGAAGTGTTTATCAAGATGTACCGCACCCTGAATACCTATGACTCTGGTAAGGGGGCGTTTATGACCTGGGTCACTACGATTACCCGGAATCTGCTGGTCGACCATTTCCGCAAGACTAAGGGCGACCGGATTACCGATTCGCTGGATACTGCGCCCTCTGAACATGAGGATGCACAGCCGCTTAGCGACCAGATCGCCGACAGGGGGCCGTCGCCGGATGCTTCGGCGCAGAGCCGGGAAGCGCGGGAAATGGTGCATTCGGCGCTGCAAAAGCTCTCTCCGGAGCTGCGGGAGGCCGTGATTCTGCGCGACCTCCAGGACATGGACTATAGGGAAATAGCTACGGCTCTGAAGGTTCCCGAGGGGACCGTCAAGTCAAGAATTAACCGGGGGCGAGCGGAACTTGCGCGCCTTCTGCAACGTACATATAGGCAGGTGATCTGATGCCAGACGACACAAAATATGGGGCTAGCTGTTCGGAGTTCGAGGCCCTGCTATCGGACGCCATTGAAGGCACGCTGACCGGCGCCCAGAAAGAGAGCTTTGACGCCCACCGCCGCACTTGCGCGGTGTGTGCGCCGCTTTTTGCTGACGCGGTTGCGGGGCGGGAGTTTTTGGTCTCGCTTGAACCGGTCGAGCCTCCGGCTCATCTGGTCCACAATATTCTGGTCGCAACCAGCGGGGTTGTAAGTAGGCGGGCTGTTACCGCGGGCGCGGCTGGGGCTACTCCACGCGGCGAACGGCTGCGCGAGTGGTGGGATTCATGGTTTACTCCTGCGGCCGCGTTTGTGCGCCAACCGCGCTTTGCCATGTCGTTCGGGATGATCTTCTTCTCGTTCTCGCTGGCATTGAGCGCAGCCGGGTTCAAGGCATCGGATATCGCCAAGATTGATTTACGGCCTGCGGCGGTACGGCACGCTTACAATGACGCGCAGATTAAGGTTGTGCAGTATTACGACAACATTCGATTCGTGTACGAAATCGAATCGAAGGTGCGTGAGTTGAAGCGTGCGAACACGCCCGCTGAAGAGCCTGCGCCACAACAACAACAGCAGCAGCAGAAAGATCACAAGAACGATACCAGTGGACAACCAGAACAGAGACAGGATCGAAACTACTCCTGTGAGCAAGGCCAGACGGTGATGGCAAACATGAATGGGCCGTCCGAAGCGGTTGCATCCATGCAGGCTGAAAGCTCCGGCAAGCGAAGCTCGAGTGAACTTTTGATGGCTCGGGACTCGCGGATCGGAACTCGTAGCTCGGCGTTGACCACGAACAGGAGGTTTGTATGAACTGCGCCTATCATGCTGATCAGTCAGCAGTGGCCTATTGCCGCACGTGCGGAAAACCGCTGTGCGCGAACTGTACACGTCCGGTGCGGGGCGTCATTTATTGCGAGGATTGTCTTGGTGCGCGCATGGCCGGGACGGGGCCTGCATCCACATTCGTTCCCGGAACCGGTGCAACGATTCCCGGGCCTATTCCCACACCAGGAGTTATGCCTCCGCCGCCAGCCGGCGTTCCCTTGCCGAGCGGCACTGGACCGAATCCGACTGTGGCGGGAATTCTGGCCGGCGTTTTTCCTTTCGGCGTCGGGGCGGTATATACCGGCCAGTACGCGAAGGGATTGGCGCAC
Organism: Terriglobales bacterium; assembly: GCA_049589635.1. Taxonomy (GTDB): domain Bacteria; phylum Acidobacteriota; class Terriglobia; order Terriglobales; family Acidobacteriaceae; genus Acidiflorens. Next base: position 10,728 of record JBAWBE010000213.1, read on the forward strand.
CTTGCCATCTTTGGATTATTTATCGCGTGCCTGGCCAGCACTGACCATGGCAACGCCGAATTCCTCGGCCCCGTTTGCGGCATTGGGCTGACATTTTTTATGGTGTACCAGATTTTCGACGCGGTCCGTTCCGCGCGCGCCATTCAGGCGGGCTTGCCGGCTCCCGATCCCTACGGACTAGCGGCTTCGTTTGGCGGTGGAGCGGCAAGCTTCAGGAGTGATTCGTCCAAGGTTCCGACGGGCGCAATCGTTCTTATCCTGCTCGGCGTTCTTTTCCTGCTGCACACGGCAGGGATGTTCGAATACGGCTTTGAGCGCATATGGCCGGTATTTCTGATGGGGCTCGGCGCATGGCTTTTTGCGCGCAACTACGGATGGGTCGGAGGCGTGGGCGATCCGCTTTACTGCCGCCGGCGGCTTTCGGGTCCAATCATTCTGTTTACAGTTGGCGCGCTCTGGCTGTTGTCGACCATTGACCGTCCCGGCCTTGGCTTAGGCCACACCTGGCCGGTAATACTTCTGGTGCTCGGAGTCCTCAAACTGGTGCAGCACACCGGCGCAGACACCGCGCCGCCTTATCCGGCTAGTGGAGACGCGCTTCCGCCGCGGGATGTTCCACCACCACCGACTCCGCCTGTGCCGCCATCCACGCCGAGCGAGCCAACAACTCCGAGCGAGGTGAACCATGGCTAATACAGGAATGCCGAATCCAGGTGTACCGAATCAAGGCATGCCGAATCCGGGCATACCGAATCCCGGAGCAGTTCCACCGCCCTACATACAGCCGCCGCGGCCACCGCGTTCGATGGCGGGCGCAATTGTACTGATCGTGATCGGGGGGTTGTTCCTGCTCGGGACGATGGGCATCTTGAACGCCCATGGACTGGTGGTATTGTTTGGGCGCTTCTGGCCCGCTCTGCTGATCCTTTGGGGGATCATCAAGCTGATGGAGCACGAGCAGGCGAAGCGGGCCGGCTTTCCCAGTCGAGGCATTGGAGTCGGCGGCGTTTTCCTGATGCTGTTTATCATCTGCGGCGGGCTGGTCGCGACTGGCGTGTCGCGCGTGAATTGGGGAAATATCAAGGACAACCTTCAGATCGATGACAACGACTTCGACGAAATGTTCGGTGGCCAGTCCTACGATTACAGTGGGGACTTGAATGCCGATGCACCCGCCGGAATGACCGCGCTTCGCATCTTCGACGATCGCGGCACTGTCACCGTCAATGTTTCCGACGACAAGAAAATCAGAGTGTCTTGGCGGAAGAAAGTGCACTCCGATAGCCAGGGGAAAGCGGACGACATCAATCACAGAACTGACGTAACGGTGACGCCGGCCGATAAAGTCGTAACCCTGAACGCGAACGTGCAGGCGGCGGGTGATCGAGGCGTGAGCACGGATCTCGATGTTTACGTGCCGCGTAATATCGATGTTGCCATCACGTCGCGGCGCGGCGATGTGACGATCAGCGGCATGGCGGGCAATCTCGACATCAACAACCAGCATGGCGAGGTTGATATCACGGATCAAACGGGGAACGCGACACTGAGCGTGGAGTCGAGCGCCGCGCGCATTCAGCACGTGAAGGGCGACGTGACCATTCAGGGCCACGCGAAAGAAGTGGATGTCGAGGACGTGGACGGAGCAGTGCGCCTGACCGGCGAATTCTTTGAGAGTGTGCGGCTGGTAAGGGTTTCAAAGACGGTAGACTTCCACTCTTCACGTACGGATATGCAGTTTGCGCACCTTGATGGACGTCTGGATCTCGATTCGGGCGACCTGCGCGCCGATTCGCTCGCCGGGCCGATGCACTTGAGCACGCACTCCAAGGACATCGCGCTCGAAGGATTGTCGGGAGACCTGCGGCTGGAAAATTCGAATGGAACGGTCGAGGTCGGGGTATATAAGCCGGGTAATATTCAGATTGATAACCGGAAAGGCGATGTGCAGATTACGATTCCTCCCGGAACGGCGATGAGGGTCGAAGCGCGGACACGTGAGGGTGAGATCGAAACGGACTTCGACGAGATCAAAGTAATGGACGAACACCGGCAGGCGAGCGGCAACGGCTCGATTGGGACGAATGGACCGACGCTGGCTATTAATTCCGAGAAAGGCACGATTGAAATTCGCAAGGGAACGGTGGCGGTGACGCCGCCGACGGCACCGACTCCGCCAGCGGTGCCGAAGGG
>JBAWBE010000214.1:0-2814 GCA_049589635.1 Terriglobales bacterium
CTGTCCGTACTGAAAATTCAACCTGATCCGGAGGACGATCGGCTACAAGAAATCACTATCGAATTGATGCACTTACATGAGTCGGGCATTACTCTGAATCAAAGTGGCTCACCCATGACCGAGATCGAAATACCCTCAGATGCAGAGATCCTCACACAACGGCGTACGCAGCCGCGCAACGATTGCGAGCAGGAATCGGATACGCGTAGGCGGCGAGACGTTCGTAGCGATGATGCAGGCCGCCGACCTGAGGAATGGCGATCACCGTTCCGATCCGGGGTGGCATGATCGGGCGCGGCTGTGGGCAATCCTTGTCGAGCGATAGATGCGTGCGGGTGCGTTGGTAGTAGTCGACGTACGAGGACAGGACGCGGCGTAAATGACGCTCGTTGAAGATCACGAGATGGTCGAGACATTCGCGCCGGATCGAACCGATCACGCGCTCGACGTAAGCGTTCTGCCAAGGTGAGCGTGGCGCAGTGATGACTTCCGTAATGCTCATCGCCTCGACCCGGCCGCGGAAGTCAAAGCCATACGATGCGTCACGGTCGCGCAACAAGTAGCGCGGAGCCGTGTCCCACGGGAAAGCCTCGGTCACTTGGCGCGAGAGCCAGACCGCGGTCGGATGCTCGGTGACTGCTATGCGCACGATCTTCCTGCGATCGTGGGCCAGAATGATCGTCACGTAGAGCAGCCGAAACGATGCAGACGCCACTACAAACATGTCGATGGCAGCGATGCCCTCCGCCTGATTGCGCAGGAAAGTCCTCCAGCTCTGAGAAGGTATTCCCCGTCCTCGCACCATGTACTTCGCGACTGTCGCTTGGCTGACCTCGATGCCGAGCTTGAGCAACTCACCATGGATCCGGGGCGCACCCCAGAGCGGGTTGGCGCCGCTCATCTGCCTAATCAGATCGCGAATCTCGCGATCTACTGAAGGCCGCCCTGATCTCGAGCGCCAACGCCAAAACAAACGGAAACCCTGACGGTGCCACCGGATCACCGTTGCCGGCTTGACCAACATCATCGCTTCCAAACAGCGCGGCCACAATCGATAGAGCCAGACCCAGAGGAACCGATCTATGGTGACGAATCGCCGACGGCCAGGATGCTGCCGATGCAGGACCGCCACCTGGTGACGCAGCGCGATGACCTCAAGTTCCAATTCCACGCGGCTCCGAAATCGACAAGCGAGCCAGGAGAAGAGTGCCGAGATGTATGCGAGCATGCCCGCGACACTAAGGCGGTGATTCTCAAAACTCTAGACATCCCAGCGCTTTCGGAGTTTTCAGTAGGCACAGCGGTCCGTGGGGCACAGGAGGAAGTGCGTTGCGGCTGTCGAACTGGGGCGTCAGCTTGGCGCGGCTCGCGCCCATCCAGGCAACGTTGAGCCGTTAGCCGGGCGCTGTGAAGTGTATCGGCTTTTTAAAAATCATTTCCGCGCCAGCTTTATTGCGAGCAACAGCGGCCAGCCGAGCGCTTGTGCGGCGCGAGGGTTCGTGCGCACCAACTCTTCCGTGATCAGATGCTCACTCATCTCATCGAAACGAAGCCCGGCGCGCTCTGCCGCCATTACGAACGCTGAGATGGTGTGATCATAGCTCTCCGGATAAACCTTTCGGCCCGTTTCGGGATCGTTGAAACGCGCACGTACACCGAGCAGATGCATGGTCGGATGCACGGTGGTGAGCGCTATGAAGCCCTTGTTGCCACAGATACGCCCCAGCTCGCTCATGATCGAATCGAGAGATTGGACGTGGTCGGCCAGCAGCGCACACACGACACGATCAAATGCGCCATCTCGCAAGGGCAGCTTCGCGGCGCAGTCTGCTACTACGAAAGCAACGCGATCCGCTCCCGGCTTGGCGCGCGCCTTTGCGAGCATCCCTCTCGAAAGATCGAGTCCGGTGACCTTCGCGCCGGCGTTCGCGAGCCGAACCGAATGGCGACCAGTGCGGGTCGCGACATCGGCGATACGAAGTCCACGCACGTCGCCGAGCATCCGCTCGACCTGAGGCTCTTCAAGGGCGATCAGAGGATTGCCGTCTCCGTCGTAGACTTCCGACCAGCGGTCGTAGCCCTCGCGAGTCGGAACAATGTCGCCGGGAACTCCCTGCCCGACCGGGTATAGAGGCAACTCGCGCCTACTCATTGACGATATGCTATGCCCGAACGGATCATTAATCCTCGACCGGACTCGCCTTTCCCGGTGCCGGTCAGTTTTAAGTCCAATCAGTTCCACTTCCGCAGCTCTTTGTGCGATGGTCATCCGATGGACCTCGTCGGGACTTTCTCAATAAATCTGCTCCGTGAGTTCCGCCGCACGTTCCAAATCGCCGAACCGGCTGACCCGCGCGGCAAAGGCCCGGCTGGATGCGTGCAGGCGCAAATCGCCTGCCATCTCCATGACTGTTTTCGCGATCTCCGATAAGCTCGCTTCCTGAGAAAGAGCACGCCCCAAGCCCAACGTTTCGACCCGGCTTGCGACAAACGGCTGATCCCGGCCCATCGGCATGCACAACATCGGAACGCCGGCGCCCGCGCCGGCCATCACCGTTCCGTGGCCCGCGTGTGTGATCAGGAGATCGGTGAAGGCAAGCACCCGATCGTGCGGAACGAAAGATCGCAGTTCGACGCCACCGCCGGCTGAAAATTGCTGCGCCGGCATGTTCGGCCCGGTGGTTATCAATGCCTCGACCGGCAGCGACGAAAGCGCTTCGCATATCCGCTTCAAAACCGGATACTGGTTCTGAAAGCTGGTGCTCAAGCTCACGAGAATGAAGGGACGATCCGGATGTCGTCGCGGCCAAGGAG
>JBAWBE010000215.1:0-2775 GCA_049589635.1 Terriglobales bacterium
TCAGGGAATGGACGTTGAATCAAAAGTTGAAGTCGAGCGCGGAGAGCCGGATAAAGGCCTCGACGCCACGATCGCGCGGGAGGGAAAAGGAATGAGGCACTCAGAAAAAAGAGGTTGGCTGTGGCTGGCGGGAAGCGCGTTAGTTGCGCTGATGCTGAGCCTGCCAGCACACGCGAATGCTCAAACGATAACGCTTTGCGTTGGCAGTAACGGGCGTGTCAACGGAATTAATTTAGCTAGCTGCCCTGGGGGCACTACAACGGTTTCCTGGCAGCAGTTCGGACCGACGGGTCCCGCAGGAGCGACGGGTCCAGCTGGACCGGTAGTGGAAGGCGCGCAGGGTCCGGTAGGGCCTATTGGAATGACAGGTCCGATGGGACCCACGGGCGCTCAGGGAGACGAGGGCGGACCTGGGCCTGCTAATCTCATAGGCGGGGAAGGCGGACCGACAGGACCTACGGGACCTACCGGTGCACAAGGCCCTACTGGCGCTATGGGAGCTACTGGCGTGACCGGAGTTGTGGGACCTTCCGGAGTTAACACCGAGGATGTTGTGATGCTTAGCGGTGGCACGCTCGGCAACCATATCGGCACGCTAGCTGGTATCCAAGCGGAACCGACCGAAAGCGACACGATCGCCCCGGGCAACGGTGCGCAGATACAAGGGCACCTTCAAGCGGAGACGTTTGTGCCGATTCCCGCCAATCCGAACACTCCTACTGCGGGTGTGCTGCAGGACTTTCACTTCGCGATTAATCCAGGACCAGGTGGAACAGCTGGCGCATACAACTTTTTTGTGTGTGATCTGACAACCGACCCTACGTGCGCCGTTAGTCCTCCTGGTACTCCCATATGCACGATAACCCAAGGTCTCGTTACGCCCGGCATGAACGGAACGAACATCAATGCTTGCCCGGACCCCACCCACACCAGCTCTTGCACTTGCGAGAATGATGAGCAATCAGGGCCGGGCACTGAGGTCGTCGGCGTGAGTCCTGGTGACTCGGTGGCAATCATTGTAACGACGTCCGATAACTCGGGGCCAACGAACGATGTGAACGTGAGGTTCACGATGAACTACGTTCACGACGACCAGAACTAAAAGCTGAGGCAAAAATAGTCTGAAGGACGGGCCAGAGCCGTGACTACGCGGCTCTGGTCTTCTCGTTTGGCAAATCGAAAATCATTTAGAGGCAGTTGCGCCTCTAGCAACCATCAACGCAGATCTGATATCAACTATTTCCCATGAAAAAGTATTGCCTTCCAGTTGTTGGACTTTTGACTTGGCTGATGATGATGCCGCCGCCCAAGATGCCGCCGGTCAAGGATTCACAGGGAAATTATAAGGTGGACCTCACGGTGCCAGTCAGTAATTGGTTGACCTACGCCACTTATGAGAACGAGCCCGCCTGTCGCGGAGATCTGAAGGGTATGCCCGACTACTTCATGTGCGTGGACTCCGGGCGGATATCATCCCTCAAGCGTAGTTCTACGGCCTCCGGTTCCGTACCCAAGCAGGCTTTGCCGCCTTCTCCCTACTCGACCAGGTGATCGTTAGATAGCCTCTGCGCGCTCGGCTGGAGCGAACGCCGTGTGAATGCAATCGGAGCAACGACGCGACTTTCCCGCATCTCCCGCCGATGGCCGCGCATGCGGTGCTGCTGGTGAGTGGCGTTCACCGCGCTAAGGTTTGGATAGCGGGTTGAAACTGGACGATGCGTTTGGCTCGATCGCTCGCCGGCGGACGGCCGGCAATCTCTGCTTCACTCATTGTCAACACGCTCGCGGGTGGCGCGAGAGTTTCGCGTCTCGGATCGACCGCCTGAAGCGTGAAGAATGTTTCGAAAACGGCGCCCAACCTTAGCCCAAGGGATGCTGTCTAGCCGATAGGTTGAATTGCTTCTTGGGAGTCGAAACGGAAAGTCTGGTTCAGAGCTGTGGGCGGGATCAGAACCCCGAGCACGACGGTTCTTTGCGGCCTGCCTTGCGGCACCGACCGGATCTTATCGCTCTCTGGAGTATTGCGGTGCTGGGCTCAGGTGCGCGGCTATATGGAATAAGCTCGCAGAGCCTATGGATGGACGAGGGCTTCAGTTGGGAGATCGCAACTCTGCCCTTGCCCGCAATGCGTTATTTTGTGCTGGCCAAGGAGCCGTGGAACGGCCTCTACTACTTTCTGCTCAGAATCTGGATTGACGTCTTCGGCGCTTCTGAACTCGCGATGCGTATGCCCTCAGTAATCGCTGGGGTCGCGACAATTCCGCTTATCTATACTGTGGGCAAGAAGATGTTCGGGGCCAGGTCCGGGCTGGTGGCGGCGTTGCTGTTCGCGATAAGCCCGATGGCGGTGTTCTTCGCCCATGAGGCGCGGGCATTCACTCTGGAGTGGATGTTGATCGCGCTCGCGCTGCTTTTCTTTGTTCGCTTGCTCGAAAAGCCGAGCATTGGGAACCTCACAGGATGGAGTGTAGCCAGCGCACTCGCGGTCTATGCGCACCCCCTCTCGGCAACTGCCGTGCCGGCGCAACTGCTGTCGCTCGTGGTGCTCGAGCGTCGCCGAGTGCCATGGTGGCATATGTTGGCCGGCGCGGCGCTAGTTGGACTCCTGATCACCCCACTGGCATGGCTTGTCCAACCTGCGGCTAACGAGTTAGCTTCGTGGATTCCTCAGCTCAGCTGGAACTCGCTCGGCCGATCGGTTTACGGGATGTTCAACGGCCTCTGGGCCGATGGATTTTGGACCGATGCCTCCGGGCAGATGGTAGTGACCGCCTA
>JBAWBE010000216.1:0-3758 GCA_049589635.1 Terriglobales bacterium
CCGTATCCGTTGTTGCGCATCGGGTGCGCCAATGTTTCGAGTTGCTCAGCCGTGATGTAGCCAGAACGGTATGCGATCTCTTCCGGGCAGGCGACCATCAGTCCCTGGCGTTTTTCAAGCGTCTGAATAAATAGAGACGCTTCCATCAACGCTTCATGGGTGCCCGTGTCGAGCCATGCCGTGCCCCGGCCCATCACACAGACATTCAGTTCTCCACGCTCGAGATAGGCGCGATTGACGTCGGTAATCTCGAGCTCTCCACGGCGGGACGGGCGCAAACTGCCGGCAATTTCGACGACTTGCCGATCGTAAAAGTAAAGTCCCGTAACCGCGTAGCGCGACTTCGGTTTCTTGGGCTTCTCCTCAATGCTGAGCGCCTTGCCATGCGCGTCGAACTCCACAACGCCGTAGCGCTCGGGATCGTTGACGGGATAAGCAAAGACGCGTGCGCCTTTTTTTTGCTGCGCGGCGGCGCGCAGTTCTTTGACGAGATCGTGGCCGTAGAAAATATTGTCGCCCAGAACGAGCGCGCACCCGCTGCCGCCGATGAACTCGCGGCCAATCAGAAAAGCCTGCGCAATGCCTTCTGGCTTCGGCTGCATCGCATACTGAAGGCGCACCCCGAAGCGCGATCCATCACCGAGCAGTTGCTCGAAGCGTGGAAGGTCATTCGGAGTCGAGATGATGAGAATGTCGCGAATGCCCGCCAGCATGAGCGCGGAGAGCGGGTAATAGACCATCGGCTTGTCGTAGACGGGGAGGAGGCTCTTCGCGACTGCGTGCGTCACGGGATAAAGACGCGTGCCCGAGCCTCCCGCGAGGATGATGCCCTTATAGGTTGGTGACGCGTTCTTGGTCATGTCTTAATCAATGAACCTTCGACCGCCGAAAATCGTGAACGACACAGTACGGGAATTCCCGGAGGAGCCTGGAAACCTGATTTCAGCGTTCGGTCGCATACTGCTTCGTCATCCACTGACGATAGCTGCCGCTGGTGACGTCGCGCACCCAGTCGTCATGTTCAAGATACCAGCGAATAGTTTTTTCGATACCGGTCGCAAAAGTTTCCTGCGGATGCCAGTCTAACTCGCGCTGGATCTTTTCCGTGTTCATCGCATATCGGCGGTCGTGTCCGGGGCGATCTTTGACGAACGTGATGAGTTTGTTGTGCGGGACGGTTGGATCATTCGGACGAAGCTGATCGAGCAGCTTGCAGATGGACCCAACAATCTCCAAATTATTTTTCTCGCTGCGGCCGCCGATGTTGTAGGTCTCCCCAACTCGTCCGCGGGCGAGCACGGCGCGGATCGCCCGGCAATGATCTTCAACGTAGAGCCAGTCGCGAATATTTTTCCCGTCGCCGTATACGGGCAGCGGCTTGTCCTGGCACGCGTTCAGAATCACGAGCGGGATCAGTTTCTCTGGAAATTGAAGCGGCCCGTAATTGTTCGAGCAGTTAGTGGTCAGGATCGGCAGTCCATAAGTGTGATGATAGGCGCGGGCTAAGTGGTCAGAAGCCGCTTTGGACGCCGAGTATGGACTGTTGGGCGCATAGGGCGTATTTTCCGTGAACGCCGGGTCGCTCGAGCCGAGGGATCCGTAGACCTCGTCGGTCGAGACATGCAGAAAGCGAAAAGCGCCGCGATCGGACTCGGGCAGCGCGGACCAGTAGGCACGAGTTTCTTCAAGCAGCGCGAAGGTTCCGTTGACGTTCGTGCGGATGAAATCGTCGGGGCCGTGAATCGATCGGTCGACGTGGCTCTCAGCTGCGAAATGAACGACGGCGCGAGGTTGTTCGCGAGCGAGCAGAGTGGGGAGGAGTTTGCGGTCCAGAATATCGCCGCGCTCGAAGCGGTAGCTAGGGTGAGCTTCGATTGTGTGGAGGTTATTGAGATTGCCGGCGTAAGTCAGCTTGTCGAGATTAACGACACGCGCGTGCTCGCTGGCAATCCACTGGAGAATGAAGTTGGAGCCGATAAAGCCGGCGCCACCGGTGACAAGGATGAGATCTTCCATGCTGGAACTGCCGCGCTTTGCTTTTCGGCGAGAAGGTTGGCCCGAGCAAAGCTTGGACGGACCGACCCACCTCTGAATGCGAGGAGCGGCGCTTCGATTCTAATCTTTGATTCTAATATCGGATTCTAATCAATGCGCAGGGTAAAGTTGGCCGCGGAGCATTTAGGTATGCGGTTCAGCCGAGCCTTGTCAGACTGTTCGGAGCAGGGGCGACCGCGTGCCTGAAACCCAAGTCCGGTGCTGGAACCGTGGACGAACGTGCCGAAGCCGCGTCCCGATCGTCCTCGCCCACCGGCCAGCCGAGCACCTTGCAATAGGTTGAGGCGATGGACCGGGCAATCTCCGGCCAGAGGTATTGGGTCCGAACGCGTTCGCGTTCACGGGTCCCAGCCTGTTGGCGAAGTTCAGGATTGTGGACCAGCACATCGAGCATGCGTTCCAGATCCGCCTGCTCGCCACGACGGAAAGTGAAGCCGGCTCCGTCGACGACCTCGCGATTCTCCGGTATATCGCTGGTAAGCACGCAAACTCCGGCTGCCATTGCGTCCAGCAGAGCCAGAGATAATCCCTCGAGTTCCGAAGGCAGGACGAACAGAGCGGCGTGCGAGAGCAACTCTTCGAGATCGGCACCCGAGACCCAGGGCAGGAAGCGAATCCGTGGCGACTCATGGAGGCGCAACTCTTCGACGTAAGCGTCAGAATGGCTTGACCCTCCGGCGAAGACAAGCTTCATGTCAGTATGAATTCTTTCGAAGGCGTCGATCAGAAGATGACAGTTCTTTTCGGGCGAGAACCTCCCTAAAAACAAAACATAATTGTCGGGTTCGAGTCCCCATTCGATGATTCGCCTTGGCAGGCGGCGAGGCGCGATGGTGGCCCCGTTTGGCACGTAAACGGTATCGCGTCGATGTTCATCGCGGTAATGCTGCTGGAGTGTGCGCGAAACGACCATGGTCGCGTCGGGAAGTTTCACCGCGGCGGCTTCTCCCCAGCGAAGGATGCCCGCAGCGGCGCGTCCCCATTTGGCGCGCTGCCAGTCGAGCCCCTGCACCGTTACAACAGTCTTCTTGCCGGCCAAGCGCGGCAAAAACGAAAACAGCGCCGGCCCGAGGCAGTGATAATGCACGACATCATAATCCGCCGTCATGGCGTGAAGGCTGCTGAGTAGCGTGTGCACCACGGTTTCCAGATGCTTGGAGCGGATGGTCGGCAGCCGGCGAATTCGCATTCCGTTGTGGTCGTTCGCGGGCGGCGTGAAATAAGTGCGGCAATAAACAGTTACTTCGTGCCCGAGACGCGCTAACTCAGCGCCGGCCTGCTCATAGAAAGATTCGATGCCGCTGTATTTGGAGACAACGCCACGCCCGCCGATGAATGCGACGCGAACGGGGCGGGCCGGGCTTGGCGGTTTTGGATGGTCGGACATAGCCTGCATCGGAAAGGCCTGCATCGGCAAAGCATTGTTCGATGATGCTCGGATCGATGACGCCCGAAGCAACAAGGCCTGAGAAGACAGCGCCCCAGCCGGCGACGACTCAGCCGACGATGTCCGACGCGGCGGCGCGGCAAACTTTCTCGCCGACGTGACGCGCGCATACACTTCAAGCATTCTTTGCAGATGCTCTTCCGGATCATGCTTCGCTCGGACGCGAGCGCGGCCGTTTGCGCCCATTTTTTCGCTGAGGTCCGGGCGGTCAAACAAGAATCCGATGGAGTGAGCAAGTTGATCGCGATCGCCGGGA
>JBAWBE010000217.1:0-3974 GCA_049589635.1 Terriglobales bacterium
AACGGCTTGGAGACGGCGTCGGTCCTGAAAGACATGATGCCCAATGTGAGGATCGTTCTATTCACCATGTACGGCGAAGCGGTTGCCAGAGCGTTTCCTCGAGAAACGCTTCCGGTGGATGCGGTTATTGCGAAAGGGAACGGCGTGTCGGGGCTGGCTGACTGCGTCCAAAGTTTGCTGGGTTCGTAGAGGTCTTCGTAGAGGTCGTAGATGTGCGGCGCTGCGATATTCCCGCGGCCATCGCGCTGCTAAACGGCTTCCATCGTTTCCTGCGGAGCGGCAACTTGATTCACCGGCGCAGCCTCATCCACCGGCGCGACTTCATCTATCGGGTCGCTCAGGAGCCTCTTAACCTGCGCCCCTAAGTCGGCCAACCCATCGGCCTTGGCCAGCACGGCATCAATTTGAAACTGAGAGACAAGGTTTGGTCCTACATCTTCTGCGTACATCGTCAGCAAAACTCTCCGAGTCTTGGGCAGCGCATACCGCAGGACGCCCGCGACGTCAATGCCACTCAGGCAGGGCATTCTCACGTCCAGGATAATCAAGTCAGGCGCGAGCTCTCTCGCCTTGCCCACGGCTTCACTGCCATTGCTGACTTCGCCGCAAACTTCAAAGTCCGTGTCCCGTTCAAGTGCCTGGCGGATTTTTTTCCGAACTAACTCGCTATCATCAGCGATGAGGATGGTCTTGCGTTTGTCTAACGCGGGGTGAAGGTCCGGCGATTTTGCGGCAGGCACGTCTATCGGTCCCAGTGTTTCGCATGCATTGTAATCCCGGTAATCCAGGCGGCAATACAGCGAAAGGTGTATGTGAAGGACAGAGGCTTCCGCATCGCATGGCATCCAAAATGGGAAACCGCGCGTAACTTACTCCGTCGGGTTTGTTGCCGCAACGGCAGGCCAGCCCAGCTTATAAGTTTTGATCGCGAGCAAATCCGCAGCAGCGCGTTCCATCTCGGCGCGTTCTTCGTATTCGTAATTGTCCGTGGAATTGTCCAGCTCTTGAAGTCGAAGAACGATAGCGTTTTCTGCGGCCTGCACCAACTCGATTAGCTTCTGGGCGTCCGGCTCTCTGAGGGCCTGCTGATACGGTTCTTTCCACGACGTGGCGTAGGAGTTTGGCATGGCACTCTCCCAAAGTGGGCGGGGGCCACGCCGGAACACTATCGGAATGCATCAATTGTTGTCAAGACTGGACAGCGTTCCAAGAGCAGTTGGTCTCTCTTCGTTGACTTGCCCCTACCCGCAACCTAATATGTGCGCCAATGGTGGAAACTCCGTCGCGTATCGGCCAAACCATCTCGCACTACCGCGTCATCGAAAAACTCGGTGGCGGTGGTATGGGTGTGGTCTACAAGGCCGAAGACACAAGTCTGCACCGTTTCGTGGCGCTCAAGTTCTTGCCGGACGACGTCGCGAGAGACTCGCAGGCGCTTGAACGATTCCGGCGGGAAGCACAGGCAGCGTCTGCGCTAAATCATCCGAACATCTGCACGATTCACGAAATCGGCGAAGAGAATGGTCAAGCTTTCATCGTCATGGAATTTTTGGACGGCATGACGCTGAAACACTGCATCGTTGGCCGCCCGATGGAAATCGAAACGATTCTCGACCTGGCTATCCAGGTCGCGGACGGTCTCGACGCAGCGCACACCGAAGGCGTCGTCCACCGGGACATCAAACCAGCAAACATTTTTGTGACCAAGCGCAGCCACGTCAAGATTCTGGATTTTGGACTTGCTAAGCTCACTCCCGTGGCCAAGGGTGTTGGAGCTTCCGCAATGCCGACGGCTACAGCCGAGGAACTGCTCACTAGCCCTGGTACGGCAGTGGGCACGGTAGCCTATATGTCTCCAGAGCAGGTGCAAGGCAAGGTGTTGGATCCGCGCACGGATCTGTTTTCCTTCGGCGTGGTCCTCTACGAGATGGCCACGGGGCAGCTCCCATTTCGCGGCGACACCTCAGGCGTAATCACCGAAGCAATTCTGAATCGCGTCCCAGTCCCTCCTGTGCGACTGAATCCCAATGTGCCAGTGGAGCTAGAGCGAATCATCAACAAGGCTCTGGAGAAAGATCGGGACCTGCGCTGTCAGTCTGCGTCGGAAATGCGCGCTGACTTGAAACGCCTGCGACGAGATACAGGCTCGGGCCGAATTTCGTCGTCGGGGAGCGGGGCGACTCAAGATCTTGCTCCAGGAACCGCAAGCAGCTCGGCCCCCGCTGTCGCCGTCCAGCCATCCGTGAAACCCGTGGGCAAGAAATATGTCCTCGTGGCCGCTTGCGTCGCACTCTTGGCGGCAGCCTTCGCGGCTTATCACCTTTGGCTTCGCTCGAACACTCCGAGCGGCCCCGCAAAGATTACGCAAATCAGCCAGTGGAACAAGCCGATGCACTGGACTAGGATTTCTCCCGACGGTCACGCCGTCGCGTTTGTTTCACCGGTGGGCGGCATAGCGCAAGTGTTCCTCATGCTCACGTCTGGTGGCGAGCCGCTTCAACTCACGAATGACGAAGGCGACAAGCATGTCGATACCTTTTCCCCTGACGGAAAATACGTCTATTACGAGAGGCTTCTCGGCCGTGACGAGGTCTGGGCCGTGCCTACGCTCGGTGGGGCTCCCCATTATGTGGTGTCCGGCACCTGGGTGGCGCCCTCGCCGGATGGCGCATTTATCTACTATGTAAAGTCAGAACGCGAAGGCATTTTTCGTGCTGAAAAATCCGGACTGAACGAAGAATTAGTGTACAGCTCCAAAGGCACTGGCCTAGTCTTCGTCCCGCTCCTGCTATTTCCCGGCGGCAACGACATTCTTGCCGCTGCTATTCTGGTGAGCTCGTCGAATTTAACTTTTTACAGAATAAACGTCACCAACCATCAGGCGGTTGCTCTAAGTGATCAGATATCCGGGTATGCGTCGGGCTTCTCGTGGGCCGAACCAGGGAATGCCGTGCTATTCGGCCGGACTGTAAACGGGCTGACCAACCTCTGGAATTACAGCTTGAAGGACCGAAGCCTGACGCAGATTACTTCCGGAACGGGACCGGACTCCTGGCCCATGCCCGACCCAGGAGGAAAAGGGCTTTACTATGTGAATGGCAAATCCTCCGGGGTCTTGACGGCTTACCACGTTCATTCAAAGGATTCGACGGACATTGTGTCTGAGGACGCAACTCAGCCTACCATCTCGCCGGATGGAAAGCGTGTGATGTACATCGCAATCCTGGCATCCAATAGGACCGAACTCTGGGTCTCGGACATTGACGGGGGCAACAAAGTTAAAATCGCCACGGGAGAAGACGTGTCGACGGATCATTGGGCAAGGGACAATTTGCATCTCTCTTTTGTCGAGACAGAAGCCGGTAGAGTATTCAAAGCCTACATCGTCGGCGCCGATGGCAGCGGTCTTCGTGAGGTCTCCCCGCTGGCAGGAACGCCCTACACTTCGGTCTGGAGCCCTGACCAGAAATCTCTTTACCTGAGTGTCGGGGACAAGGCAGAGCCGGAGGTAACCCCTGTTTGGAAATGGAATGTGGACGGTTCGACTCCGGAGAAGGTCGTGGCAGACTGTGCCTTCATTCACGATGGCGATCCCAGCGGTAAGTACCTGCTTAGCAGCGAAATTTCGGGAGAAAAGATTGGAATCTACGAGGTCTCCCTCTCTGATAAAAAATGCATCTCGCTGCTTCCCGGCGTACTAACGTTCACTGCAGTTTTTGCTCCCGATGGCAAATCGTTCTTGTACCTAGTCGCTTCGCGTGGCAAAGTCACGATTTACCGTCAGCTCTGGCAGAACGGCAAAATCATCGGGACGCCCCGGGTCGCGTTGAAGGTCCCCTTTGTTTTTCCCCTATTTTACGCGACCGGTAACGCCTACGATTTTTCCCGCGACCTTTCCACGATCGTCTACGCCCGCCCCGGCGGCCACCAAGACCTCTACCTTCTGACCCAGAAATAAATCCTGGGTGGGTGGC
>JBAWBE010000218.1:0-2182 GCA_049589635.1 Terriglobales bacterium
ATCCTCGTCGGTGTGCTGATTTTTTCCGGCATAGCGCTGACGCTCAACGCGGAAGTGCTCGTCACATCGAGCCACGATTGGATGAGATCGCAGCGTCTTCTGCACGACGCGAGCAGTTTTCTGATCGTTGGGATGGTTCTGATGCATGCGTACTTGCGTTTGCTGAAATCAAACTGGCCGACGCTGGTTGCGATGTTTACCGGAACGGTTTCGCTTGAGTATTTTCGTCGGCACCACGATTACAATCGATGGTCACCGCATACACTTCCAGCTGGAGAAGCTCGCGATCGGATTGGACCGACCGCGCCGATTCCGAAAGTATCGCCGGCCGAAGCGACGCGCCCGTCACCGTAACAGAGTTGAGGGTCATCATGAATCGAGAGATGCTGCGCAGTATCACTGAAGACGAGTTGCAAACTTTCCAGCGTGACGGAATCGTACACTTACGCAAAATAATCGACCTCGAGTGGATTCAGCAGCTGAACCAGGCCATCGACGAACTGATCGCCCAGACCGAGAAGCCGGCAGACCATGTTCTCGATTTCACCGGACTCGCTCTTGCCTCGGACTCCGCGAGCTCACAGCATCCTCCAGCACCATTGGAATGGGCCTCTCCTCGTCAGCTCGCCGGGCGGGTTTCGCTCGACACGCGCGTGAGGCCGAAATCCACTCGGGGGCACTTCGTTTCGGTAACCAGCGTCTGGCAGCTCCATTCCACGATTCGTGAATTGGCGATCGGCTCGCCGCTACCCAAGATCGCCGCGCAGCTAAGCGGCTCTTCCAAACTCTATCTCTACGACGATCAGTTATTGGTGAAGCCTCCGGGGACGATGGAGCGTACCGCGTGGCATCAGGATCAAGGTTATGATCACATCGCGGGCGACAAGGTCTGCGCGATTCGCGTCCCAGCAGGGAGCGAAACTCCGGATATGGGCCTGATTGAGTACCTGCGCGGCTCGCACAGATCGGGCAAAATCTACAAGGTTAACTATTTTATCAGCGATGCGACCGCGCCCGACGACGCCGGCGAACCAATCCCGTCAATCGAAGGTCATGAAAACGAGTTCGATATCGTGACTTTCGCGCCCGAACCGGGCGACGTCGTCGTTCATCACCTGAGAACTCTGCACGGCGCTGGCGGCAATTCATCCGAATCCAAAACGCGGCGAGCGGTCACCTTTCGATACGCCGGCGACGACGTGCGCTATTATTTCCGCAAGTTCGCGCCGCCGGCGCAGCGCCCAAGCAATCTGCACGACGGCGACCCACTCGATCTCGAACCCACGCGACATCCCGTCGCTTGGATCAACACAGCAAGCGAGCCCAGGTAGTCCGCAGAGGTTACCGGGTAGTCCGTAGAGGTTACGATGTATCGCGTCGACATAATGTATCCCAACAAGCAGGGCTCCACTTTCAACCTCAAGCATTGGTCCGAAGTCCATCTGCCTATGGGACTGCGGCTACTGAAGATGCATTGCGGCGTCAGTCCGGTGAGGGTCGAAGCTTGTCGCAATCCGTATGGACCGCCCGGCCTTACTGTGCCGTATCATCTCATCAACTCGCTGTACTTCAATACGCGTGACGACGCCGACGGATTTATTCGGCTATTTGGAATCGAAGAGGCTGCCTCCGAACTGAAGGAAGACTGGCCTAAGTACACGCAGTCGGATCCTGAGGTGATGATCAGTGAAATGGTTGAGTGCGACCCGGTTACCGGCGGCATGCGATAAGTCAGCATCGACCTATTGTGATGAGTCAGTTTAGCTTGACAAGGAAATACGGTTTTACGATGCTCCGATGGTCAGTCGATGCCACGAAATGCTCTACCATCCTTTTTCGAATTGGTCGCAAGAAAAGGTGAGGTGACTAGTATGCGATATCTCAAAATCCTTTTGGTGACGTTCGCCTTGATGGCCGCCGGAGCGCCGGTGAGCGCGCAAAGTCCCGGGCCTTCAAATAACGGCGATGATCTCATGCCTCCGAAGACGATAGCCGGCAAGCCTTATAGCGTTACGCCCGGAACAGAGCCAGGCACCTTCAACGTCAAGTGGGGCGATCAATCGATGGTGTGGAAGCCGAAGCCATACATGGAAGAGAAGTACAGGACCATGGGCCCGGCTTACTATGCCCAATGGACGCAGCCTGGGTTGCCACCCCCATGGGACTTACCCCTGGATAAGCG
>JBAWBE010000219.1:0-2652 GCA_049589635.1 Terriglobales bacterium
GACTGGGGCTATGCCCCGTCGGGCGGAGTGGGCCTGGTGCTAGTGATTATTGTCGTGCTCCTGCTGCTCGGCCGCCTGTAGCGCGAAGGCGTGCCGCGGATTGCCGGGGACCTCTCTGTTCCGGCAATCGCACTTTGCGTCGGCGCAGCGAACCAACGAAGGCTCGGCGAGCCGCCGAGCGCGTTTTTGCTTCAAACCCTTTGCCACCCGTCGCAAATTCGAGGTGAAAAATGGACGAATCGAAGCGACAAGCAGCTCAATTTCTGGAAAAGGAAATTAAGACCTACGTGGCACTCGCCCTGTTTCTGACGAAAGAAGGAATCAAGGAGCGCGTGCAAGTGGGTGACAAAAAAGTCCTCATCAGCCCACGGTACTACAAAGAAAGAATGCGCGAAGCCAGGAGGCTGGTAACGGAGCTCAGAAGGCCGGATTAGGCCTTGCGCTCGCACCCGGCGGTTCGATCCGCGCGACGTTTTTTTTGTGCCGGTTCGTCAAGAGAGGAAGGAAATGCTTGCGGCAGTTTTCATAATCTTACTGGCTCTGTGGATCCTGGGAGTCGCCACGTCTTGCATGTTTGGCGGATTCATCCACATTTTACTGGCGCTGGCCGTGGTCACAGGTTTGATCAGATTTATTCAGAACCTCAGGGTGGCTTCCTAGGCGTGGAGGAACTCACGTGAAATCACTATCGGTAGTAGGAATTTTGTTGGTCGTTCTGGGCGCGCTAGCCCTGGCCTATCAGGGCATCTCCTACACACATCGTGAAAAGGTCTTTGATCTGGGCCCGATTCACACCAGCAAAGATACCCAGGAGCGAATACCGCTTCCTCCGATTCTCGGAGGCTTGGCGCTGCTGGGAGGGGTGGTTTTCTTGGTCGTCGGCGCGAGGCAAAGAGTTTAACGGAAGTTTTCGGATCGGGCTGGCTCGTGAGCGCGATTCGCCCAATGGTTTCCCCCGGCTCACGGCGTGGCTTGATGCGCCCTCACCAAGGTTCCGGGGAGAACAAACTTCCGCAGCCGCAATTCTGATCATGGAGGTCAGCGATGATACGCAAAGCAATGCTATTGCTATGTTTGGGTTTGATTGCCACTGCGGTGCTCTATGCCGCGAACAAAGAGCAAGAGCGTCTGGAGAATTCGGGTGTCGTTATGCAGGAGATCATGAGTGTGCCGGACAACATCCCGCAAGACGTAATCGAGAAGGCCGATTGCGTAATCGTGTTTCCTTCAGTTCTGAAGGCGGCGTTCGTGGTCGGAGCTAGTTACGGCCGCGGAGCGATGGTTTGCCGCACTGGAAAGGATTTTAGAGGACCGTGGGGCGCTCCCGCGATGTATGCCCTGGAAGGCGGCAGCATTGGATTTCAAATCGGGGGACAGGCTACCGATCTCGTTCTGTTGGTGATGAATCAACGCGGCGCGGAATCGATCCTCAATAGTAAGGTCAAGTTAGGCGGAGACGCTTCGGTCGCGGCCGGCCCGGTTGGGCGTGACGCCTCTGCGGACACCGACGCGTACATGCGCGCCGAGATCCTCAGCTATTCGCGGACGCGTGGACTCTTCGCCGGCGTTTCACTTGAGGGCTCGACCTTGCGCCCAGACGATGACGCTACCGCGGACGTCTATGGCCGCAAACTCACCGCACGCGAAATTGTGATGGGTGGAAATGTCAGTGTTCCCAAGTCCGGCCGCCATCTGGTTGCCGTACTGCAAAAGAATTCGCCGCGGAATGAATCGAAGGAATCCGCAGGTAACTAGCCGCTCAAATGTTTCCGGCTCTGGGTTGCGTGCCGTTGGGAGTGCGGTTAAAGCTGGTTCGCGAACTCTCAATCCGGACCAATCTAAGTAATTCAAGCAGAAGAAAACGCTCGCGGAGAACGGTATGAGACTGAGAAATGGAAGAGTGACACTTCAATGCGTCGGTGTGGATTCCGAGGAGAGATCACATGCGAAATGCAATTGAGTCTGGAACGATCCTCATTAAGGACGGCACGCTCTTGCCAGAAGCGCTACGGGTCGATGGCGAGACGTTTGTAACCGGCTGGACGCAGGCTAATGAGCTTGACGGACGTGAGCTGGACCGAAGAATCCGCGAATCGGGATGGACATTCTTCTACTTGGCCGGAGAAATCAAGGCAACCATCTTTGGTTTCGACGCGCAAAAAGCGGTACCCAAAGCAGTCAAGCGAATCTTGGCGAGCTTGAAGCGGGAGAAATTCAATTCGGTGGAAATTACCCAAGTAATCTCGAAACATTTCCTCGGAGTGCCTTGCACCCAGGTTTATGCCCACCCTCGGCATGTCCAGAAAAGCATGTTCCTTTTCCGTGACGAGGACGTTCAGAAGTGGGGGCAAACAAAGATTTCCGGTGACGCGAACCCCAGTGTAGTGCGCGCTAAGGGCAAGGTTCTGCCTCTGGATGAAATCATCACGCAACCAGATGTGGCAACGTCCTGAATCGGCAATCGCTCGAAGGAGATACTCAAATGAAAGAGATTCGCAAAGTGGCAATTTCTCTTGCGCTTGTGTTGCTTACGACTCCCCTGATTTCCGCTCAGGATCTTTCCAGGTACCGGAAATTTGCATTGGGCACAAGCCTAGCCGCGCTTTCGAAGCAGATAGCCCAGGACTCGCACCAGGCGACCCTGATCCACCA
>JBAWBE010000220.1:0-5601 GCA_049589635.1 Terriglobales bacterium
TGGTGGATCAGCTCAATGCATTTGCCGGAGAAGTGACGCGCGTGGCGCGCGAAGTCGGTACGGAAGGAAAACTTGGAGGTCAGGCACAGGTGCCTGGAGTCGGCGGAACGTGGAAGGATCTTACTGACAACGTGAACTTCATGGCCAGCAACCTGACTGGTCAGGTGCGAAACATCGCCGAAGTCGCGACGGCTATTGCCAACGGCGACTTGTCGAAGAAGATCACCGTGGACGTGCGCGGCGAAATCTTGCAGCTCAAAGAAACACTCAACACGATGGTCGAGCAGTTGCGATCGTTCGCTGCCGAAGTCACCCGCGTGGCCCGCGAAGTCGGTAGCGAAGGACGTCTCGGTGGTCAAGCCAACGTGCCCGGCGTGGCCGGAACGTGGAAGGATCTTACCGACTCGGTAAACGCCATGGCCGGAAACCTCACGGCGCAGGTGCGAAACATTGCTGAAGTCACGACCGCTGTTGCTCGCGGCGACTTGTCGCGCAAAATCACGGTCGACGTGAAGGGCGAAATTCTCGAACTTAAGAACACCATCAACACGATGGTGGATCAGCTCAACGCGTTCGCTGCCGAAGTTACGCGCGTGGCGCGCGAAGTTGGTACTGACGGAAAACTCGGCGGACAGGCGAAAGTGCCTGGCGTCGCCGGGACGTGGAAGGACTTGACCGACAACGTCAACGTCATGGCGGCCAACCTCACCGAGCAGGTACGCGGCATTGTGAAGGTTGTGACCGCTGTCGCCAACGGCGAACTCACGAAGAAGCTGACCGTGAACGCGAAAGGTGAAGTCGCGGCGCTCGCGGAAACGATCAATAACATGACCGACACGCTCGCCACGTTCGCAGACCAGGTGACCACCGTGGCCCGCGAAGTCGGCGTGGAAGGCCGGCTTGGCGGGCAGGCGAACGTGCCCGGCGCTGCCGGAACGTGGAAGGATTTGACTGGCAACGTTAACCTACTGGCCGACAACCTGACCAACCAGGTGCGCGCTATTGCGGAAGTGGCGACGGCCGTGACCAAAGGCGACCTCACGCGTTCGATTCAGGTGGAAGCCAGCGGCGAAGTCGCGGAGCTGAAAGACAACATCAACACGATGATCAACAACCTCCGCGGCACGACCGAGCGCAACACCGAACAAGACTGGCTGAAAACGAACCTGGCGCGTTTCACAGGCATGTTGCAAGGGCAACGTGATTTGACGACGGTCGGCCGCATGATGCTCTCTGAGCTTGTGCCACTGGTGAACGCGCAGCAAGGCGTGATCTACCAGATGGAGTCGGAAGAAGCAGCCGGAATGGTGCTGCTCTCGGCGTTTGCTTCGGACGGGGCGGATGGTCATCTGCGCCGCTTGAGTCCCGGAGAGGGTTTGATCGGGCAATGCGCTTCGGAAAAACGGCGCATGCTGATCAACGACCTGCCGCCGAACACCGTGCCGATTCGTTCTGGGCTATTCGAAGCGGTACCGCGGAACGTGATCGTGCTGCCGGTGCTCTTCGAAGACAGCGTGAAGGCTGTCATCGAACTCGCGTCACTTGGCACATTCACTGCTTCGCACCTGGCTTTCCTTGAGCAACTGACTGCCAGCATCGGCATCGTGCTAAACAGCATTGAAGCCACGATGCAGACGGAAAGCTTGCTGAAGCAATCGCAACAGCTCGCAACCGAATTGCAGACTCAGCAACGAGAATTGCAACAGACCAACGAACAGCTGGCGCAAAAGGCGCAACAGCTCGCCGAGCAGAACGTCGAAGTCGAACGCAAGAATCAGGAAATCGAACAGGCCCGACGCGCTCTGGAAGAAAAAGCCAAGGAGCTGGCGCTCACTTCGAAATACAAATCTGAGTTCCTCGCCAACATGTCGCACGAGTTGCGGACGCCGCTCAACAGTATTCTCGTGTTGGGCCAGCAGCTCGGCGACAACCCGGAAGGTAACCTGTCAGGCAAGCAGGTCGAGTTCGCGCGCACCATTCATGGTGCGGGCACGGACTTGTTGAACCTCATCTCCGACATTCTCGATCTGTCGAAGATCGAATCGGGTACGGTGTCTGTCGAAGCTGAAGAGATTTTCTTCGGCAGCGTGCTGGAGATGGTCGCGCGTCCGTTCCGCCACGAGGCCGACAATCGGAAGCTGACCTTCGAAGTCGCGACCGATCAGCATCTCACGCGCAGCATGGTAACGGACTCGAAACGTCTGCAACAGGTGCTGAAGAACCTCTTATCGAACGCGTTCAAGTTCACGGAAGAAGGCGGCGTGCGGCTCACCGTGTCGCCCGCCAAGAGCGGCTGGTCGCACGATCATCCGATTCTCGGCAGTGCCGCTGCGGTCATCGCCTTCGAGGTCGCCGATACGGGTATTGGAATTCCTGCGGAAAAACAGCGCATCATCTTCGAGGCTTTCCAGCAGGCAGATGCGGGGACGAGCCGCAAGTACGGCGGAACAGGTCTGGGTCTCGCGATCAGCCGCGAGCTCGCCAACTTGCTTGGTGGAGAAATTCAATTAAGCAGCGTGCCCGGACATGGCAGCACGTTCACACTCTACTTGCCACAAACGTACGTTGGTCCATCTGCGGTGAACGTGCCGGAGCGGAGTTCGCCAACTTTGCCGGTGCAACTGGCCAAGCTCACGGTGTCAGAAGAGCCTGCTCAGCACGTGCCGGATGACCGTGAAAATCTCCAGCCCGAGGATTCCGTGCTGTTGATCGTGGAAGACGATCCGCATTATGCCCGCGTCCTGTGCGATTTATCGCGCGACAAAGGATTTAAGGTTCTCGTCGCGCGGCGGGGCAGTGAGGCTCTATCGTTGGCTCACGAATTCCATCCAGCGGCCATTTCGCTCGATGTCTTCCTGCCTGACATGCTGGGTTGGACCGTCCTCAACCATCTGAAACAGGATCCGGCTACCCGCCATATTCCTGTGCAGATGCTCACGCTTGACGAAGACCGGCACCACGGACTGGCGCGCGGCGCGTTTTCGTTTGTGACCAAGCCCACTACTCCCGAAGGGCTTGAGGCGGCGCTTACACGGCTGAAGGAATATGCGACGCCGCGGCGAAAGCGACTGCTCGTGGTCGAAGACAACCCCGCCGAGCAGCTCAGTATCAGGGAATTGCTGGGCTACGACGACATCGACGTCACCACGGTTTCGACTGGGGCCGAGGCATTGGCTGCCGTCGGATCGCAAAGCTTCGATTGTGCGGTTCTCGATTTGCGCCTCCCGGATATGTCGGGCTTCGAAATTCTGGAGCGGTTCCGCGAGAATCCGTCGCTCAGCGATCTGCCTGTGGTTGTATTCACTGGCAGAGAGCTCTCCTCGGAAGAAGACGCTCAGCTGCATACTCTGGCACGCAGCGTGGTGGTGAAGAACGTCGAGTCGCCCGAACGTCTGCTCGATGAAACCGCGCTCTTCCTGCATCGCGTGGTTTCCGATCTTCCGATCGAAAAACAGAAGATGCTTGACCGGCTGCATCGCTCCGATGACGCGCTGGTCGGCAAGAAAGTGCTGGTCGTCGACGATGACGTACGCAACATTTTTGCGTTGAGCAGCGTTCTCGAGCGGCGCGGCATGAGCGTCCTGACGGCTGGAACGGGCCGCCAGGCGATCGAACTGCTGGAGTCGACGCCCGACGTCACCATCGTGCTCATGGACATCATGATGCCCGAAATGGACGGATACGAGACCATGCAAGTGATCCGGCAGAAATCGGCATTGCGCAGGCTGCCCATCATTGCATTAACTGCGAAGGCCATGAAGGGCGATCGCGAAAAGTGTCTCGAGGCCGGCGCCTCCGAATATCTGGCCAAGCCTGTGAACACGGATCAGCTTTTGTCGGCGCTTCGGACCTGGTTGCATCGGTAGTGTAGGGTTTTGCCTCGCTGGGCTGGAACAACGTGGCTCTGGCGAGCGGGCTGAGGGAAAACGCAATGAGCAAGCACGAGAAGGTCAACATTCTGATGGTGGACGATCAGCCGTCAAAACTGCTGACGTATGAAGTCATGCTGGCCGAACTGGGCGAGAATCTCATCAAGGCCAATTCCGGGCGGGAAGCCCTCGAGCTGTTGTTAAAAAATGACGTTGCCGTAGTGCTCATGGATGTGAGCATGCCGGAGATGGACGGCTTTGAACTCGCTGAAATGATCCGGCAGCATCCGCGATTTCAGCGGATCGCGGTAATTTTTATTTCTGGCGTACACCTGACGGACCTGGATTACTTAAAGGGATACCAACGCGGTGCGGTGGACTATATTTCTGTTCCGGTGGTGCCGGAACTTCTGCGGGCCAAGGTGAGTGTATTTGCCGAGTTGCATCGACGCGCCCAGCAACTCGAAACGCTTAATCACGAACTACGCCGGCTCTCCAGCCGTTTGATGACCGCGCAGGATGAAGAGCGCCGTCGCTTTGCGCGAGATTTGCACGATGACATCGGTCAGGAGCTGGCGGCCGCAAAAATGATGCTGGATGGGCTGTCTCAGATGCCCGCGTTTCGCGAGGAGACATCCGTGAGCGAGGCGAGCGAGATGGTGGATCGTGCCATCCAGCAGGTGCGAAGCATGTCGTATCTGCTGCATCCTCCGCTGCTCGATGAGGGCGGGCTTTCTTCAGCGCTCAGGTGGCTGCTCGAGGGCATGAGCGAGCGCAGCGGAATTGAAACCTCTCTGGAAGTACTTCCGAATGATTTTCCTCGCCTCTCGGCCTCGCTCGAACGAGCGGTCTTCCGTATCGTGCAGGAGGCGCTGACCAACGTACTGCGTCATTCGCGCGCGCAAAAAGCTTCTGTGACGCTCACGCAGAAAGAGCGCGGTATCCTGCTATCGGTGCGGGATAACGGCAAGGGCGTTGCTGAGCAGACCTTGCAGCTTCAGCCGGGCAGTATCGGGATTGGTCTCGGCGGAATGCGCGAGCGCGTCAGAGAATTCGGTGGCGAGCTGCGCATCGTGAACGCAAACCCGGGAACGATCGTCGAAATCAGTATTCCCTCGGCAATTCCTGCGTCGCAGTTAACCTTCGCCACGGTCTGACTTGTAACTGGCGATTGCGACCGCTGGCATGCAACCGTTGGCCTGCACTTCTGAATTACCGTTCTCCTTGCCAATTGAGCAATAATTCTGTGCCCGGAAATCAGATTTGAATAGGCAACTCATAAGGCCGTTTCTTTATCGAAATTGACAGCGCCGGTCGTCTACAGATGTCATCTTTGCCGTTCAATTCGAGAAAGCAGGTGAAAGATGCAAGCTGTGACTGGAGTTTTCGCCTCGCAAGCCAAGGCCGACCATGCCATTGAAAGTTTGCTCTCCAACGGCGTCGTGGCCGACAAAATCACATTGTTAACACCCGGAGCACGCCGAAGAGCGGCGGATCCTGTTCCTGTCGATGCGGGTGAACAACCAGGGATTGGGAAAGCCATTGGCGCCGCCATCGGGGCCGCGGGCGGAATAACTGGCGGTAGCATTCTGGCGGCCGCGATGATACCTGGTGTCGGTCCCGTGACTGCTGTCGGATTATTGGGAGCGGCGATTCTTGGCGCCGCAGGCGCGGGCGCTGGAGCGATTGCGGGCGGGTCGCTGGAGAATTCTCTGACAGAGGGATTGCCCGA
>JBAWBE010000221.1:0-1884 GCA_049589635.1 Terriglobales bacterium
GTCGGACGCCACCTGCAACCAGCAGTATGCACAGTACCAATCGGGTGCCCCGTCCTTGTCCCTGCGATTTTTGCAGGGACAGGGCGGGGTCTTTGATTTCCCGGAAGTATGATAGGTCGAGGACCAAGAGCCGTGAACAGAGTAAGAGCCGTGACCAATCGTCCACCCCAGGTTAAAACTCAACTCGCCTATCCTCACCTCGCTCACACTCAACTCGCCCAATCCGCAGTCCAGATCTTCGCCGCCAACGATCGCATCAACCAGATCCTCATCAAAAATCTTGACCCCGCCGCCTGGAGAGCCCAGCCGCCCGGCAACATTCGCCCCATCGCGGCGATCTTCACCCACATGCACAATGTCCGCACTAAGTGGATCAGGCTTACAGCGCCACACCTGAAGCTTCCATCACAGCTCAAACGCGCCCGCTGCACACCGCAGCAGGCGCGCGCGGGACTGGCCCAAAGCGCCGCTCGCTGCACGGAAATGCTCGCGGAAGCGCTCGGCAATAACGGCCGCGTCAAAAAGTTTCGCAGAGATGGCTGGGCCCAACCGTGGCCGGTTGGCCCGGAAATGCTGTGCTACATGCTCGCTCACGAAGCCCACCACCGCGGCCAGGTGTGTATGCTGGCCCATCAACTCGGCTTTCGCTTGCCAATCAACGTGATGTCCGGCCTTTGGAATTGGGAAAAACTATGGAAAGAGTCCGGTTTGTCAGGCGGCCCGGGCGGCCGCTCCTAAGCAGTCGCAAGCCGGACGATGATGCGGAAAGAACGGTTCCCCGACCTCAGCTCAGTGCAGCACCGGTGTCGCCGACGCGGATACGCAAATCCAGTTCCCGTTCTTCTTCATCCAGGTATCGACGAATCGGTCCTGCCGCATATAAGATCTCCCGGCTTTAACTCCCTTCGACCGGAACACCCCCGTGGCGATCGCCACATCGCCCTGCACATGCACATTGATCGATTCCGGCGTGACCTGCTCTTCTTCCGAAGCCTTGGCGGAATGGATCAGATTCAGGAAATCGGTCTTGCTCTGCAAGCTGCCGTCGTCATTGATCAGGACGATCTCGTCGGCGAGTATGGCGTCGACGGCCTTTACGTCACGAAGCTTGAATGCCTGGTTCCAGGCTTTTTCCATAGCGATAATTTTCGACGTCACCATCGCAGAATCATTCTGAGCTCGAGCCGTCACGCCAGCGCTCATCAGCAAAACAATACCGAAACACCAGGCTTTCATCTTGGACCTCGTTTGTTCCCAACCACTAGTATCTCGGCAAAAGCTACTTCTGGGAACCATCCTCTCAGCCCGATCGCACCCGAAAGTAACGGCCCAAAAGTGCAGACCTATGTAGACTGGCCCATCTTTACTGTTTCTTGCGTTCGCCACTACGAAAGAAGCCGCCCAGCTTTGCCGGTTTTGCAAGGCCGAGGACAATTGCTCCCCATTCTGGCGTCATCCCGATGTCCCGCGTTTTCACCAGCGGGACGAGGGATCTCCGGTGCGCACACAGCCGCCGTTTTCAAATTGAGCAACCACGTCGGCGGGTGGCCCGTCCCTTCGACTCCGCTCAAGGCAGGCTCTTTGCGTTCTCGGCGAAGGGCGGGACTCAGAAATGCCCGAGCAAGTGGTTTGATCGGACGCGTGTCGTAACCAAGAACGAGATCAAGAGCATCGCAGGGCTCTGGCCCATACACGCTTCCATTTCCACGACCGAGGCCCCACTCGTCGCGCTTTTCGACGAGCGAGAACCACGAACCTCAAAGTTCCAATTCCCTTCGTCACCACCAGCGCCCGCAGCGGCTGAGGAGTGTCCATAGAGATGGACCAAGCCCTCTTGTCATCCTGACGAAGCGGAGTCCTCGGCTCCGCCGAGGACTTCCAAGG
>JBAWBE010000222.1:0-20065 GCA_049589635.1 Terriglobales bacterium
GCGGTCAACCTCAAAAAGAGCTGCGGTGTAAAGCCGCCTCCAGGGGCGCATATCTGGTAGGTGAGTAGTGGTTTTCATACATTTTCACGCTTATAGATAGAGGTTATAACCGATCCTCTCGGGACAACGTCAATCGGGTCTTTGCTGTATCGAGCAGCCGTATCCATCCGCCGATCCTTGGGAGAGATGCTCGGGAGGAATCCTCGACTGAGTGAGAATGATCGCGGGAGTCCGAGAGGTGACACTGCGGCGGGTTCTCAACCGCGTCGGCGATGGTCGTGCGTAGACATCCCTTTGTTAGGGCGCGAGGTTAGGTGCGCGAGGCCGCACCACATTGCGTCCGCTTTGGCTTAACATTTACAATGATTGAAGTGTCACCTTCACGCGCGTTGCAGCCACTGCATTCGAAGCCCGCGCAATTGTCGTAGCCAATGTTGGCGGTGTAGCTCAGGTGGTTAGAGCGACGGTCTCATAATCCGTAGGTCGTAGGTTCGAGTCCTACCGCCGCCACCAGATTCTTCAATAACTTGCACGAGATCCGCTAAAATCTCGCCTTCTTCTGGCTGCGCGAGACGTGCAGATTGTTACGAAGTTATTTCTCCTCTTAGGATCGCTTCCTTTTACCACGGGCATTTCCCGTTTTTTTGAGGGATCGCTCGCTGCCTTGCGTGTAACATGCCCTCCAGTCGCTAAAAAGGGCGCTGGAGGAAATCTAATGGTCAACCGATCCCGTGTTGTCCCATCCATCGCGAAAGAAGGAGCTCGGTCCACGACCGGTGCGTCGCGTCCTCCGAACTCCGATCTCATCACTTTTCCTGCCCAGCCGCACGCGCTGCCCTTCCGAACGATCCTCGGCGAATACTATGCCCGGCGTCCGGCCGACCTCGCAAAGGTGAGCGCCGGCATTCCCGAAATACAGGCGCTCGATCCTTTCAATGAACATAACAAGAACCTCAATTCCGACCCGGTGAAGGTTATTCATCGCCAATGGAACCTGCTGCAAAAGCAAATTCAAATTTCCGAGGATGCTTACCGCTTCTTAGCCGCGAAAAAAGAGGAACTCGCGGAAATATCCGAGGAAGATTCGCGTAAGCTTGCCGCGGATCACCGTCGCACCATCAATGAGCTGAACCAGAAAAAAGCCACTCTCGAGAAAGAGCTCAAGTCAGCCCAGTCCGAAAACAAGCTGGAGCTTGGAAAAAGGAAAGAGGCGCTGGAGCAAGAGCTTACAGAAGAGCGCGCCCAGAAAAAAACGGACAAGGTGCAGCGGAAGATCATCGACGGATATCAGAAGGTTCTCGACGCCGAAACGAAATGCAAGGAGGCGGATCATCCGTTGTTGCAGGTGCTCCACGGAATGAATGGCAGCGCCGTTTGCCTTTCGGGAGGCGGCATTCGCAGCGCCAGTTTCTGCCTGGGTGTGTTGCAAGGGCTGGCGCGATTCAGCATCAAGAGACAGCCCAGACCGGATCGTGTTCCGACACCAGGAGAACTTGGTTATTCAGCTCTCGAACGTCTCGACTATCTTTCAACAGTTTCGGGCGGAGGCTATATCGGCAGCTGGCTGATGGCGTGGGCCACCCATGCGC
Organism: Terriglobales bacterium; assembly: GCA_049589635.1. GTDB lineage: Bacteria > Acidobacteriota > Terriglobia > Terriglobales > Acidobacteriaceae > Acidiflorens. The sequence continues at coordinate 1,590 of JBAWBE010000222.1, forward strand.
AATACAAGAACGTGGTGAAATTACTCGCATATCCCGCGAATACCTCCGCCGATGCCGAACCACAGCCCATACGCCATTTGCGGGAATATACCAGCTATCTAACTCCCAACTATGGCTTCACGCTCGACACCATGACGGTGGGCGCCATCGTCGTGCGAAACCTCATTCTGAATTGGATGATCCTGGTACCGGCGCTCGTCCTCTTGTTTTGTGCGCCTGAACTTCTCTACCAACTTTCGGCATCCGTGCCGCTCGATGCGCCCGAGTGGGTGTCCACTTACTCGGTCTGGACTGCTTCCGCTCTTGTCTGTTGGGCGACGGGATTTGTTGCATATTCCACTTTTAAGCCATCCTATGCCTCCCAAACGAAGGATCCGGAGAACGTCGGAAGAACTCACCGCGAGATCGTCAACCTGGTCCTCCCACTCATTGCCGCAGCTTGGATTCTGGTGGAAGGTTGGGCCTCGGCAACCTATCGTCAGCCCTCCTTGAAAGACAGTTCACTGTTCGATATTGCGCTGCACTTCGCTCCGTTCGCAACTGCGCCGCTCATGGTCATGGCGGTGGCGCGTATTTGGTGGTCCTGGCCGAGTTTCGATCTGAAGAATCCCAGCCCGCTGCGCCGCCAACAGCTGGGCGATTCCGGCAATTCTCAGGACTCGCAGCAGGCAGCCAACGGGGACGATTCAATAACCTCCGACGGATCTTACCGCTGGGCCCAGATCGTCGATTGGTGGAACGTGTTATGGGCCTTGATTGCTCCCTTGCTGATCAGTGTTCTGGCCACGCTTGCGCTCGCTGCTTGCGCGAAGTATATCCCGATGCCCGATTGGTCTCTGCAACAGAAGACTTATCAGCCGCGTATGTTTGTCTGGCTCTGTCTGCCCCTCATCTGGTCGTTGTTGTTGCTGGCTTCAACTTTGCTATCGGGTCTGCTGAGCGGGATCGAGTCGGAAGAGGAGCGGGAGTGGTGGGCGCGAGCCGGGGGCCTGATGATTATGGTCCAACTGGGATGGCTCGCCCTTATGGGAGTGGCCTTCTACGCAGAGTCTGTTGTCACCTCGGTAGTGGCTGGCATTTTGACGGCGGCTGGTCTGGCGTCAGGATATCTTGGGAGCCTCGCCGGCTTAAGCGCCGCCACAAGTTCCGGTCTTAAGAAAGTCAAGTTGGACCAACTCACGACCGCCCAGAAATGGCTTGCCAAGCATGGTCTCCTCGCGCCGATCGCGTGTGCTATCGCCATCATTTGCATTTCATTTGCTCTGGCCGGCATGACCAGTGGCTTACGAGACCGCGTCTACGCATTGACGCAGAGCTGTCCGACGACGCCCGCGGCCTCGATGTCAACTGCTGCGCCCGAAGCGGTCGCTTGCCGAAAGGCGGCGGATGATAGCGCTGCCAGCCACACTCCAGACAAGACGACGGAAGAAAGTGCAATCGGCCGGGCGGTTCGAAGCGTTCTTCACGTGATCAACGTCGATACCAGTTTCCTCGACGCACCACCTCTTAGATCCAAAGACGATACCAGCGGAGCGGCTAACAAGCTTAAGAAGGGCTTCGTCGCAAATCTCGTGATTGCATTGATCGCCTTCCTCATCGCGGCGCTCGCCAACGAATTCATCAACGTCAATACCTTCTCGCTGCACGGAATGTATCGCATGCGGTTGACCCGTGCCTATTTGGGCGCATCGAACTTCGCTCGTCACGCCGACAACTTCACGGACTTCGACGGGCATGACAACCTCTATGAATCCGATGTGGTCCATCACGATGCGCCGCTGCATGTCATCAACACCGCTCTCAATGTCGTCGCCACCAGCAACCTGGCTTGGCAGCAGCGTAAGGCGGAGCCCTTTACCTTCAGTCCACTCAGCGTTGGGAGTTGGCGCCTGGGGTATCTGCCGACCTCGCTCTACGGCGGAAGCAAGGGAGTGAAGCTCGGAACCGCCATGTCTATCAGCGGCGCAGCATTCAATCCAAATATGGGTTATCACTCTTCTCCGCTGGTCACGCTGCTAATGACCTTCTTTAACGCCAGGCTGGGCTGGTGGCTCCCCAATCCGATCTGGCCGTTTCTTGAGGCTCAGAAGTCTAGCGGCAATTCCGCTGTTGAAACCGCGCCAATGACTTTGGAATCTTTACTGCAGTTGCAACCTGGCACGGCCACGTATCTGCGCCGCGAGAGTCCGATCCGTGCATTGTTTACTCTGATTTATGAGGCCCTTGGCCGGACCGACGACACGTTTAAGTGGATTGAGCTGACCGACGGCGGCCACTTTGAAAATCTCGGCCTCTATGAAATGGTGATGCGGCGTTGTCGCTACATCATTCTGGTCGATTCCGATGCGGATAGCGACTTCGAATTCGAGGATTTGGGAAATGCCGTACGCAAGATCGAGATCGATTTCGGCGTCCCAATTCGCTTCCCAAAATATCCCAAGGGCCTGCCCATGAAACGCGGAATCGACGAGTCAAACGTCTATTTCGCCGTGGGGGATATTCGTTACGACTGCATAGACGGCAACCCCGATTCGTCGTGTGCGGCCGCGCAGGGCATTCACAACGGCACGCTGCTCTACATCAAGCCGTGTTTGAACGGCAGTGAACCGCTCGGAGTCAGGGCCTACGCCAACGCCCACGCCAACTTCCCTCACGAGTCGACGATGAACCAATTCTTCAATGAGGCCCAATTTGAGAGCTATCGAAATCTCGGATCATGGGAATTTGCCTCCATCGTCAACGAATTCTCAAAGGATAATACGCACCCGCCTGGGAACGACGTCGAGGCTTTGTTCGACATTGTGAGCAAAGTAACCAACCTCGAACCCGTCGACACGAAGGGCGCCGGCTTCTGGGGGATAATAAAGAATGCATTAGGGTTGTTAGCGGAAGGGTCCTCCAAGTCGGATGCAGAGTCTACCGGTTAAAACGGTTCGCTCACTTCCCATTGGGCTCCGGACTCTTATTGGGCGGGCGATAGCGACGAAGGCGGTTGGGTTGATATTTCGATTCATCATCTCAAGTTGAGAAATCCTGATCGTTCTGGTTGCTCCGCACTTAGTTCGTTCCGCACCGGCTTGCAACCACTGAGAATTTCTGCTAATAATCTCTCTAACTTTGTGTAAGACGTCCCTTGTTCTTTGCGTGTGGGGAAATTTCCTGCAACTTGGGCCCGTGCCTTCGCATCCGAGGAACAATATTGCGCATGTCCGGCGCCTGCCGAATGATTTCTTGGGCCCCTGTTCTGCTGGCGTAAAACTCGAACCTCCTAGCCACGTTTTGGAGTTCGAATGTTGCTGCTTGACAAGCTTACCGCTCCATTCGGGATGGCTTCCCGAAAACCCACACTTCTGCCTCGCGCGTCATACCCGTCATCGCTAAATCTTGAGTTCAGCAACCGCGCGTCGATCGCGCTTTTTTCCATCGCAATTCACATCATCGCAACGAATCAACCAACAGCCGGAGGAAACCATGGCGACGAATTTCGTCCAAATTGAAAACGACTCGGAAATCAAACAGCGCCTCGCCGACGAGCGCATGCGCCTGCGCAAGATCGCAGGCCTCGATCAGCCCACCCATTTCCATCGCCCAATCGAGCGAGCGTTTACCGCCGAGGAGCGCGGGCAGGTCACCATTCTGTTTGGGGGCTTTACGTGGAAACATGAGGACCTGATTCGCGCCGTCTTCCAGGGCTGCGGCTATCGCTGCGAGAAGCTGCCCGTGCCGAACGTCGCTGCTTTCCAGACCGGAAAAGAATTCGGCAACAATGGGCAGTGCAATCCGACGTATTTCACAGTCGGCAATCTGGTGCAGTATTTGCAGTTCCTCGAGAAAGAGGGTATTTCGCGGAAGAACATTCTCGACAACTATGTCTTCTTCACCGCCGGCTCGTGCGGCCCCTGTCGCTTTGGCATGTATGAAGCCGAGTATCGCTTCGCGCTGAAGAACGCGGGATTCGACGGCTTCCGCGTGTTGCTCTTCAAAGACAGCGATGGAATTAAAGCCGCCTCGGGCGAGCCTGGCTTGAAGTTCACCATCGACTTCGGCTTCGGCATGTTGAACGCCATGCACCTGGGCGACGTCTTCAACGATCTCATCTACCAGATTCGTCCGTATGAAGCGAACCAGGGCCAGACCGACCGCGTGTTTCGCGAGACAGTCGACGGGCTGTGCGAGGACCTGAAGAATCGCGACTCGTTCGAGATTGAGGAGCGCGCACCGAACTGGGCGAAACCCAAGTTCAAGAGCAACAAGATTCTCCGCAACACCGCCAATGTCTTCGGCAAGTGGCACGAGCACATGTGGGGCAAGGACTATCTGAACGCGCTGAAGTCGGCGCGCGACAAGATGGATTCGATCGAAGTCGATCGCACGCGCGTAAAGCCGCTCGTGAAAATTACGGGCGAGTTCTGGGCGCAGATCACCGAGGGCGACGGCAACTTCCACATGTTCGACTTCCTGGAGCGCGAGGGCGCACAGGTGCTGGTTGAGCCGATTGCGACTTGGGTCGCGTACCTGATGTATCAGGCCAAGGCGCATGCGATTGCGAAGTGGCCGGTGAATCGTCCCCATCGCAATCCCGAGTGGTACGAGGTGAAAAAGAATTTCTCCAACTACATCGGCCTGCGCAAAAAGCTGTGGGGTATCGGCGCCGGCGAGCGCATGTGGAATTTCTTCTATCACCGGACGATCAAGAATCTGGGAGGAATCACCCATCATCTCGCTCCGCAGAAAGAGCTCGCCCAACTGGCAGATCCTTTCTACAACCAGTTTGCGCGCGGCGGCGAAGGCCACCTCGAAGTAGGTAAGAACGTCTATTACACCAAGCACAAGATGTGCCACATGGTGTTGGCGCTTAAGCCGTTCGGATGTATGCCATCGTCACAGTCAGATGGCGTCCAATCGGCGGTCGTCAACAAGTTCAAGGACATGATTTTCCTTCCCATCGAAACTTCCGGCGAAGGCGAGGTCAACGCGCATAGCCGCGTGCAGATGGCGCTCGGCGAGGCGAAGGTTAAAGCGAAGACCGAGTTCGAGCAATGCCTGAAGCAGACGGGCAAGAGCATGAACGAAATTCGCGCCTACATCGACGAGCATCCCGAGCTGAAGCGGCCGTTTTATCACGTGCCGCATCGCGAAGGAGTCGCCGGCACGGCGGCGCAGTTCATTCTCCATGTGAACGACCGCATCGATAAAGACACGCACTTCTGGAAGAAGACGCGTGTGCGGGTGGAAGCGGCGCCTGCGATGTCGGGCGACTAACTGCCTTTCACCGCCGAGACGCGGAGTGCGCTGAGAAATTCACGGAATTGTTTTTCTTTGCGAACTTGGCGTCTCGGCGGTGAGCGATATTGGATTTCTTCGCAAGCTAGAAAGGAACACATGCACGACCATAAGGGTCCGCAGCTAATTCAAATCGCGCCGCTCGAACCCGAAGTACATCCCGTTCGAATCTCCAAGCCGGCCAGCCAACCCACGCACGGCCATGATCGTGCAATCAAGTTCCTCGTGGGCCTTGACGTAGGCTCGACCACGGTAAAGGCTGTGGTCGTCGATGCCGCGAGCGATGAAGTACTTTGGCAGGACTACCAGCGCCACGAGACCAAACAGCCGGAAAAGTCGCTGGAGTTCCTGAAGCGGATGGAAACCGATACTGGCATAAATTCGCACAACACGCGTATGTTCATGACCGGCTCGGGCGGCGGCGCAATCGCCGACCAGATTGGCGCGAAGTTCGTGCAGGAGGTAACGGCGGTTTCGCTTGCGGTCGAAAAACTGCACCCGGAAGTCTATTCCGTGATCGAACTCGGCGGACAGGATGCCAAGATCATCGTTTTCAAAGACGATGAGGAGACGGGCCGCAAAAAGAAGATTCCGTCGATGAATGACAAGTGCGCCGGGGGCACGGGCGCGGTTATCGACAAGATCAATGCGAAGTTGAAGATTCCGACCGAACTGCTCGCCGAGCAGAAATATTTCGGCGTTAAATTGCACAAGGTCGCCGGCAAGTGCGGTGTGTTCGCGGAGACCGACATCAACGGCCTGCAAAAAGTCGGCACGCCTTCGGATGAGCTGATGGCGTCACTCTTTGAAGCCATCGTGCTACAGAACCTCAGCGTGCTCACACGCGGGCACACGTTGCGGCCGCATGTGCTGCTGCTCGGCGGTCCGAATAGCTTTATCAAAGGTATGCGCGAAGCATGGCAGGCAAACATTCCACGCATGTGGAAAGAGCGCAAGGTCGCCGTGCCCGAAGGCTCAAAGCCCGAAGACCTGATTAAAGTCCCGCAGAACGCACAGTACTTCGCGGCGCTGGGCGCGGTCGAGTTCGGTCGCACGGAAGACGATTGTGTCGGCTGCTATCGCGGCTACGAAAATCTGATTCACTATATCGATTTTGGACGCCAGGAAGAAAAAGCCAAATCTGGCGGCAAGGGCATGATTGAAGATCGCAGCGAGTTCGAAGTATTTAAGGAGACCTATCGGCGCAAGAAATTCATTCCCGCCGTGTTTCAGAAGAACTCGACCGTCGGCGGCTTCATCGGTATCGACGGCGGATCGACTTCAACGAAAGCTGTGCTGCTCAGCGAAAGCGGCGACATTCTTTGCAAGTCCTATCAGCTGTCGAACGGCAATCCGATTCAGGACACAATCGAAATGTTCGAGAACCTGCGCGGCCAGGTTGAGGCACAGAATGCGAAGCTTGAAGTGCTGGGAGTCGCGACCACTGGCTATGCAAAAGACATTTTGAAAGATGTTCTCAATGCCGATGTCGCGCTCGTGGAAACCGTTGCGCATACGGAATCGGCTCTGAAGTTTTACGAAGATCCGCACGTAATCGTCGATGTCGGCGGGCAGGACATCAAGATCATCATTCTACATAACGGCCGCGTGAAAGACTTCAAGCTCAACACGCAGTGCTCGGCCGGCAATGGATATTTTCTGCAATCCACCGTCGAAGGCTTCGGCCTCGACGTGACCCAATACGCCGACCTCGCATTCTCCGCACAGGCCATGCCGGTTTTCGGCTATGGCTGCGCGGTCTTCATGCAGTCTGACATCGTCAACTTCCAGCGCCAGGGATGGCGCGCGGAAGAAATTCTCGCCGGCCTCGCCACCGTGCTGCCGAAGAATGTTTTCCTTTACGTCGCCAGCATTCCGAACCTCGCGGCGCTTGGCACGCGCTTTGTGCTGCAAGGTGGAACGCAAAATAATCTCGCGGTCGTGAAGGCCGAAGTCGATTTCATCCGCAACAGCTTCCGCGCCACCGGCAAGCAACCGGAAATTATCGTTCACGAGCATTGCGGAGAATCGGGCGCGATCGGCGCGGCGCAGGAGTCGTTGCGGCTATGGCGCAAAGGCCGCCAGACTTCGTTTGTCGGGCTCGAAGCCGTCCGCAAGATCGAATACCGGACCACCCGCAACGAAGAAACACGCTGCCATTTCTGCAAGAACGACTGCCTGCGAACCTTCATCGACATTCGCACGAAGCCAAAAGACGACCTGAGCTTCGTGCCGATCCAGAAAGTCACCAAGGTTCCTCTGATGCATGGCGAGCAGCGCCTCATCATTGCGACCTGCGAAAAGGGGACAGTCGAAGACGTCAACGACATGAAGGACATCAAGGCCGGACTCGACACAATCCGCGCGGCGCATCCTAACTTCGTTGATATGGCCTCGAAGGAAGTTTTCCGTCCGACAAACGTCAAGTCGGTTGCCGACCCGCTGCCGACAAAAGGATGGGCTGGCTGGGCAAAGGGCGCGAAGGAGCGCCGTGCGCAGATGGAACATCGTAAGGACCTGCGCATCGGCATTCCGCGCGTGCTCAACATCTACACCTACGCACCATTGTTCAACGCTTATTTCGAAAGCCTCGGCGTGCAGCCGGAGAACGTTATTTACTCCGACTACACCAGTTCAGAACTCTATCGCGCGGGCGCTAGCCGCGGCGCCATCGACCCATGTTTCCCTGCGAAGATCGGAATCTCGCACGTCTACAACCTGATTCAGGAGAAGCACCGCAAGAAGCCGCTCGACGCGATCTTCTTCCCCATGTATGACGTGCTGCATTCGCCGCTGGTGAAAATCGTTGGCGCAAATGCTTGTCCCACTGTGACCGCGACGCCCGAAACGGTGAAAGCCGCGTTCACGAAGGAGAACGACGTCTTCGCCGAAAACAATGTCAAGTATCTGAACCCAGTGCTGAATTTCGCCGACCGCAAGCTTTTTGCCCACCAGATGTTGCAATCGTTGCAACCTCTCTTGGGTCTGTCGCTGGAAGAAAACGACCGCGCCGTGGAGTCTGGATTCGCTGCGCTGAAGAATTACGAGGACAGTATCCGCAACCGTGCGCGCCAGGTGCTCGACCAGCTCGAGCGCGAGGATCGCATTGGAATCGTCATGCTGGCGCGCCCTTATCATCACGATCCTGGCCTCAACCACGAAATTCTCGACGAGTTCCAGAAGCTCGGCTACCCGATCTTCTCGCAGAACACGCTGCCGCTTGACGACGACCTCCTTGAGCGCCTGTTCGGCGAAGAAGTTCGCGCCGGCGTCGTTACCAGTCCGCTCGACATCACTGACGCTTGGAAGAATTCCTACTCGTGCAGCACCAACCACAAAGTTTGGGCAGCGAAGTTTACGGCGCGCCATCCGAATCTGGTGGCGCTCGAAATTTCCAGCTTCAAATGCGGACACGACGCGCCGATCTATGGCGTGGTCGAAGGAATCATCGAGCAATCGGGTACGCCGTATTTCTGCTTCAAGGATCTCGACGAAAACAAACCGTCGGGTTCGATCCGGATTCGCGTCGAGACGATCGATTATTTCCTGCAGCGTTATCGCGAGGAAGTGATCCGCAAACGGCAAGCATCCGAGGATATCGAAAAACAGCTCGCCGAACTGGAAGCGCAGCTACGAATCGAGAGCGGCGAAGTGGAGATGCCGCCGATCGGCCAGGAGAGCTGGCGAGGCGCCGAGGAGATGGCGGCGGGGGATTAGGGCGGCTCCCGCAGCGCCTAAAGGGGCGTCAATTTCGAGCCTGGCCGGCTATGTATCGCTAAAGCGATACCCTGATACAAAACTGAGCTTGATACAAGGTAAGCTTGTGCTCATCCCACTTACTTATTCGCCCGGCCCGGCGGGCTTGAGCACGGCGGTGTTCCGCTCGTCGCTTGCGACCATCCGATAGAACTTTCTCAGCTGCTCCAGTTTATCGACTGGCACGCTCAGCTCTTTAATTTCCATATTGCGCTCGTAGTGCAGAACGTTCCCTTTTGATTCGATCTTGCTGTGATAGCTGGCGAAACTGTAGTCGACATCCATGGGCGGCGGCAGCTCGTCCACCACGTAGCCCGGGGGCAGCGCGATGTCGAAGCTATCCGTGTCGCGCGATGGTCCCTCGAACTCGACTGGAAATTTCCGCGGCTCTTTTGTCTCCATAATTCCCCATGCCTTGACCCCGAGCACACGCGGCCGCACCAGCAGCAGATTGCCGGCTTGTTTCGCATAGGCACTCGACTCAAAACTGTAGGTGAAACCGAAGGGCTGGTTAGTCTGATTAAGGTTTACCAGGCTGGCTTTCACGATTTGAAAATTGGCCAGCGATCCACCGAGCAGATCTTCAATTGGCTTAATCCTGTCTTTGTTGTTCGTCACTGTGAGCAATCGCCACCGTTCTTGCCATGCCTGGTCTCCCACTCGCGTTTCTTCGACATTGCCGCTCAGCATTCCCTTGGGATCGAGGGTTAGCTTACCTACTCTTTGAATGCTGTTCATGGCCGACGGTTGTTGTGGCAACTCGACCAGCTCGCCGCCGTCGGGCGCTATCAGCAGGCCGTAATTGGCTTGCAGATATCCGCCAATCTCTCCGAAAGGTGTTACTTCATTTGTCGGATCAAAGTAAAGAAGCCTTCCGAGTTTCGGGTGATTTGCTATGGCAATCAGCGACGGATCGTTCACATCATCCGGCAACTTGATGGCGAGGATTGCGTGATTAAACGCGTTGTGAGCCGGCGTGTCGTGTGTTACCGACCCTCGATTCGTATTGATCACCACCTGATAGGAGTCCACGCCGATCTCGCGCAGCATAGTGCGCATCAGGGTCGCCTTATCTTTGCAGTCTCCGTAGCGATGCGCAAAAACATCAGGAGCGGCGTGAGGTTGCCAGCCGCCAATGCCTAATTGAATTTCGACATAACGAATATCGTGTTGCAGGAAGGATGCGATCGCCTGCATCTTTTGCAACTTGCCTGGTTTCCCCGCCGTCAGGGTAGCGACCTCTTGCTTGAGCGGTTCCGATGCGTTCATCCGATCGCTTATCAGGTTGGCATACCACTGCCCCATGTCTCCCCAATTTGCGAACTCACGCTTGCGAGTGGATCCTCCCGACGGGAAAAATGACACGATCATCTGAGCGGCCAATCCCTGCCATGGCGGCATATCCGACTCCGGCCTGATTCCTGTAACGTCCTTGACGGTCCATTGCAACTGACCACCATTCTCATCGGGCTTTACCTCAGGATGGGAGAGCCACGACGTCTTAAAAACCCAGCCCGCAGGAAGTTGCAAGGAATAATGGCTCTCTCTTACCGGATCGAATTCCTGAAACTCCCACTGGTCCTGAAGCCAGAAGGGCTGCTCCTCAGTCTCGTACTCATAACCGACAATGTTGCCGGGATCAGGCGCTGGAATTCGCAGAACCTTCCCTTTTACATCCGAAAACACTTCGAACCCTTCGGTCGCGGAGGTTTCCAACGCATCTTTCTCCTTGACCTCATAGTCCTTGCCTTGCGCCGGAATGCACCATCCATGCAGATTCGTAATTTTTTTCCCGGGATAAAATTCCACGCCGACGATGCCCCGCTCCCGGCCTTCGGGCCGAAGAATCTTGTATGCCTTGCGGATATGAGTTCGAACTTTGTCCTCCGAAAGCACGGTCACGCTCGTGTCGGAATATAGCAAAACCGCTTCGGTCTTCTCGTCATACGACGGCAACGAGATGCCGACCAGCGAGTGCATCCACTGCGGAGCGTCGCTGCTCGCGGCAGCCTGCGGCGCAAGCGCTGTTGCCAAAGCCGCGGCGCAAAGCAACAGCCCCAGACGCTCAACTCCACACTTGGCCACTCGCGCTCGCTTAGTTACTGGCATGGATTTCTCCTGGTTGCAGCACAATCTGTTCCGCGTCGCCAGTTCTTATGGTTTGAAAGAAGTTGCGCAGGGCACCGTAGTACTTCTTGTCGAGCATCATGACGTCGACGGTAAGGTTCCGGTTCAGATGGAGGCTCTCCCCATTTTTTTCCGCCTTCAACGTGTACTGAATAACGTGCCCATCCTGATTTTGCGCGGCGGGCAGGCTGCTCACCTGCCAACCCGGGGGAAGGTCGATGGTTAAGTCGTCCACCTTTACGTAGGGATACTCAAAGTAAATCGGATGGGTCCGATTGGTATGCTCGAATACTCCCTTTTCAGCAGCCGTAAAAACCGCAGCGGGAATCATCGCTCTCCGCCCCGCATTTGACGCCCAACCTGGAATCTTGACGTCAAATTCCGCAACCAACGGCGTCTCCGAACTGGTCCAGTCCGGCTTATTGGTCAATTCCGCCTCTCCGGCGGCGCCGATTTGCGACGTTACCCGCTCTTCAAGGTACTTCTTGCGTTCGACGTCATCGGCGTGCCGTTCCTCGCGGCGGTGATACATCGCTTCGAGCCCGGTGTAGGTGATGGTCAGCTTGCCTTCTAAATCGCCGGCGTCAGTGAGTTTCAACTTTCCGACGCGTGCGGTCTGCGATTCCGAAGGTTGCGGGAGAGTGGTCTGAATCCATGTGCCATTGTCCTTATCGAGTTTCAGCCCCGGCACGGCGGTCTCAGGCCACATCAACAGTCCGAAAGGCGTAAAGGCGGCTCCCGGATCCAGATAAAGATCTTTGCCGCTGAGCTTGACGAGAACGACATTGGAATTCAATTTCTGGGCTTGCATGGTGCTGGGAGTGAAAAAATATTCGTTGCGCGACGAAACCCAACAACCATAAGCTTCAAACCCGGCAGCCCTGGCCAACGCGAGGAACAGCCATGTCAACTGGCCTCCATCTGCATAACCCCGTTTCCAAATCTGTTCCACATTTGCGCTGTCGACCGCTTTTTCTTTAGCACGCTTTTGCTCTTGCTCTGTCTTCTGTTCTTCGTAGGATGTATTCCGAAGGCTCTGCACGCGGTCGTAGATCTTGCGCAGCTTCAATTCCGGCGGATCGCTGGGCGAGACAATCTGCGCGACCGCCTGCTCCATCGCGGAGCGCTTGTTTATCACACTCTCCAATTGCCCGTTTCGAGCTTTCTCAATGCGCTTCCAGTAAGCTTCCGCATCTTTATCGAGCAGGCCCTCTTGATAGATGAAATCCACGCGATACTTCAGTTCGTCGGCGGGAGGCATGTACTCTTCTGTCTCAAACGCCGGTAGGTTGCTCACTTCCATTCGAACGAAATGGTCGGCGGTCTTTTGTGGAGGGTCGGAGCCAGGAGGCAAAAAATTCCAGGTCCAGCGGACCCCAACTTCGTTGTAGCTATCGCCCAGAAACGGCTTCAACGAGAAACGCGCCTTCTTTGTGAACAGATCGTCGCTGAGAAACCAGCGTGAGTTGTAGAGGGTGTATTCGTGATAATTCTTCGTGTAGCCGTATTCGATGATGCTGCCCACCTGCACATCGGTTAGGGTGAAAGTTTTGACGAGAACCTTTATCTGCGTGCCCGCGATTTTTCCTTTCACGATGTACTTGTCGAATACTTTGCCGCCGAAGTCTACCGTCGAGCCATCCGGGCGGATGGTTCGCGCGTGTATGGCGACCACGTCTTCCCACTGTTTATCGAATGGAATCTCGACGTCAGCGTGCTTCCGGCCCTCTTCGGTCAGGATCTTGATCCGAACATAGTCGTCCTCGTGGGGCGTGTGGATATTGTCATCCCGGTCCACCTGTCGATAAAGAATAATCGCCGCCGCACCCGGTGCTAGTGGCTCGCTCGTCATCTTGAGTTCTTCCTGCAAGACGGGCTGGAATCCGATACCTCTTGCTTGCTGCGCCGCGAGTACCAATCCCCCCAGTAACACCACCCACACGCTAAGCCGGAACATAGTTGTATCTCCCAAGGTCTTCTGCTTCAGTGTTTTCAGATGCTTCAGTGTTGTTAAAGCGAGCTTGGCGGGGATTAGCGACTCCGGGGGGACGAAGACGATTCTCCGCGGCGCGCAATTCCGCCTTTCCAAATTCCGCGCCCCTCAACGCAGAATCGGGAAACTGAGTAATCGCAGAAAGTATAACCGGAAGTGACCGGCCGTCAAGGAAAGAAGTTGGCTTGCTTAGAATTACACCTGCGGCAGTTACTCCCTCTGACTGCGGAATAGCTAGCGAAGCAAGCCCATATCAGCCAACCTATTGATTTCGGGCCTATTTACCCAGTCCCTCGGGTGCAAGGGCCTATCTCACTTGGAGCCTTGAGGCAGGTGTTTGTCGATGTCGTTGATTAGGGTCTCGAGTTTGTGCTTGGGATAGGCTTCCGCGTCGGCACGCGAGAAAGCGGGGATGGCGGTCTGGATGACTTTGCGGGCCTCCGCGTAGTTACTGCGGCGGTAGGCGATCTCGGCGCGGGCGAGTGCGATGGTTGGGGAAAAGTCCGCTATACCTTCGAGTTGAGCGACGCTCTTGGGATCGATTTCATCCAGCAACTTCGCAGGTTCATCGAGTTTGTTCTGTGCGATCAGGCACTCCGCCAGAGTAGCGGCGACTCCACCGGTTAGTCCTGCGCGTGCGCTAAAAGCTTTGCGCGCGCCGTCGTAAGAATTTCGAGCATTGACCGTGCCCTCTGCCAGATGTCCGCCGCGGCATTGGGCCAGCGCGGCGTCGGAGAGCGATGCAATGGCAAAAAACGACGCGGGACCTTGCTTCAAGGCAGCGATGCGGTGTAGTTCGAGATCGTCGCGAGTCGCATCGTCATAGCGCTCGATCGCGCCTTCGCACTGCGCACGCGTCGCCAGCACCTGCATAGTGAGCTCGTGATCGGGGCCAAGTTTTGCGACGAATGCGGGATAAATTTTGGTAGTCTCGTCGACCGCCTCGGCGTTTTTCCTCTCGTCCATGAACGCTTGCGCCAGGTTCAGACGGACTCTCAACACCTCCGCGCTTTCGGGCCCATCGACGCGCGAGTACTCGTCGCGCAATTCGCGAAACAATCGCTCCGCCTCGGGGCCGTTCCCCAGCCGAATCTCGGCAAACCCAAGCCGTTGCTTGAGCGCCAGCCGGGTATTTTCGTCAATCGCCGGGAGGGTGGCGGCCTTGTCATACGAGGCCTGGAAATTGTCTTTCGCGGACTGCGCATCGTTGGCGATCAACGCAACCATGCCGCGCGCCGAGGAGAGCCAGACGAGAAGGTCGGCGCGAGGCTCGCGGAGGTTCGCAAGCTTTAATTCCTGCTCTGCGAGGATTTTTCTGGCGGACTCCAGCGAGCCCGCCTGATAACTGCGCGCTTCCATAGCAGCGCGTTGCAGTTCGACGATTATGGCGTCTTGGGACAGAGGGCCGTCAGATTTCACAAACAAAGCCGCAGCTTGGTCATATTCTCCGCGCGCGTCGGCGTAGTCCGTGCGCATATCAAGAGCGTGTGCAATTGCGCGATGAAGCTCGGCTCCGACCTGCGGCTCAGTCGCGAACTGGCGATCGATACTCGGCGAGGCTCTCTTCACGGCATCGAGCAGAGTTTCTTCCGCCTTGCCGCTCTGAAATGGATTGCTGCGCCCGAGCAGATCATTCGCCATAAACCGGTTCACGGCTTTCGCAATCTCAGTCTGCCGGGTCGCAATGTCGCGCTGACGCGTCGCTCGCCGGTAAAGAACGAGGCTTGCCCCGAGACCGACAAGCAAAACGACAACAGCAACCATGATCCACGGTCGCCGCGCTTTTGAGTCCGCCAGTTTTCTCTCTGCGATCTGGGCGCGGCGCTCGGCGAGTTCGATCTTGCCCCGCTCCGTTCGCCGAGCGTCCAGAGTTTCCAACCGCTCGACGAGTTCCGCGGCGCTCTTCAATCTGCGCGCCGGGTCGCCGCACGCGGCTTCGGCAATATCTTCGCGCAGCAGCGGATCATCGATGCCGGCTTCCCATCCCGGCGAAAGAGACTTGCGGAAATCGCCGACCACGAGCTGATACAGAATCACTCCCAGCGCATAAACGTCGGATGAGATGGTAGGGGAATGTCCCGCCAACACTTCGGGCGCGAGATAGGCGAGCGTGCCGGTCAGTACCGAATCCGGCGTGACGGTCTCGGTGAAACCAAGGTTGGTGATGCCGAGTGCGCCGAGCCGCGCGGGGTCGGCCAGCGCGCCGCTGCCGAAATCGGCGACCTTGACTTGCCAGCGCGGGGCGTGGCCGTTCCCGTGCTCACCGTCGTCTTCCCTTTCCGCCGTCACTTCCCCATGCACTCTCGCAGTCACCAGAACATTGGCCGGCTTCAAATCCTTATGCAGGACACCAATGTCATGCGCCGCGGCGACGGCCTTTGCGATTTCAACCAGCATGCGCAGCCGCAGGTCGCGCGAAACTTTTGCCAATCCACCCTGGCCGTCCGCCCATTCGGAAAGATTCGAGCCGCCGTATTCGCTTTCGACGAAAAACGGCTGCGTGTCGAAATTCCATTCCAGCACGCGGACAAAATCCTGTCGTTCGCCGAGCGACTCGCGCAGGAATCTTGCCAGCGTCACCTCGCGTTTCAGCCCCTTGAGCTCGATACCGTCGGTGGCGAACTTGAAGACGCGCGACTCATGCGTTTTGGGATTCTCCGCCAGCCAAACTTCGCTCGACCCGGAAGGCCCCATCTTCGTACTAAGCCGCCAATGCTCGCGACCAGGAACGCTTTCGCCGGGCTTAAGTCCATGGTCGTCCCAAACGCCGCCGGCGACCGCCTTGCTCCGGACCGGAACTGCCAGCCGATAACCGACGCGTGGCACGGTAAGAATGGTCAACTGCTCCTCGTCGCCCATCGCTCGCCGCAGTTTTGAGACCGCCGTCGCGAGCGACCCATCAACGACCTCGGTTCCCGGCCATACCGATTCCAGCAGCTCATCTTTGGTGACGACCTCGCCGGCATGGTGCAAAAGCTGGATCAGTACTTCAAGCGGCTTCGACTCCAGCTCAACGGCAGTACCGCGCACCCGCAACTCACGCCGAAACTCGTCCAGTTCACAGTCGGCGAACTTCCACAGCCGTGCAGAAATATGACGCGCGGGGATATCGCGGGCCAAATGGCCCGAATCGTTGCTGGTCATACAGTTAGCAGCTTCAGTTAGCGCTCTTTAGAGTTCTTTAGAACTGCGTCAGGACACAACACGGGGGATTATGCAAAATGTGGTCCGACGGCTCAATTCTTGAGCTGACATTGTCCCATGAATCGCGGGCGCCGGGTTAAGAGAAATCGGGCGTTTGGGGAATTTCCTCCTGTCCGGCGCCCTCGGGACAATGGTCGACGACCAATTTCGGCAGCAATGTTCGACAACAAACGATTGATCGACAACGCTCAATACATACCTCGATACCTAAAACGCTCGTGACGATTTCAGAGCCACACGCGCTCCCAGGAGACCCTATATGAAGCTCGCCAGTTCGAAGCTTGTCAGTTCAAAGCTGTCCATTCGCGCAAACTTCAAACAAATTCATTTCATTTTCGTGCTGATGGCTCTCCTTGGCCTCTGCAGTGTTCTCCACGCCCAGGCGTTCGAAACCGTTCCGGCGCTTTCTTTTACCATGCCCTTTGCGGGCGCCAACCCGCTGCCGCAGATCGTGACCATTGCCAGCACTGGCGCGAGCTTCGGCTATACACCGGCTGCGACCACATCGTCGGGCGGAAACTGGCTCTCGGTGTCTCCTTCGAATCTTGATTGCTGCAACACGCCCTACCCCGTGACGGTCAGCGTAAACGGCTCTGGCCTGGCCGCCGGGACCTATCAGGGACAGATCGTCTTCACCGATTACCAGAACAGCAAGATCACGATGACGGTGCCCGTCACGCTGACAGTCGGCTCGTCGAGCGCGGCTTTCTTCGACACGCTTCCGGGCAAGCTAAGCTTTTCTTTCAAGACGGGCGGGGCAGCCACCTCGCAGCCGGTTCAGATCCGTAATGGCGGATCAGGCACCCTGAACTGGACTGTCACTCCTAGCACTTCCGATGGTGGAGCATGGCTGACTGCATCCGCTTCCAGCGGCACCGCGCCCTCCACCATAAGCATTGGCATTAGCGCATCCCATCTTCCTGGAGGCGGATCCACTGCCGGCACCTATGTCGGACAGTTGCTTTTCAAGTGTTCCGGCGACAGCATCACGATTCCGGTTGCGGTAACGGTGGGAAGTTCTGTCTTTGTGCAGGTGAATCCGCTGAGCTTTACTACGCCCTTCGGCGGCGCAAATCCGCTGACTCAGATCCTGAATGTTGAGACTACCGACAACTCCGTCATTGGTTTCACGCCGGTAGCGGCTACCTCGAATGGCGGCAACTGGCTGTCTGTGTCCCCGAGCAACCTTGATTGCTGCAACACGCCGCATACGGTTGCGGTGAGCGTAAGTGTTGGCACTCTGGCGGCGGGAACCTATACCGGAGAAGTCACCATCTTTCAATATGCCAATCCAGAGATGTCGATGACGATCCCGGTGACACTGAATGTCGAGCCGTCAACTCAGGCGTTCTTCGCGGACCTTCCCGGCGCCCTTAGTTTCACTCTGAAGACCAATGGCGCCACCAGTGCGCAAGTCATTCAAATCGCGGGCGTCGGCTCGGGCGCATTGAATTGGACAGTCACGCCGACCACGGCTGACACTTCTCCCTGGCTAACTGTTTCTGCGACCAGCGGCACGGCTCCATCAATTCTGACCGTTGGAGTGAACACCAGCCTGCTACCCAATAGCGGCGCTGTCGCCGGAACTTATCTTGGCCAGTTACTCTTCCAAACGTCCGGAGATACAACCTCCATTCCGGTTTGGGTCACCGTCGGCAGTCCTGTAATCGAGCAGGTGAACGCGATCAAGTTCACCATGCCCTTCGGCGGCACGAACCCGCTGCCTCAGAACCTCACCATCGAGACCAGCGATAACTCTGCCATCGGCTTCACTCCTATCGCCTACACGGCCACCGGAGGCAATTGGTTGTCGGTCTCCCCAAATAACCTGGATTGCTGCAATACGCCCCACGCAATCACGGTCAGCGTCAATGCCAGCACGCTCGCGGCGGGAACATACACCGGACAGGTCACGGTCTATCAGTATGCCAATCCTCAGCAGTCAATTAATGTGCCCGTGACGCTTACCATCGAATCGTCGGGCACGTTCTTCAATACTCTTCCCGGAGCGCTCAGCTTCTCGCTGGCAACGGGCGGCGCTGCGACCTCGCAGGTCATCGCGGTCGGAAACGGCGGCAGCGGCACATTGAAGTGGACCGCCGCACCCTATACT
>JBAWBE010000223.1:0-8682 GCA_049589635.1 Terriglobales bacterium
TGCGCGCCGAGCGCGCCCCCGATTTCTTCGTTACCGCCGAAGGCCGCGACGCACAGATTTGTGGGCGCATGGAGAACCACCTCATCGTCACCACCTACTGCGAGGTTCTCGAATCCGAGAATCGCAAGATTGCGCCGCTGCGCATTCATATCGAAAACGAAATTCCTATCGGCAAAGGGTGCGGATCATCCGCTGCGGCGCGCCTGGCTGGCATTGCGCTGGCTGTTCACTTCGGCCATCTGCGCTGGAAGGATGATCGCATCGTCGGCGAGGCATCCATGCGCGAGCATCATCCCGACAACGCCTCCGCGTGTTGGATGGGCGCGCTTACCGTGGCCCGCATGGCGAACCAGGTGCAGGCGCAGGTCGTCGAGGTCAAGCCGAAAGGGAAGTGGCCGCTGTTGCTGGCTGTCCCTGAAATGCCGTTCTCCACCGAGCAGGCCCGCCGCGCTCTGCCGTTCCAATATTCGCGCGCCGACGCCGTTACCAACATTCAGAATTCCATGCTGCTGCTCTCCGCCTTCGCCAACGGCCGCACCGATCTGCTCCCGTCTGCGTTGGAGGACCGGATTCATCAGCCCTATCGCGCGCCTTTCGCTCCACTTTTGCCGGCGCTGAAAGAATTAACGGGAGAGACTGGAATTTTCGGCGCAGCTTTAAGCGGAGCGGGGCCATCGGTGCTGGTTTTTCTGGATCCGAAAGTTCCGGCAAAAAGAGCGAAGCAAAGAATCGCGGCGCACCTCGCGAAGCGCCGCCTGCAAGCGGAGCTGATCCTCACGCAAATCGCCATGCATGGAGGGCGCGACAGCGCCGACTGGCGCAAGCATCACGGCAAGAAATAATGGAGATGGAGGCACGGGCGCCCCGCCCGTGCGAGCACAAACCCCAAAGAGAATCTACTGCCCGCGGCTAGCCGGCGGCACAATTCCGTTCATGCGCAGATACTCCACCATCTGCCCATAGTGATCGAACGAATGCGCGGTAATCAGAATCGCCATCCCCATGCGCGAAGTCTTCCCGCTTCCAAACGGGCTGTTCACTTCTCCCGCGGCGTTCTCCGCCGTAACGGTTGTGACCGCCTTGTGGGCATATGCGTAAGAGTCCTTGATGAACTTAACGATCTCGGCTTTCGACTTGATGTTGTCAGGCCCGTTCTCGCCACCAAGTTCAATGGGAGGCTTTTCTTCCAGGATCGCGGACGCCAGCATGTAGTTCACTGCCGCCACATGCTTGACCTGCTGCGCAAACGTGCGGACGCCTTTGAACTCGCCATTGGTCGGAGCGAAGCCGTATTTGTCTTCCGGCATCGCTTCCGCTGCCGGAACAAATTCGCCCTCGACGCCTTTGACGCCGCTATCCAGAATCGACGTAACCGTCTTCGGCGCCTTAGCCTGCGCCGCGCATAAACTGCAAACTGCGAACATCATTGCCAGCAAACTCGCGACTCCATATCTCTTCTTCATGTTCATATTGTCTCCATTTGTATGGTCTGAATTGGAAAGAGTGCCCGCCGTTATTCTCAGTACGGCCCTCAATGCGGCGTCTTATAGTGCGCCTTGTCCTGGTCATGCCGCCACTTCCAATAGGTTTCCTGTTCATCCGGACGAAGCCTGGCAAAATCGACATTCGGGTCGCGATGTGTTTCGCGGCACCAGCGCGCGTAGAATTCCACCTCGTGGTCGTTCCACTTGTGCCAGTCGTTGTAATACGTGTCGTGATAGCGTGGCGGCCGATGAACGCAGCCCATCCACAAAACGGAGCCAGCCACGGCAGTTGCCAGACAAAGCAAACGAAGAACTCGAGAATATTTTTTCATGTCGTAATTCCTGCGAACCATTAATGCAAACTAGTCCTGCAAACCAAACGCTCCGATGTTAATCGAAAATCCAGCTCAACACCATACGCGATTCCCGGCGATCGCTCTGTTGACCGACGAGTGACGACTGACGACTAACCACCAACGACCGCCGACGCTTCCCACGGCCACTCCCGATGCCGCCAGGCCCGTACTAAATAAATCAGCAGGCCCACCACCAGGATCACGCCCGCATACCGAACCTCGCGCAAAAAATTCCGCCGCGATACCAGGATAAAAATAAAGCTCACGGCCGCAATCAAAGCCGGCAAGGGATACAGCCACATCCGAAAAGGACGCGGCATATCCGGCCGCCGAATGCGCAGCACGATCACGCCAATACTCTGCACCAGAAATTGCAGCACAATGCGAATCACAATCAGCGACGCAATCAGATCCGCCAGCCGCAAAAAACAAAACAGCGCCGCCACTCCAGCCAGCGCCAGCACCGACACATAAGGAAAACGTCCGACCGGATGTACTTTGGCGAATGCGCGAAAATAATTTCCGTCCAGCGCCGCCGCGTAAGGGACGCGCGAATATCCGAGCGTCAATGAAAACACCGAAGCAAACGCCGTCCACATCACCAGCACAGAAATTACCGATGCCGCGCCTTGTCCGTAGACGCGCTGCATCATCGTAGAAACCACATACAGCTTGCTGTTCGAAGCCCCGGCTTGCGCGAGTTCCCGCCACGGAATCACACCCAGAATGCTGATGTTCATCACAATATAAAGACCAGCCACCGCGAGAATTGACATAAAGAGCGCGCGCGGAATATTTCTGGTCGGATCCTTCACCTCGTCGCCTAGAAAGCAAACGTTGTAATACCCGCCAATGTCATAAGCGGCAATCAGCATCGCGCCGCCGAGTCCGTGAAAAAAATCGGCGGAAAATGAAAACGCCCCAGGAGGCAGATCAAACGCCTGATGCGCGTTGAAATGGGTTAGCCCGGTGAAGATGATCCACCCAATGGTCCCCATCACGCCGACCCATAACACCTTGGTTAGCCGCGAGATAGCGGTGATGCGGCGGTACAGCAAAAATGCCGTCAGGGCGCAAACGCCAATGGCCAGCAAAGTAGCCGGCATCAAGACCCAAGTCAGCTGCAAAGTTCCGATCAGCGGCAGGTTCAGATTGCCGGTGCGGGTCGACCATATATGTTCCAGTCGCGGGAAGAAAAACGCCGCATACTGCGAGAGCCCAATCGCTCCCGAAGCAATGGAGAGCGGCGCGCTGAAGGAAAGCTGCCAGATGAACAAAAAAGAAATGAGCCGCCCCAACTTCTGCGGCCCGTAAATTTCTTTCAAATATCGATACGACCCGCCCGATCCGGGCATGGCCGCGCCTAGTTCCGCCCAGACGAGCCCGTCGCAAATTGCTAAGAACGCGCCGAGCACCCATCCCAGCATCGCCTGCGGCCCGCCCATTGCGGACACAATCAGAGGGATCGTAATAAACGGCCCCACGCCGATCATGTCGATCATGTTGAGCGCGGTGGCGGAGGAGAGGCTGATGCCGCGCACTAGCGGGGAGTCGTTGCCGGAGTCGGTTGTGGGGGAAGTGGTCACGAGGGTTTAGGCAAGTCGTCAGTCGTCAGTCGTTCGGTCTATGGTCGTCAGTCGCTCGCTGTTAGCCGCTTTGTTGTTCGCGGTTGACGGTTGCGGTCGCGGCGAAAGCAGGTCCTTCGCTCTGCTCAGGATGACAAAATCCATTTAGATCATTCAAGTGTCGATTGCCGATGAAGCGCCAATCGCAAACGACCATCGACCGACGACTAACGACCAGCGACCAGATTGACAAAGAGCCGCACTGCCCCCGGAACTCCAGCCGGCAGCTGCCGGAAGAAATCATAAGCGCAGTAGATATAAGTCCCCTTGCCAAACTTTGCGACCAGCAGCCCGCCTTTCTGCTCCGGCTCACCCGGATCGTGCGACTCCAGCAGGGGCGTAAACTCTGGCGCCCACGACGACATGAAGTAGAGCCCGCGCTCCTGCACCCACCCGTCGAAATCTCTCTGCGTGATCTCATTCGGATAATGAAAGATGTCATTTGCCGGCTCCAGAATCTTCACCGGCGCCTCTTCCACCGACACACGAGCCCGGCCAAGCGTTGCGGCATATGGCGTATATTTGCCCGAATTGAAATCGCCAGCGGATGGCCCGAAGGCGAGGGTGTTGTACTGCACCAGCAGCCGCCCGCCGGCCTGCACGTAATCGAGCAGCCGTTTATTATTCGCGATCACATCTTTCTGCGTGTCATAGGCGCGAATGCCTAGCACAATCGTCTGATACTTGCTCAAATCCTCCGACGCGAGTTTTTCTGCCGGAATCATCTCCACATTCATTCCGATCTGCTTCAGCACCGTCGGAATCTCATCGCCCGCGCCCATTACATATCCGACTTTCAAGTCGTGCGGGACCTTGACATCGACAATCGAGACTCGCTGCACCGCCGGCTGGTAGTAATAAGCCACGCCCAGATCCTCGCGCGTCACCAGCGTGTATCCCTCGCTGTAGCTCTTGCCTCCCGCGTCCAGTACCGCCTGAATTTCGACTCGTCCCTCGCGCAATCGTGCCGGCGAAACCTTGAACAGAAAGTCTTGCTGCTCGCCCCGTTTCCCGAGTGCGACCGTCAGCCGCGCGGGCTCTACGCCCCAGCCCGCCGGCAGTTCCAGCCGCAAAACTCCCTGTGGAGCTGTCGTCAGATTCGAGTTCACTCCCACCTTCACCGCGATTTCCTTTTCGTCCTGCATCGGAAGAACTTGCTCTCCCGGTTCGAGACTCAGCGAAAACGCCGGCGCAACCGCCAGCGGAGTTCGAGAGCGGTTCCCGTTCTCCTCGACATAAGGCACAAAAACCGTCGCCGAAATCTCCTCCCCCACCGCTTCCTTCGCGCCTCGCCGGTTCCTGATCACATCCGGCGTCGGCGAATGCAAGCGGCTGTGATCGAGTACCTCATACTGCACGCGAACTTGCAGAGGCGCCGGTGGAAACGGCAATGTGCGATATCTCTCATCGTCAATCGTATTCAGAGAGTCGGTCTCTGGATTATCGCGATGCCAATATGGCCGCGTCATGGGAGCGTCTTCCGGAACTCGGAGCGCGTAGTTGGCGTAATAATCCTGGCCGGGCTTGATCGTTCCCTCTCCCGCGTCCGCCCGCTGGATCCATGCCTCGCCGCCTTCGAGATCCGTCTGATTCACTTCCACCCACTTGTCCGAGCCGTTATGCAGGCGCACCGCCACCTGAAAAGTTTGTCCCGGAGAAACCACCGTCAGCGCATCCTTGAATGGCGGAGCGCTCCGAACCGCATCGGGACCTGTACCGACTATCGCCGCCAGATGCAGGCTCAACGCGATGTTGTTCGCCCGCTGCGCGGCCTCTTGTTCGGTCTGCAAAACATCCATCACGTCCTGCGCTCCGGCGTTATTGATCCCGCTCCTCTTCAAGCGGTACGCCACCGCGGTCAGACCCTCGACCGTCGTTGAAAGCGGAGCGGCGGAGCCGGCGGGGTCCGATTCGCTCTTCTCCGTCGCACGTTTAATGCTCGCCGCAGACGATTCCAACTCTCCCCGCAGCCACGGAACTTTCTTTTCCCCGTCGCCTAACCGCGCCCCGAGGCCCGGCAATGTCGTGTCGATGCCGTCAAAAAAATCTGCTTCGTGTCCATCTTTGTCTTTGTTCGATGAGATCAGCGATTTGGGCTCCGCATCCACCAGCTTATAAAACGTAAACCGGTCCCCATCCGGAACCGACACCGCCGCCAGTCCCTGGGACTGCTGATGCCGAAGCCCTTTCAGCGCGAACTGCACGTACGACATTCCCAGCACCGGATCGACTTTCCCGGTATTCAGTTTCAGCGTGTATTTATCGGCGTCGCAGGCCTGCGCGCCAAAGCTGCACACATTTCCGATGTACAACTTTTTCGCCTGCCAGGGATCTAATCCCGCCGCAATCTGTTCGGGGAATTTCGCCGGATCGGCTGCCGCCCGAAACGCCTCCTGGGTCAAAATCGCCGACGCCTGATGATGCCCATGCCCATCCCGATCCGTCCCTGAAAAACGCGCCACCAGGACATCCGGACGAAACTCGCGAATCACGCGGACGATGTCGCCGAGCGCAACATCGTGCCCACCCCACTTCTGAAACGTCTCCTCAGGCGTCTTCGAATATCCAAAATCCGCCACGCGCGAAAAACGCTGCTCCACGCCGTAATAGCGGTCCGCCGCCAAGAGCTCCAAGGTCCGCAGCACTCCCAGCACATCAAACAAATTGCTGCCGAGTTTGTTCTGTCCGCCCTCGCCGCGCGTCAGCGTCATCAGCAGAGTGTCGACGCCCTTGCCGCGCGCCTCCAGCGTGAGCATCCCGCCATCCTCGTCATCTGGGTGCGCCACTACCTGCATCAACCGCCCTGTAGTCGCAAGCTTTCGCAACTCCAGCTTGAGGCCAGCCTCGCCCGTCTCCTGCGGCAGCGGCTCATAATAATGGTCGGGAGCCTCGACTTGATTTTTGGATTGACTGGCCTGATTGGCGTCATGAGTTGCCATCTGCCCTGCGCCATGATCGACGGAAGGCTTATCGTCACTCGGCGCGGTCGTTGGGTGCTGCGCAGCCGCGGGCATCGCCGCGAGTAACAAAACAGTCGTCAACAGTGCGGCGGAAGCAGGCCCAACGAGGCGCCCTGGATCGCACACTAGACTCCTACAAGAATTCAAAGTAGAGAACATCCCCATAAGATGGAATTTACACGAAGAAAGAATCAAAAGTGTGGCACGAACCTGCCTGATCCCAAGAGGCGAGCGCTGGTTCGGGACTTCGAGTTTGATGTGGTGCATGCGAAAGCAGGTCCTTCGCTCCCCACCCCACCACGCGAAAACCGCGCGTGGCAGGGACCCCAGTCGCTCAGGATGACAAATCGAATTTTAGAGCGAGTGTGCATTAGGATTTATTGACGGCTGACGGCTGACGGCTGACGGCTGATGCCTGAGAGCTGACAAACCGAGAGCTGACGGACTGAGAGCTGACGGATCGACAGCCCGCTCACTTCGCCGCGGACGCAACCTTCTGCTCACACGCCGCCGCCGCGCGCACAATTTCTTGAAACTCCGCGTCTCCGCGCTCTCCTGCCAGCAGTGGATCTTCCAGCAACGCCTCGTGTGCACAATATCGCCCTTCGACTGCCTTGCGCAGAAATTCATAGGCAATCTGCTTTTCACCGCAGTTCGCCAGCACCGCGCCCTCATAATATTTCAGCGCGGAATTGTGCACTGCCATCAACTCCTTCTCCGCCGTCTCGGCAACGCGATGCATCTCCGCCGCCGGTGCTTTATTCAGACATGCCTGCAACACTGCGCGCATCCACAGCGGATTCTCCGTCATTGGCTGCACTGCCCGCTGCGCCTCGGTCATCTTCCCCTCGCGCATCAGCACCGTCACCTTTACCGCATTCGCGTACTCTGAGCCCTCGTCGAGCTTCAGATACTCCATCGCCCGCGCCTCTTTCCCCGCCTCAAAAAAAGCAAACGCGCACGAGCGCCACGCATAGTTCTTCGGCTCGATCCCGAGCGCGCGATCGCACTCGGACTGCGCTCGGTCGAGCAGTCCCGCATACCGAAGCACGTACGCCAGCGAAAAATGCGCGAACGCAACATCCGGACGCCGCTTTACCAGCGCCCGCGCATCTTCCAGCGCCTTCTCCAGATTTCCGGTATCCGCGAGATTGATGGCCAGCGATCCGGCAGCATCCGTTCTTCCCGGTTCGAGCGCGAGCGCCTTCCGATAGGCTCCATTCGAGCGCTCATATCCCTCGGGTCCGCCGCCCGAATAAACCGCGTCGTAATAATAACGATGCCCCAGAGCCTCCCATGCCGGCGCATAATTCGGATCGAGCTTGACCGCCTTTTCGAGCATCGTGATGGCATCTTTATTCGGCCCCACGTCGCGCGGAATCGCCGCGCTCTGCATGTAAAGGTGATAGGCCTCGGGATTCACCGGCACGCTGCTCTCCTCCATGCCCCAATTCGCAACGCCCAGCGCCGGCAGCAGTTCCTGCTTCACCTTCTTCTCCATCTGCTTCCGCAGCTCGATCAAATCTTCCGTCGGAGCCTGCAACGTCCCTGTCCACACCAGCCGGTTGTCTTTTACGTCCACGGCTTGCAGAGTCAAAATCACCGTCTGTTTCTGGCGTAGAAAGCTTCCCGCCACCACCGTTGCCACACCGAGGTCGCGTCCAATGTTTGCAGCCTCCGCCGCGCCTCTCTCGTCCTTCTGCACGGCGGGCGAAGGCCTGATCTCGAGCGCAGGGGAATGCATCAGCGCGTTTGAGATCTCGTCGGCGAGCGCAATCCGCAAAAACTCATTCTCCGGATTGTTATCCATATTCTGGAGCGGCAACACCGCAATCGTTCGCCGGCCCGCCGACGCCGGTGTCGCCGACCGGTGCCGCATCCACCACATTCCTCCGGCCATCGCGACCACCAGCACCGCGAGCGCAGCCATTCCAGCAACCAGCCAGGTTCTTTTTCCGCGCGAATTCTCAAACGCGCGGGTCGAAATCCGAGGAACCGCCGCGCGGCCCATCTTGCGCATCCCATCGCGCAGCCCACTGCGCAGTCCACTCTGCAAAGACGAATCGCTCTCCGCCCGCGCTTCCTTGTTCCGATCCTGCTGGAGGCGCGACAAATCCGTTTTCATCTCGGCCGCATTTTTATAGCGCTGGTCGCGATCTTTCTCCATCGCCTTACCGATGATCGCTTCCAGTTCCTTAGGCACAGCGGGATTCACCGACCGCGGTGGCGCCGGCTTTGAATTGATCACCGCATGAAG
>JBAWBE010000224.1:0-13525 GCA_049589635.1 Terriglobales bacterium
TTGACTTTAATCTACAGCTCCGCGCCCTCCTGCATGAATGGCATACGGGCAAGAATTTCGGCGGCCTTCTCGAGTTTTCTCAAGTCTTCTCCACTGAAATCCGCGCCCGCGCCCTTCGCATCGAGACCTTTGCGCGAGACTTGAACAACACCCTGCACCGTTCCGTCAGCCGCCGCAACCGGCACCGACATGATTTTCTGAATCGGCATCTGGTCCATGCCTCGATCGTCCTCGCCCTTGGACAGTCGCACCGCTTCAAACAGGCTGGCGTGCCTGACTCTCATAAATGCATTCGAGAGCAGCGGAGTGTGTGTGGCCGCGGTTCGTGCGGCAACCGCGGTACCGGACAGCGGTAAAACACCGGCCGAACGCAGTTCAACGGGAAAGATAAACCGCAAGCTGCCCTTCTCTAGCCTGAAGAGCGCGATCTCGCTGCGTTGTACTGATAGTATCCGCGCGAGTTTCAAACAGACCTTCTCCGACGTCGGAGAGTCCGAGAGCATGGACTCCAGTTCGCCCATTTCCGTCTTGGCGGCTTTCGTTCCAGCTTGACTGCCAGTGTTTGCCATAGAGGCGCGTGATGAACCTTTTTTAGTATTGTTAGCATCTCTAATATTGCGGGCCAACGACTATTCGACAAGTTACTAGAGTACTTGCTGTATATGGAATTCTCTTCGGCTCGGCCGGCAATCGAATCTCTTTGGTTCGGCTTTGAACGGTCATGGTCGATAGTTATGACCAGCAGAAGTTTTTTCGATCCCGATTCCGCACAATTCCACAGGCGCTCGCGATATAGTTAATAGCAAAGGTTGTTGCAATGTGCAGTCCACGAGTAACGTCTCAAGTCGTTGCTTTTCTGCGCGAACCCACCACCTAAATTGACAATCTTGTAAGGAGTTTTGCATGGCCCGTAAAACAGATGGAACTACCACTCCCCGAAAAAAGAAAGTTGCCGCGCCCACTGAGGCAAACGCTGTCCAGGCTGCTCCCGAGAAGACAGTAGCGCCAGAAATTCCCAGCGCAAAAGGCTCCGAAGAAGTGCATACCCCCCAAGTACGAAGCACGGAAGTCCGGAGCGCGGAGATCCGTAGCAATGTCACGCCGATTAACGTGGCGCCCAGCAAGCCCGCCGCAAAGAAATCCAGCAATGTGAATTTTGATAATGTGAATCTGGATGAAGAAATTCGCCGCCGCGCTTATGAGTTGTTTTTAGAACGCAAAGGCGCTGCCGGTGATCCCACGGCAGACTGGTTCATAGCAGAGCACGAGGTTCGCGCCCGCCACGCCGGCAAGGATTCCGCGTTCGCAGCCAGGCAAGGAAGCTAGCCCGCGAAGGTTAGTGGTACGGAAAGGGCTAGAACATCGTCCAGCACGGTTTTCCACAAAGCCGAGCAGGATTTCCTGCGCAATTTGGAGTTGGAACTTCCGTGGGTCGAGTTCTGCCGATCCTCAGAGATCGCTTGCCGGGAAAGTTCGCCCTTTGGGATAGGTTGGAATCTTTACTGTTCTACCGCTTGGATGGCCTGCGGCCGGACCTGCTCATTCTGAATTAGCGAAGCGTCCCATCCGCCGCCCAGGGCCTTCACCAGAAAGACCGACGTGACCATCTGCTGGCCAAGCAATTGTGTCGCGAGCCGCTCATTGCTCAGCAGCGTGGATTGCGCGGTGATAACGTCAAGGTAAGTCGTGACGCCGCCAACGTAGCGGCTATTGGCGATTTCCAGGGCGCGCCGCGAGTCTTCAACGGCCTTCGCCTGCGTTGCGGCAGCACGATCAAGCAGAGTCAGTCCCGAGAGCCCATCCTCCACCTGTTGAAATGCCTCGAGAACGGACTCGCGATAGTTGGCAACCGATTCCTCATAAGTCGCGCGCGCCGCCGCAAGATTCGCGCGATTTCTCCCGCCGTTGAAAATCGGCTGGAGAACATCCCCACCCAGCGCCCAAAACAAACTTGGAGCATTCAGAAGCGTCGCAATATTGCGGCTCTGCAATCCTCCGTCCCCGCTCAGCGTGATGTGCGGATAAAACGCGGCCTGCGCCAATCCGACCTGCGCGTTCTGCAATGCCATCTGGCGTTCACTGTTCGCGATATCCGGCCGGCGCTCCAAAATCTCCGACGGAACTCCCGTGGGCACCGGCGGAGGGGTAACGTTGAAAGGTGCCTCTGCCAGCGTGAAGGAAGACGGCGGCTTTCCCGTCAGCACGGCGATCGCATGTTCATCTTGCGCGCGTTGCTGCAAAACTAGCTGAAGCTGTGTCGCCGTGGAATCCAGCAATGCGGCCTGTTGCGCAACCTCGAGGCCAGAAGCCACTCCGCCTTCGTGGCGATGATTTACTAGATCCAAACCTTTTTGCTGGATCTCCACAGACTGTCGCACCACGCCGGCTTCACGGTCGAGTTCCCGCAGGTTGAAATAATCGGCCGCGAGTTCCGCGCTCAGAACCAAGCGAACGTTTGCGAGGTCGGCTGCGCTCCCTTGCAGCGACGCATTCGCAGCCTCAAGATTCCGCCGAACGCTGCCGAACAAGTCGACCTCATAACTCACGTCGAACGGAATGACAAAATTGTTTTCCGTGTCGGTCCTGACTTGCGACGGCGACGCACCCTCCAGAGGACGATTGCCGGAGAAACGCTCTCGCTGTCCGCTTGGATCGGTGCTGACAGTAGGAAAATATCCGGCCGACGCGACGCGCGCCAGCGCGCGCGCCTGAAATAGCCTGTCCTGCGCCGCTTTCAGCGATTGATTCGCCTGAAGCAGGTCCTGTTCAAGACTGTCGAGTTCCCCGTCGCGATAAAGCCCCCACCAATTTCCCTTCGGAATCGCATCCTTCGGCGCAGCCGTCTGCCACGGCCCTTCGCCCTTCCAGGTGCCTGGAACATCCGCCGCCGGCCGTTTGTAGTTCGGGCCAACCGCGCAGCCGGTCAATAGCATGAGCATGCCTGCGAGCAGGCTGCGTATAAAAAGCAAGCGCCTCACGAGTGGCTGGCTCCATTTGGCTGAGCTTGAACCGGCTGACTCTGACCCGGCTGACCCTGACTCGGATCCGCAACCCGCACCTGCTGCCCCGCTTCCAGCGAGTCCGACGGATTAATGATGATGTGGTCGCTCGCCTCAATGCCGCCCAAAACTTCCAGAGTGGTGCCGAAATCACGCCCGATCACAATCGATCGTAGCTCCACTTTGTCGTCCGGGCCCACCACCGCGACCTGCGGGCCCTCGGCGCGGAACAACATAGCATTCACCGGAACCGTGATTCGCTCTACGGCATTGCCGACCGCAAAATGCACCTGGCCAAACGATCCCGGCAACAGCTTGCCGTCTTTATTCGGGACGTCCACTTCTGTATTCAACGTGCGCGTCGAAATATCGATCGCATCGGCGGTGCGCACGATGGTTCCGCTGAACTTTTGACCAGGAAATTCCTGCAACGTGACCGCCGCCTTCACGCCCACCTTCATCGAAGCCGCATAAGCTTGTGGCACGCTGACATAAACACGCAGCGGATCGACACGCGCGATGTCAAATAACTCTCGCCCGTTCGCCTGCGCACCGGAATTGATCAGCGCGCCCGGATCCACATTGCGTCGCGTAAGCACTCCCGAGAAAGGCGCGTAAACGTTCTTGAACGACTCCATCTCTTCCAGTCGCCGCACATTCGCATCGGCGGCCGCCAGGTTAGCCTGTGCCTGCTGATAGCCGCTCGCCTGCTGGTCTGCCTCTTGCTGTGACACCGAGTCGCTCTTGCGGAGATTCGCCCAGCGATCAGCGGATATCTTTGCCAACCCGAGCGCCGCTCTGATTTGTTCCCGGGTGGCCCGTGCCTGCGAAAGCTCCTGATCCACTTCCGGTGTGTCAATTGAAGCGAGGAGTTCTCCCTTCTCCACTTTGCTTCCCATGTCTTTGTTCCAGCGCAACAAATAGCCGTTGGTGCGCGCAAAAATTGGCGACTCGATGTAAGCCAGAAGGTTTCCGGGCAACACTAGTTCGTTATCGGCCGTCTCGGGCGTGGGCTGTACAACCGCAACTGTCGGAATCGCTGCCGCGTCGGTTTCTTTCGCAAGCGCGCTCGTTTCACTCCTGCGCGTCAGAAAGGTGACCAGACCCGCTACCAGCAAAATGAGCAACGCAACGCCCACCATCATTTTTGCGCGGCCCGCGGGCGCGGGCGGAAGATCGGGGGGGCGCTGAATCTCCGCGTGTACCGGATGCGCTTGACTCCCGATCTCCTGCTGGTGCCCAATCTCCGGCGGTTGTTCTACGGACATAATTACTTTCTCCCAGAAACTCTAGTGTTGCTCGACCGCGATTCGAGCCTGCCGGCGGCCATGAATAATCGCAAATACACTTGGCACAAAGAACAAAGTCGCGACGGTCGCAAAGAGCAACCCTCCAATCACCGCGCGCCCAAGCGGTGCATTCTGCTCGCCGCCCTCGCCGAAACCGAGCGCCATCGGAAACATACCGATAATCATGGCCAGTGCCGTCATCAGCACCGGGCGTATGCGTGTATAACCCGCCTCGACCGCGGCCTGCAATGCCGGTACGCCCATATCCATGCGGTCACGCGCGAATGAAACCATTAGAATCGAGTTCGCCGTCGCCACGCCCATGCACATCACCGCGCCCGTCAGCGATGGAACGCTCAGCGTGGTGCGCGTTACCAGCAGAAACCAGCAGATGCCAGCCAATGCACCCGGCAGCGCCGTAATGATAATGAATGGATCGAGCCACGACTGAAAGTTCACCACGATAAGAAGATAGACGAGCACGATCGCGCCCAGTAAGCCGACTCCCAACCCAAAAAACGAAGACCGCATCGTCTGTACTTGTCCCCGGACGATGATGCTCGACCCGCGCGGGAGACGATTCTCGAATGGCTTTAAAGCCTTTGTGATGTCGGAGGAGACGCCACCCAGATCGCGACCCTGTGTGCTTACGTATACGTCGATGACCGGCTGCACGTTGTAATGGTTCACTACCGCCGGGCGGGTAACGGGGCGCAACTGCACCAGGTTGGCCAGCACTTGTTCTCCCTGCGCGCCCGTGTTCGTCACTGGAGTGTTCATCAGGTCCTGCAAGGTGGTCATGTGGTACTGCGGCGTCTGGATCGCGATCGGATACGTGACTCCATTGTTTCGGTTCAGCCAGAAATTTGGCGTCGTTTGAAAACTGCCGCTCAGGCTGATGAGAACGCTCTGCGCCACATTCTGCGCTGTCATGCCGACCTGGTTGATGCGAGTCCGGTCCATGTCGAGAAAAAGCGTGGGCAGACTCATCATCTGTTGCACATGCACATCCGCCGCGCCTGGAATGAGGCGCAAGCGATTCGCAATCTGCTGGCCGATGTCGTAATTCGTCCGCATGTCCGCCCCTACGATTTGAATGTCGACCGGCGCGGGCAATCCGAAATTCAATATCTGCGAGACGATATCGGCGGGCTGAAAGAAGAATTCCACGCCCGGAAAGCGGCTCGGCAACTCCCGGCGCAGACGGCGTATGTATTGCGCTGTCGGATGATGATGCTCCGGGTTGAGGGCAACCAGAATCTCGGCGTCATTTGTTCCGATAACCCCCGAGCTGCTGTAGGAGAGATTAATGCTTGAATACGGCAGCCCGATATTGTCGAGCACGGTTTGCAGCTCTTCTTTGGGAATGTCGGCGCGTAGCACCTCTTCCACCTGATCGCACAGTTTAGCCGTCTCTTCCACGCGCAATCCTGGGCGCGCTCGAAAGTGCAGACGAATCAGACCCGCATCCACGCTGGGGAAGAAGTCCTCTCCGAGGAAGAAAACCAGGCCCATAGAGAGCACGCAGAAGATCACGAAGCAAATGGTGAACAACTTTCGGTGTTCGAGCGTCGTCTCGAGTAATTGCTGATAACCCGCTCGGAACTTGTCGAAATTCCGTTCGAACCCGCGCTGAAAGCGCGCGAGAAAGCCCTTCGGCTCGGCGGCACGGTGCTCATGCCCCCGCATGATGTACAACACCATGGTCGGAACCAGAGTTCGGGAAAGCAAATACGATGCCAGCATGGCGAAAGACACCGCCTCCGCCATCGGAACAAACAGGAAACGCGCTACCCCGGTCAGAAAAAACATCGGCACGAACACAATGCAGATGCAGAGCGTCGAAACCAGCGCCGGTACTGCAATCTGCGAGGCGCCGTCGAGAATCGCCTGCTTCATCTCCTTGCCCATGGCCAGGTTGCGCTCGATGTTTTCAATTTCGACAGTTGCGTCGTCCACCAGAATTCCGACCGCGAGCGCCAGGCCGCCGAGCGTCATGATGTTGATCGTCTCGCCGAGCGCGCTCAGCAGAATGACCGACACAAAAATGGAAAGCGGAATGGAAACCGCAATGATGATCGTCGGACGCCAATCGCCCAGGAACAGCAGGATCATGGCGGCCGTGAGCGCCGCCGCAATCAGCCCTTCGCGAAGCACGCCCGAAATCGACGCGCGCACAAACAGCGACTGGTCGAACAGCGCCTTGATGTTGAGTTCCGGCGGCAGAGTTTTCGCTGCCACCGGCAACAGAGCCTTGATGGCATTGACGACCGTTAGGGTCGAACCTCCAACCTTGTACATCGACATCAGCACGCCACGCGTGCCGTCCTGCCGCACAATGTTGGTTTGAACCGCGAAACCGTCGCGCACGTGAGCCACATCGCGCAGGTATAACGTGGACGAATTCGTCGTCTTCACCGGCAAGGCGTTGAGTTGCGCCATCGTATCCGGTGTGCCGTTCATTTCCACATTGAACTCGGTCGGACCAATCTTCGTAGTCCCGGCCGGGAGGATTAAGTTCTGCGCCGACACCGCATTCACGATGTCCGCTGGCGCCAGACCGTAGGTCTGAAGCTTGGCGGGATCGAGGTCTACCTGGATTTGGCGAGGTTTGCCGCCATAAGGATATGGCGTACCCGCGCCCTGCACCGTAGTCAGTTGCGTGCGCAGGAAGTTATTGCCCAGATCGAAGAGCTGCTGCTCCGGCAGCGACTTGCTACTCAGTCCAAGCTGTACAACCGGCGTTGTCGATGCCGTGTAGGTAATTACCAGTGGCGGCGTCGTGCCGGGCGGCAATCCACGCAGCACGGTCTGGCACATAGCCGTCACCTGCGTCATCGCCATCGAAAGATTTACCTTTGGCTGGAAGAAAATCTTAATGACGGCTTTGCCCGGTACCGCGAGCGACTCCTGGTGCTCGATGTCGTTCACCGTAATCGTGAATCCGCGCTCCGAGTTGCTGACGATCCGGTCCGCCATTTCGCTTGGCGACATGCCGTCGTAGCTCCACACCACGCTGATAACAGGGATATTGATGTCAGGAAAGATGTCGACTGGGGTGCGCAGAATCGTGATGGGCGTGAGAATGACGATCAGCAGTGCCATCACAACGAACGTATAAGGGCGCCGAAGCGCTAACGCGACTATCCACATAAAAGAAACAACCGCGACCAGCGAAAAAACTATCTTAGTTCCATCTGGAGCCGGGGGCCTCTGTCCACCCCCGTGTACCTCTGGTCAAAGCCATCAGTTGGTACCTATTCAGATGCTTCCCGAACACCACAGGCACGAAGGACCGCCAACCCACGACCCGCAAGAGTCTTAATAGATTCAAAACAATACGTTTCGGATTTAAATTATAATGAATTTTCGCCATGACACAAAGTTACCCTCGGGCTGTCACTCACACTGGAACCAACGGGAAGCGTGCCCCCGGCCGCCCGCGCAGCGAGCAGTCACGGCAAGCCATTCTGCGCAGCACCCTGAAGTTTCTTCGCCAGCAGGGGGGATTCCCGGATCTTAGCATTGAGGCAGTTGCCTCCGACGCCAAGGTCAGCAAGGCAACCGTCTACCGCTGGTGGCCCACCAAGGCAGCGCTGGTCGCCGACGCGTTTTCCGCCAGCGTCGAACAGGAACTTCAATTCCCCGACACCGGCTCTCTTCGTGGCGACGTCGCGCAGCAGATGCGTAACGTCATTCGCCTCTTTCAATCTCCGCGCGGCAAGGTCGTTGCAGCTCTCGTTGCCGGCGGCCAATCCGATCCGGAGTTGATCGAAGCCTTCCGCGAAAGATTCCTGTGGCCTAAGCGAAAGCAAGCTTACAAGACGCTTCAGCGCGGAATCGATCGCGGCGAAATCCCCGTCGGCACCGATCTGGATTTGCTCCTCGACACGCTCTACGGCGCGATCTACATGCGCTTTCTGATCCGCCACTTCGAACTCCACGAAGATTTCGCGGACCAAATCTGCGGACTAGTTCTGAAAGGCAGCGAACGCCTAAAGCGCTGACGCTTTGAAATCCAAGCGGCAACGTAAGTTTCCAGGCCGTGAAAGCAGTTTCTTGAAAGCCGCGCACCGCGAGAGAGTAAAGCCCACGGCGCAAGCCGTGGGTGCAGACTTGGACACCCCCGCAGCCTTGAAGGGGGCGCAAGAAGACAACCTCAATTGCCTCGCGTGCCCGCTAGATCTTGCTCCTACTTCACGTGATGCGGCGAAGCCCTATCCAACACCGCCAGCAACCCCGCCGCCGACGCTGGGGGCTTTACTTTCCCAAGGCGCACAATGTCCTTCGCGCTGAGCTCTCTCCCATATAACGCCTTGTTCGCGCCATCGTCCGACCGCATCGTCGACCCTTCCAGTGACACGCCCGCAAACAATCCCTGCGCGCGCGAGTACGACAGAATCTCCGCCTTCAGCACGACGTCCGTCTCGGCTGAAGTATCACGCCCGACCGGACCGGCCGCTGCCGACGCATCCGCGCCCAGCTTCACCTTGCTCGACAGCACAGACTTCGCGCCCGACTCATTCATCACGAGCAATACAAAATCCGTAGCCTGCGCGCCGATCTGGAAACCAAAACTCCCGCCTTCCAGCGCAAACATCGCGGGCGCGCTCCAGTGGCCTGAGAAGTCCGCTCCGCGCCGGCATGTGATCAAGCCGCGTCCATAACTTCCGCCCACAATAAACGCAGCCTTCTTCACGGACGGGTAAACGATCACGCAATTTGCTCTGTTCAGCAGGTCGCGCGGAATTCCTTTGTCCGGCATGCCCAGAATTTCCTTCATCACGGTCGCCGATTGAGTAATCCGATCGTCCACCTTCTCTTGTTTATCTTCCGCAATCACCGGTGCAACCGACGCCAGCACAAGGACCAGCAAAAGCAGTTTCGTTTTCATGGACTCCTCCTCTTCAGAAGCCAGACACTACCACGCCATTCAGAAGGTTGGCAAACCGGCCTGCGCCATATGCTTTCACTCTGCGACCTGACCTCCAACCTCTACCTCGCGTCCTCCGACCTCGCCTTGCCATCTGCCCAGCCGGGGATTACCATTTTCTTAATTCATTTGGCTTTATTAAGGACTTCTTTTTCGTCAGTTTCGTCCAGCAACCTTTCCACTCCCGAGGAGGAATTTATGGCAACCGCAGTCTCTCCGATCGACTCTCGCGTCAACGAGTTCCTGGAAAAACCCCGCAAAATGCTTATCAATGGCAAGTGGGTCGATGCCATCTCCGGCAAGACTTTCCCGACCTACAATCCCGCGACCGGCGAAGTCTTAGCCCAGGTTGCTGAAGGCGACAAGGCTGACATCGACGCCGCCGTAAAAGCCGCTCGCAAAGCCTTCGACAGCGGCCCCTGGTCGCGTCTGACCACCTCCGAGCGCGGCAAGCTGATCTGGAAACTAGCCGACCTGCTCGAACAGCACCTCGAAGAATTCGCAACGCTGGAAACCCTCGACAATGGCAAGCCACTCACAGTCGCCCGCGCGGCCGACGTTCCTCTCGCCGTCGACATGTTCCGCTACATGGCTGGATGGGCCACGAAACTCGAAGGCACCACTATTCCCATCTCCGTTCCATACACTCCCGGCGCGACCTATCACGCGTACACGCTGCGCGAGCCGGTCGGAGTGATCGGCCAGATCATCCCGTGGAACTTCCCGCTATTGATGGCCGCCTGGAAGTTAGCTCCCGCCTTGGCCGCCGGATGCACTGTGATCCTGAAGCCAGCCGAGCAAACGCCGCTCACCGCGCTGCGTCTGGGCGAACTCATTTCCGAAGCTGGATTCCCTGACGGCGTAGTCAACATCGTTCCCGGCTACGGAGAAACCGCCGGCGCTGCTCTCGCCGCGCACGACCTGGTCGACAAAATTGCCTTCACCGGCTCGACCGAAGTAGGCAAGCTGATCGTCCACGCCGCGACCGGCAACCTCAAGAAAGTATCCCTAGAACTCGGCGGCAAGTCCCCCAACGTGGTCTTCGCCGATTCCGATCTCGACGCCGCTATCGGCGGCTCCGCCAGCGCCATCTTCTTCAATCAGGGACAAACCTGCTGCGCCGGCTCTCGCCTCTTCGTCGAGCGCCCGGTCTTCGACAAAGTAGTCGAAGGCGTATCCGCCAAAGCCAAGAAGATCAAAGTGGGCTCGGGCATGGAGCCGAGCACGGCGATGGGCCCGCTCGTCTCCGAAGAGCAGTTGCAGCGCGTCTGCAACTACCTGGAGATCGGCATGAATGAAGGCGCAACCGCCACGGCCGGCGGCAAAAAGCTGGGCGACAAAGGTTACTTCGTCGAGCCGACGGTGCTGGTTAATACCAAGGAAAACATGCGCGTAGTGCAGGAAGAAATCTTTGGCCCAGTCGTCGTCGCTATTCCATTCGACGGTCCCGACGATCTGGTCAGCAGCGCAAATAATTCGATGTATGGCTTGGCAGCAGGCATTTGGACGAGAGACATTTCCAAAGCTCACCGCCTGGCCTCCGCGCTGCGCGCCGGCACAGTCTGGATCAACTGCTTCAACATCTTCGACGCCGCTCTACCCTTCGGAGGCTACAAGCAATCCGGCTGGGGCAGAGAGATGGGCAAAGACGTCCTCGAACTCTACACGCAGACGAAAGCAGTCTGCACACGGCTGTAAGTTAGAAGATCAACACAGTCGTGTGAGATGCAAAAGGATGCCCCGTTCTAACGTCGCGGTGCGTGCGATGTTAGGGCGGGGATTTTTGTTTGGTCAGTCAGATTCGAGGCAAAAAGGACAGCACGTCCCCCAGCACATAAAGTTTTGACCTTCCTGACGGCTGATGGCTAAGGGCTGACGGCGAACCCGCCTCACTCATATCTCAGCGCCTCAGCTGGCAAAATGCGCGCCGCCGCCCACGACGGATAGATCGTCGCCACAAACGAAATTCCGATGGAGACGAGCGCGACGATCAGCCCATCCATCGGCCGCGGCGCGAAGGGGACGTAGTCGATGGAATAGACCTCGGCGGAGAGCGAAATGAAGTGATAATGTCCACCCGCCCATGAGATCGCATAGCCAATCGCGAGTCCAATCACGGTCCCAATCACGCCGATCAAAACACCTTGCGCAATAAACACACGGCGAATCTGCTTCTTCTTGGTGCCCATCGACATGAGCACGGCGATGTCTTTGGTTTTTTCCATCACCATCATGGTGAGCGAAATCAGAATATTCAGCGCCGCCACAAAAACAATCAGGCCGATGGTGATGAAGGTGACGAGGCGCTCGAGGCGCAGCGCGTGGAACAGCGGCTTGTTCTGCTCCATCCAGTTAGTGGTCATGAAGCCGCTGCCGCTGGAGATGGAATCGGCGGCGCGTTCAAGCTCCGGGCCAACTTCGGGCGCACGATAGATATCGTCGAGCTTGAATTGGATGACTGAGATCACGTCGCCGAGGCCGAACAATTCCTGAGCGTCGGCTAGCTTGATGAACGCCCATGACGAGTCATAGTCGAAGAATCCGGAATTAAAGACTCCCACCACGCGAAACCGAATGTACTTGGGAACCATGCCGAAGGGAGTGAGTTCTCCCTGCGGCGAAGTCACCAGCACGACCGAGCCCACAGTAGCGCCGATCCCCTCCGACAAATCCTTGCCCAGAATAATAGGAGGCATGGCAGCCACGCGGTCATGAACGCCGGTGAGATCGTCAGGAGATTGTGTGGCGCGGACACTCTTGTCCGCGGGCCTGTCCGCGGCTGTTGTACTTGAAGTTGAAGTTGCGCTGGCATCTGAGGCTGAAGCTGCATTTGCTCTTGAACCCGCCCCTTCAGTCCCCGCCGCCGCTTCCTCCAACTCCGCCGCCGACCCGATCGTCACCGTCTGGAGCAGGTCGCTAACCTTGCGCTCATAACGCGGCAACATGCCTTTGAGCACGGCCCCGCGAGCGCGCGGCCCGCGAGATATCAACACCTGCTCATAAATTGCCGGCGCGGCGGCGACAACATGCGGTTCATGCTGGAGCTTGTCGAGCAGCGGACGCCAGTTCTGAATGCCATCGCTCTCGACGCGCAGCAGGCTGATGTGCGCGGTCGATCCCAAAAGCCGCGCTTGCAAATCCTGCCGAAAGCCGTTGTTGACAGCCAAAGCAACGATCAGCGAAGCCACACCCGCCGCAACGCCCGCGATAGAAATCGCCGTGATGATGCCGATGAACGCCTGACGGCGTTTTGCGCGCAGGTAGCGAGTTGCGATGAAGAGTTCGAAACGCATTGTGAAGACGAGCGGCTGCCAGATCTCAGTGGTCGGCTTTCAGCTCTCAGCTTTCAGTTAAGTCGGATTATAGCTGGCGGGCGGCGGACACCCGCGGGAACACGGCAGGCACTGCATCACGATACGCGCGATACACTTCCCCAAACCTCTTCTCCAACTCCGCATCCTCCATGCGAATCATAACCGCGCCCGTGATGATCGCAAACGCCGTTAGTCCCCAACAGACAACCAGGCCAGTGCCAATGCTCCACGCCAGCATCTCGCAAAGATGCGCCAGATACACGGGATGCCGCACGCGCGCGCGAATGCCGTCGGTCATGAGCCTCTGATCGCTGTTGCTGCCCTGAGCATCGCCGTGGACTTCCGGCAGTCCACTCAATTGCCGCGCCGTAAAAGTCTTGCTGGACTTCGCGTAGAGATAGAATCCGCCGACAAACAAAAACGCAGCCGGAACCCATGCCCACTCAGCTGAATAAGAGGAGACCTGCCGCCATGGGCGAGTCACGAGCGCGACGAGGACCCACATTCCGATCCACGCGGGAAGCAATATCAGGTAAGGCGAGCGCAGCCGCGAGCGCCATCGCTCCGCAAAAGGATGAATCATGAGCCAGAAAGCTGGGATCGTCGAATACACGACGCACGCGAGCCAGGCGACGAACTCCAGCCATAAGCGCATAAAAGAATGTTAGCAGCGAGATGCAGATCCCCGGCTTCGCTCGGGATGACAACCCCTGGATTAGTATCACCTTCAGATCGCGAGCTCAGCCTGATATTCTTCCCTCTCATGTCCCCCATTCTGACCAGTGTGCTGCTCGGCCTCACCGCAGCCGCCGCCAACGTCTTCGGCGGCGCAATCATTGTTCAGAAGCACTGGGAGCGGGCTTATCTGCGCTATTTCGTCGCGCTGGGCGCGGGCTTCATGCTCGCCGTCGCGATGGTCGAGATGGTGCCGGAGAGCATCCAGCTCAGCGGCCCGCACGGCGGATTCCTTATCCTCCTCGGCTACCTGCT
>JBAWBE010000225.1:0-2590 GCA_049589635.1 Terriglobales bacterium
ATGTATAATCGGCGCGGCAGTTGTGAGCGGGCGTCGTACAATGGCAGTATAGAAGCTTCCCAAGCTTCGGACACGGGTTCGATTCCCGTCGCCCGCTCCAGATTAATCGCCAATGCGGCTGATACAGCCCGAAGCCGTTTTAGAAGAACTGCGCCGGCGAATTACATGCCAGCGAATTTCGAATCATCAACTGACACGTTTTCCCGTATTTTAGTAACGCGGAATTCAACGTTGCCGCGACCCGCGTTTGCACTCAGCAGCCATGGGAATCGAAGATTCTCGGTAACTCGGTAGTCTTTAAACTCGACATCGACCCTATATGCTTTGTCCGGCCCGTTTTCTTCCGACCGAAATCTCTGCGCCATCTCCGTTCTGACTAGAAGAAAAGTTTCGCTATCGTAGTAGTTTACGTGTGAGGTTGCCGGGTTCGGCGCAAAACGCAAAGCGTATGCCCATTTCTTCTTAAGGTCAGTCAGACCGACCAACTCAATCCCCTCTTGGCGCCCTTCGGAATCGGATTCGAACCAACAATACAGAGCCTCCTCCATCGCAGTGGTCGTCACTCCATCTTGACTAAACGTTGCGTTCGAGGACATTTTCACAAATGGTCTCCCATTTCTGCGACCAGCCGCGCTCTGGCCGCTACTCATAAATGCAAGCTCCAGCACGTCGCTGAAGGGGGCCTTGTAGATAAATTGAAAATAGCCGCTAGGACGCATGCCCGGATAACCAAATTCGCCGTTTGCTTCCAAGGTTTTCGCGCCGTGAAAGGCTTCGAGCCCTCCTATTGCCACGAGATTCTTGCTCAATATCTGCCTAACGCTAATTTCGCCTGTCGGTTTGCCTGATTGCTGCTCCGCGGAAAGGCAAGCAACAAATATCAGCAACAGGATGGACAGCACAACGAGTGACCTCAATTGGACAATCTGGGTTTCGCGCTTTTGCAACATTGGCGGATTGTACCATTAACAACATAGGTTTCGTGGGAACACCATTGAGGAGCTATCGTCAATCGGCCATGGTCGATGAATGCCAACGCGAACCGTTTTCGACGCCTTCACGCGTCAGCTTTCCGCCTGTGAGGGTCGAAGGCGTGAAAATCAATTGGACTTCACTACAAACCCCTTCGGTTTTACAATAGGCCTGGATTCGCCCGGAAGGTCCGGCCGATGCGGAAGCTATGCCAGCGGATGGCGTGACGGATGTATCCAAAGAGTTTCAAAGGAGCCTCAAATGGAAACCATCACGGTAACTGAGACGACGGGACGGAAAATAAGAATACCGCGCGAGGCTGTCTGGCGGCTGGAAGGAAATTCGGTATTTGTTCCGGGACCGCGTGCACGCCGCCGCACAAGTATCACTTTTCATCGCTTTCCGCGGCTTCGCCGCGGCTTTTTTATGCGATATATGGCTTTTCTGGAGGAGGTCCGGCGGATGACGATCGACCTGGACAAGCGACTGAGCTGCTCGGTTGACGTACAAGAGAGCTACCAGGAATTGCGCGACTTGATCAGCGATCAAGGCGAGGTCAACTAGAACCGTATCTGCGGCCTCCCGTTACTTGATTCCTCGCGAGTCCAGACCGGACTGCCAGGTGGTAGTAATTATGCTGCGGAGGTCGTTGCGACGGCCGTGTTAACTCCGATGAAGTTATACCTCGCAACCAGCAATGGACTTTTAGATCAGCACGCCCCACAGAGTGTTCCGAC
The DNA here is from genome assembly GCA_049589635.1 of Terriglobales bacterium. Taxonomy (GTDB): domain Bacteria; phylum Acidobacteriota; class Terriglobia; order Terriglobales; family Acidobacteriaceae; genus Acidiflorens. The sequence continues at coordinate 1,710 of JBAWBE010000225.1, forward strand.
CGGCCAGTTCTGATTTTCATCGAGTGCTCCTGTTCTTTGGGGGTGCCGTTTGCTACGGCGACTCTGTTTGGACCTCCTTATGCGGCTTGTCGTTGAGCAAGCCAACCAGCACATGCGCTTTCCAGAGCACGCCGGAAATTATCGGCGAGCTTGTCGATTTCCATATGCGTTGTTCGACGTCAAAGTAGAGGGCAGACTTAACCCGGCGGTAGGACGCGGGAGCCCCGCTCTTAATTCGAACTCAAAGGAGACTTGGCGATGAGAGTGATGGTGATCGTGAAGGCTAGCAAGGAATCCGAGGCAGGAGTGTTACCGACGACGGAGCTTCTCGCCGCGATGGGCAAGTTCAATGAGGAGTTGGTGAAGGCAAGCGTAATGCTAGCGGGCGAGGGGTTGCACGCGAGTTCAAAGGGCAAGCGCATCAAATTTTCGGGAGGAAAGCACACCATTACCGACGGGCCATTTGCCGAAGCCAAGGAGTTGATTGCCGGCTTCTGGCTGTGGCAGGTGAAGTCCATGGACGACGCGATCGAATGGCTCAAGCGCAGTCCTTTTGATGGCGGGGCTGAAATTGAGGTCCGGCAAGTGTTTGAAGCATGCGATTTTGGCGATCAGCTCACACCGGAATTGATGGAGAAGGACGAGCGTTTGCGGAGGCAGGTCGCCGGGAACAAGTAGGATTTGGTCAGCCCGGCGACCGCCGGGACGGCTTGCGCTCGCAGATTCTAGATGATTTGATGGGTAGCCGTGACGGCTACGGAAACCCATCGTGCGATTGATGCGGTCTGGAAAATCGAGTCACCCAGACTAATCGCCGGACTGGTGCGCATGGTGCGCGACGTTGGGCTGGCGGAAGACTTCGCGCAAGACGCTTTGATCGC
>JBAWBE010000226.1:0-6865 GCA_049589635.1 Terriglobales bacterium
GTCTAACCCTTCGTAGGCCATCGTGATCGAGCCTTCGGCGATTTCGTCTTCGAGACGGCGACCCCGGTGCTCGCGACGAGTGCCTCGCACCTCAAAAATGTCGGCAAAGTCGGCCGCATAGGCGATGCCCAACGGCAAGTCGATGCGTTTCAAGCCGTAATTGGAGATTTCAAACTTCTCATATGAGGCTCCCAGCCATAGAAAGCGGGAACGAACAATATGGAGCGTGCCGCGAGGAATAACGACCTGCTGATTTCCGCTGACGTCGACATTGGCGAGATCGGCGGTAAATACGAAATTGTCGGATTTGACGTTTGAACTGAGCAGGAGAGGACGCGATTGCCAGAGGAGCAAGGCAAGTTCGGAGAGATAGCGCGTCCCTTGAAAAAAAATCCCGTGCTCGCCAAGGCCGAGAGGCTCAATGTCGCCGTAGCGATTGAAGACGGCGAAACACTTGCCGTATTTCAGAACGCGTACTCGATCATCGGAAGGCGATGATCCGGCGGCTATGTAGTATTGCTCGCTGACTCCTGTTGCATCCAATTCGCGTCTCCATCATCAAGAGCGATGGGCTCGGCGACTCGCTTCACAATCGCAGTAGGCATTTGTACAGGCCGAAGGATCGTGTGCGGGTGGCGGGCGATACGCTCGTAAATCACCTCGTAGTCTCGAGCCATGCGCCGGGAGGTGAAGTGTTCTTCAAACCGGCGCCGGCACCGATTGCGATCAAGGGTCGGAATTCGCCTAAGGGCGCTGACGGCGTCCTCAATGTTATCGATGATGAATCCGTTCACTCCATCTTCAATGATTTCGGGAACGGATCCCCCTGGATAAGCCAGAACTGGGACGCCACAGGCCATCGCCTCAATCATCACGATACCGAAGGGCTCTGCCCAGTTGATGGGGAAGACGAGTGCCATCGCGTTCCCGAGAAATTCGTTCTTTTCGCAATCACCGATTTCTCCCATGAACTCGATCAGGTCGGTATTCAAAAGGGGTTGGATAGTCGTTTCAAAGTATTCCTTATCGACGCGGTCGACCTTAGCAGCAATTTTAAGGGGCACGCCCGAGCGTTTCGCGATTTCGATCGCTCGATCCAAACCTTTTTCCGGAGAAATGCGGCCGAGAAAGGCTAGATAGCCCTTGTCTTCGGGGCGAAGGGAAAAGGTGTTTTCGGGCATACCGTGATGAACCGTTCCCTGCCAGTTGATCCAGGGCAGAGGGGTGCGCTGGGAGTCAGAGATCGAAACAACGGGCATTTCAGGGAATTCGCGGTAGACAGGCACGAGGTCTGGGATATCCAGGCGGCCATGAAGAGTTGTGAGCTGAGGAAGCTTTTGGCTGCGGCTCAAAGGAAAATGGAGGTAATCGATGTGGAAATGAATGAGGTCGAATTTGTTTCTTTGGTGTTCGTTCACGACCCTCTGGATCAAAGTCACATGATTCGCCAGTTGATCGACGCATCGACGATCCAGGCGCAGAGCCTGAGAACTTGCTGCGACCAGGCGGGCATTGGTCAGAGAGTCTCCGCTGGCAAAGAGAGTTACATCATGGCCCATGTCAACCAATTCTTCAGTTAGCCAGGAGACGACGCGCTCAGTTCCACCATAAAGCTGGGGGGGAACACTTTCATAAAGCGGAGCCACCTGTGCAATTCTCATCGGATCCTTAGACTATTGCCACTTGAGTAGGTACACGCATAAATAGCATCACGCGACCGTCCCATTCGCTCGAGGATGAAAATGCGCTGCTGACGTTGGCTGCGACACCTTTTACCCCGGGCTTTTGTAGCCGTTTTATCGACAGCCCAAAACTTAAAGTTGCCGGCGTTCAGAAGCCAGGCCAATCTGCTCCACCTTGCCTACCGGCCTGATCAATCTTGCCAGCGGCCTGATCCTTGTTTATGTTGTCTCCTCGTACCGAAGATCTTGTCGTAACGAAGATCTTGTCTTTCTCGTTGTACAGCGCTCAGTACCTCACCGCTTTACGTCGATTTGGTTGAGAACTTGTTGAACGTGAGGAATCTCTGCCGCGAGCGTCCGCGCTTCCTCGCGCTCGCCTGCGGTCTTGACCGTTCCTGTCAGAGTCAGAACGCCATTCTTGGCGTTATAACTAATGTGCTGTTTGGCCAGCCTGCTCGTAATCAGCGCTGCCTTGTAGTTCTTCTCGATGCCATCGTCGAGAGCTGATGCGGCATCTTTCGCTTCCGACTCGGCGCCGACCGGCTGAACACTAATCTCGTTGGCTATGACCCGTGTGCCTGCCGCCGATTTCGCTACATCGCCAGCTCTAGACTTTGCTTCGTTGGAGTGGAGGATCCCTCCAAGCGTGATCGTGTTCTTGTCTGTGTCCTCTGCGACCGTTACATCCTTAAGATCTGCTTGCTGTAGTGCCTTCTCCACGCTGTCTTTATACGACACACTGTTCTGGTTCGAGCACCCTAGCGCTAGAGTGCAGAGCGCTGTGAGCACGAAGAATGTAACAAATTGTTTCATCTCTGGCCTCCTCAAGTAGTTCACTTTACGCATTTCTTGACCGCTGAGGCGTCCGCCTTGTGGTTTACTCGGCACAGGAGATTGGTCATGAGCGATGTGATCCTCAGGCCGCTCGTCTCCCCATCACAAAATGCAGAATCAGGGAGATTACCGCGAAGAGAAGCAACAAGTGGATCAGACCTCCGGCGACGTGGAACACAGTAAAGCCGCCGATCCAAGCTATCAGCAGTACAACGAACAATATCGTCCAGATACTCATTTTCTTTTTCTCCTTATGAAGTGCGGAGCGGGCTCCGGTTGGGGAGCGCCGGGCGAATCATATTTCCGTCCGGCGCGCCGGGTTTAAGCTGGAATTACGCAACCTCTCGGGCCGGCACAGCCGTCTTGTCACCACGGGCCTCGCCAGTTGAAGAAATATCCTGCGCGCCAGTGCGTTCAAGTATCTCCTTCGCCTTCTTGATCTCCTCCGAAGTGTCGGAGTGAACAGAAAGCAGAATACCGCCGTCTTTCACGCGGCCTTCATAACGCTTCGCCTCGTATTCCGGAATGCCCATTCCGATCAGTGCGCCGGTCAAACCGCCTACCGTCCCGCCGACACCGACTCCTGCCAATGCTGCCACGATGGGACCAGCCGCGATGAGAGGCCCGAGGCCGGGAATAGCGAGCGCACCGATTCCGACCAGCCATCCCAAACCGCCGCCCAACACCGCACCGGTGCCGGCGCCTGTGGTGGCACCTTCTGGTGCCTTAGTGTTCTTCTCGTGGGCGAAATCCCTTGTTCCCTGATTTTCCGGAAACAGAACCGACACGTCGTTGTTGGAAAAGCTCGCCGTCTCGAGCGTTTCCACCGCGCGCTCCACGCCCGACAGATCCTTGTAAATGCCAAACACCGCTGTATTCTTACCGGCCATTGTGGTCTCCTGTTTTCTTATTGCGTAGGTTTTACTTCAAGTTCACTCGTTACTTTATCTTTGCCTGCAACGGCCGCAGCTTTGGCTTCAATCGCCATCTTTTCGTCTTCCGAACGTACCGGTCCCTTTAAGGTCACCATGCCGTTCTGAGAGATGATCTTGACGTTATGGGCATACGAAGAGAGCGACTTGTCCTGGATGATTGAACGACGGATATCGCGAGTGATATCCCGATCCGGCCGACTGTCTTTTTGCTGGTCCGCCGTCGCCTGCCCAGCATCGCGATCCCGCTGATTCACCTTCGTGTTATCCGGGGCGGAGGCCGGGGCGGAGTCCTGTGCGCTTGCAATCGTCGATGGCAAACTCAGCAGGACCGCGAACGCGAGCGTGTTAAATGCCACTTTCAATGAGCGTTTCATTCGTACTCGTTATTTACTTCTCCGTGCAGCCACTCCAACCAACGAGACTGATTCGGAGTAATCATTTGAACAATTAATAACTAACCGTACATTTGATCCGGCCAAATTAAAGTAGCGTTCATTCTGTACATTCTCATCTATAAGCGGGTAGAGAATGTCGTGGACGCGTAGAAGCAAGCGATTGACCCCGCCATGTCACTGCGTACAGTGATCGATGTACTACGACCGGTGGCCCGACGTTGTAACGGTGCAGCGTACGGAACAAAAGCTTTGGCGTGAAATCGAGAAATCCACGTAACATTTCCGAATATCCAGAAGCTGAACATAGTTTGACGCAAATTTGCCGAACACTCATCGACGGTGGATAGTACCGGAGTGTCGGCCAGTGTTTATCAATGAGCCTGCAGTCGGAAGTTCCGAACGAGCTATGCGGAAGCAATCTGGCGGTGTGGCGTACTTGTGTTTCGCGCCTGCCAGTCCGGGTCATGCATAGCGAGGACGATCAAATCTTGCCTTATGTCGCGGCTGGACCGATAAAAGGCGGCGACTAACCTTGCGAAACCTTCCGAGCCAATCAGGGAATAAATTTCGAGTTCCGGCATTCCGCTAGCTCTCCTCATCGAAAAGTTCAGCGATCAGTTCTTGACGAAAAACTGTTTGCCATACGTGACGCACTTCGACCTCGGAGGAGAACGAAGACGTCAGGAACTTCAAGGAAACGGACAATAAGCTTTCCGAAATGCAGGGAAATCGCAGACACCGTGACAGGGCGAACAGTTGCCGGTTCTACTAAGTTGCTGATTTTAAAATCGCTTACATCATTGTGACGGTGTACGCGATCCGCGATCCGCGTGACATCAAGGCCGCCATCGAGAAGCGTGAGGAGCAACGGGAACAGGCTCGCGCCGACGCCCGCGCCGAGAGCAGCCGGCAGCAGGAACGCGAAGCTGCGGAAGAAAGAACCGCCGCCGCAACACGCGCCGTTCAGTAGAGAGAAACAGCAGCGAAGCAACAGCACAGAGCGAGTCGGCACGCATTGCGACTCTCTCTTTTTTTTGCGCTAGCATCAGTCTCGTGAGCTTCCAATAAAGCTAGTAAGGTAAAGCCGCACTTCGGCCATAAGTCGGCCATGATCGCCTTCCGATAGGGCGTTTTTGGTGTGCGGCGACGCAAGCGCCGAGCGAGCGGCGAGCCGCAAGTGCTTCACAACATTATGGTGGGTGGTGCCCGGAGACGGAATTGAACCGTCACGTCCTGTTAGGGACCCGGGATTTTAAGTCCCGTGCGTCTGCCAGTTTCGCCATCCGGGCGGTGCCTTACAAGATTCGTTGCGAAACTATTGTACGTTAGCGGCGGGGTGCCTCTTCTCGCTCGCAGTTTGATAATGCGACGTCCAGGCGGCCCGGGCTGATGGCATCACCAGTTGTCACAGAGAGAAAAAATCCACCCGGTAAGCCCACCGGTGGGAGTGCTCCCCATACAACTTTTCGGAGATTTTTGGGTTCCTTATACTAGAGATACTAGAGGTCGATACATCGGGAGGAAATCTTGGCAGATTCTCGTTTTTTCAGATTAGGGCACTCCGGCTTGGCCGGAAAAGTTGCTGCTTTCTTTTTGCTGCTCTTTGCATGGGCAGCGCTGGCCTGCGCTCAAAACGGAGCAATGTCTCCGAATCAGGACGAATCGGACGGCGTCAATGCCGGTGGAAATTGGCTTGAATTCCGCTCCACCGACAAGATGACCGGCCACAAAAAGGTCCGATTTGAACTTCAATCGAACAATTATTTCCGCGAAGATAACGAATACAAACCCCGTGTCAACCTGATTTGTGATAACGGCAAGCTCAAGCTCGCTGACTTTAATCCCGGATTCAGACTGCCTCCGCCAAATCGACCCGGCTGGTGGGGACAGCCTCAGATTGAGGTCGAAGTCCGCGTCGACGACAACCACTATCACAAAGGGTGGAACTGGTTGCGCGGGCGCTTCCTCGCCATGGACAAGGAGACAACCCGCGGCCTGCTCGGCGCGCAGGTCTTCAACATTGCACTTCCGATGAGAAACGGCCGTGAGATCGCCGAATTCTCTCCTGCCGGACTTGATTTCGGTCATGTGAAAGAAGCCTGCGATCTAACGCCCAAAAAACCGAGCAAAGATTAGCCGAGCGAAGACTAACCGGCTGCTTCGGAAAGACGCATCGGGGAGGCTGCAGCCTCCCCGATTTGTTTGGTTTTTCTCCCCGCGAACACTAGGCCGTTTTTCCAGCTATTTGACTTCCCTTCCTGCATCCCGCACCATTCTCGCGAATCCAATCCCTAGCCTCGGGAGTGTGCATGAAGGTCGGGATCACCGGTTATCCAACTTACGGCGGCAGCGGGATCGTCGCCACCGAACTCGGCCTGGAACTGGCACGCCGGGGCCACGACATCCACTTCATCTCTTATTCGCAGCCGATCCGGCTGACCGGGCCCGAGCCCAACATTCACTATCATGAGGTCGAGGTCACCCGGTATCCGCTTTTTGAATACCCTCCCTACGACTTGGCGCTGGCGACGCGCATGGCCGAGGTTTCGCAGCTTTACGAACTTGATCTTCTCCACGTTCATTACGCGATTCCGCATTCGGTGAGCGCAATGCTGGCCAAGCAGATGCTGGCCGCGACGCCGCCGCGCCGGAATCTGCCTTTTGTAACTACTCTGCACGGAACCGACATCACGCTGGTTGGACTCGACCGGTCATACCTGCCGATCACACGATTCTCGATCGAGCAGAGCGATGGCGTTACGGCTGTTTCGCAGTATTTGCGAAATCGTACGCTCAATATTTTCGACATCAAGAATCACATCGAGGTCATTCCAAACTTTGTTAACTGCGACGAATACACGCGCAATCCGGAATGGCTGGCAAATCGAATCGAATACGCCTCCGACGACGAACGTCTACTCGTGCACCTCTCAAACTTCCGTCCCGTCAAACGCGTCACCGACGTCATCGAGATATTTGACCGGGTGCGCAAGAAGATTCCCGCCAAACTGATGCTGAT
>JBAWBE010000227.1:0-25468 GCA_049589635.1 Terriglobales bacterium
TTCCAATACCGAGAAGCAGGTGGTGAAGAAAGCTAAAAATTAGACGGAAGGTTGGGCGACCGAGCGCCGACGGAGGGCGGGGCACGCGCTCCGTCCTCCTCCGCGCGTTGCTTTTTTGTTAAGGGAAAAGGGCGCCAAGAAGCTAGCGTGAAACTTGAGGTTCGCGCAATTGAAGTTTTTCAAGGAAGACTTCCACGGACGCGCGCGCCTGCTGGCGGAAGAGATGGATGAGCGCGTCGCTGTTGGGCGAATGTCCAGTGCCGGACTTTTCTTCGGACCCGGTTTCGAGGCCATCCGGCTCAACCAACACATCGGCCTCAACCCTCTCCCGCAGCGCCTCGACCATCCGCCGAGTTTGTTCCTGCTGCTCGGGCGTGGACTGAAGAAACTCGATTCCCATGCCAAATTCAGGATGTGCCAGCCGCACAATGCCATTCCCGCGCACGGGAGCCGTTGCGCCCGGCACCGAAAGAATCACGCGACTGAACTTGGGGAACGGGAAACTGGTAGTGAGATAACAAGCACCGTCGCTCAGATCTTTGAGGCGGCAGACCACCGGCGGATCGTCCGGTTCGTTCTCAGGCAGGTGGCTCGCCAGCCACTTTCTGAGCGCGCCGCGCTTGCTCTCGGAAACATCCTGGAAGCGTACGCCGGCGCGGGATTCGTCTCCCTCCCACGCGAGTTCACCGGCAATCTCGAACTTTTCATCGAGGCCGGGAAGCTCGAAGGCAAAGCGCATGGCATTCTCTTTAGCCTGGCGCCCTGTGAAGCGAATTGCCATGCCGCCTTCGCATAAATCAATGGTGCGCGCAGGGTAGCGCGACGCGCCGAGGCAGGTCACTGGGATCTCGACCGGAACGCGCATCTGAAGCCGCCGCTCGCTCTTCATAAGCGCGCGCACCGCTCGAAAACTACCCTTGGCGCGCTCTACGGCCAGGGGCTTGTGCAGAACAAAGTGGGCACCCATCTCGAAGCCACCCTTGAGCCCAACATCATTTTCCACCAGAACGATTGAAAGGGCGCGCTTATTGACCGGAGCCGCCTTCACCGCCCGCAGAACATCGCCGGCATCCGCGGGTTCGGCGCAATCGACGATGATGGCCTCGAAGCGCTGCCGAGTGATGCGGCGCACGGCGGCGTCTGCGTCGGGGCAGTGCTCCATGCTTATCTCAAGGTCGCCGAGCACCCTGCGCAGAACGCGCACGGTCTTTTCATCCGAGCTCAGCAGTAACGACTTCAGATTCATTGTCTCAGGCACCCTTCCAATCGGTGCGCAAGTCGGATATAGGGGATTGTTCTGACTATCGACAGCAACTACAAGTGCTTGCAATCCTGGAACCCCGGGATGGGGGCCTCCAAGAAAACGGAACACTCCCCGGTTCGACTGTATGTCGCTGAGTCCGTGGGGTCAATGCACGACTGGAGGTGCTTGGTTACGCTAGTCACCTCGGCTTGCTGGGTCGGCGAAGGGGAGGGTTTTTAGGAGAAGACTGTTCGGACAGAATGCAATGTGAGGTCTTTGCCGAATAATGTCAGAGAGAGGTGGGGTCGCACGGAGGGCAATCCCCATTTCGTGCCAGAAACACGGCCTGCAAGTGGCTGTTTTCAAAGGGGATGGTCGGGGACTCGAAAGGGTACTCACTTTTCTATTGACTAATCTCTGAAAACCCAATATTATCAATAGCTTCCATGGGTGCCGGGGGCGCTGCTGCTAGGCCGCATTTCCTTCTTCCGATGAATCCCCCGGGGGCTTTTGGGAATCAAACTCAGTAGGGTTTAGAGCAAAAGTCATCATTTCACTGAGACGAGGGTACATTTTTCATGGCAAAGCGACGCGGAAACCCCAACTGGGGGAAGCCGGAGCCGATCGGGCCCGTAACTCCCACGATTACCGAGTTCGAGCAGGTCGTGCATGAGTACAAGTTGTCTCCCGACCAGTATTTGCGGTCGACGCGACTGCGGGAGTGGGCGCGCCGCAACAAGAACTCGAAGTACATTCCCGAGCCGTTGCTGGAAGCCTGGGGATTTGAAATTGAGTCTACGCTGTAGGTTAGCGTGACCGGATTAACGGAAGGGTCGCCCTGAGCGACCCTTTGTTATTTGAGCGACGAGTTATGGACCATGAGCCTTATGTTTAGCGATAATATCCCCGCAGAGGAAATATGAGCCCTCACGCACCTTTTACAGATGTGCCGACCGCCATCCGCGAGATTCGCGAAGGGCGGATGGTGGTAGTCGTTGACGACGAGGATCGCGAGAACGAAGGCGACCTTACGCTGGCCGCCGAAAAGGTTTCGCCTGAAGCGATCAACTTCATGGCCAAGTACGGTCGCGGCCTGGTGTGCCTGACCATGACGGAAGAGCGCCTCGACCATCTGCGGATCGGCAACATGACGGCGGAGAACACGTCGCAGTACGGCACGGCGTTTTGCGAGGCGATTGACGCGCGCGAAGGCGTGACGACAGGTATTTCGGCCTATGATCGCTGCCACACGATTCAGGTGGCGATTGACCCGGCAACGAGGCCGTCAGACCTGGCCCGGCCCGGACACGTGTTTCCCCTGCGAGCCCGCAAGGGTGGAGTGCTGGTGCGCGCCGGGCAGACGGAGGCTTCGGTCGATTTGGCGCGGTTGGCTGGCATGGTGCCGGCGGGCATCATCTGCGAAATCATGAAGGACGACGGCACGATGGCGCGCGTGCCCGACCTGATCGAATTCTGTACGGTACACAACATGACGATGCTGACGGTGGCGGAGCTGATCCGCTACCGCATGCAGCATGAGCGTTACGTCCATCGCGTGGGCGAGGCAATGGTTGAGACCAAGCACGGGGAGTTCCGGCTGATCGCGTACGAGAGCGAAGTGGATGGCGGAGACTCGCACATCGCGCTGATCCGTGGCGACATCGACACGGACGCGCCGGTGCTGGTGCGCATGCACGCGCATTGCCTGCTGGGCGACGTGTTTGGAGCGACCGGGTGCGAATGCCATAAGACGCTGGAAGCGTCGCTCGAGACGATTGCGGCGGAGGATCGAGGAGCGCTGATCTATCTTCACCAGTCATCGCGCGGGTTCTCATCGGAGAAGATTGGCGAGCAGTCGTTTCTGACCTTTCATCGCGAGCGGCGCATGCCGACTCTGCCCGACAGCGAGCGAAAGACGCAGCGCGAGATCGGACTGGGCGCGCAGATTCTGTCGGATTTGAATCTGAAGCGGATCCGGCTGCTGACAAATCACCCACGGCGCGTGGCTGCGCTGGAGGGATTCGATATCGAGATTGTGGAACAGATTCCGGTGCAACTGGCGGCGCGGGAGCGGTAGTTGGGAGGAAAATCGAGCCATGTCGCGCCCGTGCTAGAATCGCCTCGTGAAGACTCCACGCAAGTTCACAGTGGTCATCGAACACGATGAAGATGACTACTACGTCGCCACAGTTCCCGCGCTTCGGGGTTGTCACACGCAAGCCAAAAATCTCGACACTCTCATGAAGAGAGTCCGGGAAGTGATCCAGCTATGTCTGGAAGATGAGCACGCCAGCGCATCGCTCGAACTCGTCGGCATCCAGCAAATCTCTATATGAGCCGCCTTCCCCGATTAAAGGGAAAGGAACTAATCCGTTTGCTTGAAAAGGCCGGATTCGAGGTTTTGCGCACTCGCGGCAGCCACGTTTTTCTCAAGCACCGGGACGGACGGATAACTACAGTGCCCGTCTAACTACAGTGCCCGTCCATTCTGCCGAAACGCTTGGGCCCGGTCTACTTCGTTCCATTCTTCGAGATGTCGAGTTGTCCCCAGAGGATCTGTTCGACTAACTCAGCCTGATGAAAGTTTGAATCTCGCTATCCCACGGAAGGGTGCAGAGGTTAGGCCGCGCTCGTCCCTTTATTCAAGCGGGCATTCAGCGATGGCGGATTGTAGAGATCAGCGCCAAACGCCGCCTCGGCCTTTGCCACAAACTTATCTTCATCTTCTTCCATCATTAGCGAGGCCCACTCGCCCGCTGTCATGCGATCGCGCACCGCTGCCACCGTCTCCGCGTCAAGGCCGACAGGGTAGCGAAGCTTGGTCCCTCCCTCCTGCACGGCATCGTAAATCGCGCGCGCCACGACGCCAGGCAGCGTGCCGCCTTCAAGTTGCGCGTTGAACAGCCGCCACAGTCGCCCCATTCCTTGCTGGTAGGGATGGTTCTCGGGCATCAGCGCCTCGGCCTTACTCCAGATTGGAGTGAGGATCACTCCCGGCTCGATGATCGCGACCTTGATTCCCAGCGTTCTGGCCTCGATGGCCAGCGTCTCGCTCACGGCCGAGAGCGCATACTTGGACGCGGCATAAAATCCGTGGCAGGGCAGTGTGATGTGGCCCATCAGCGAGGTGACGTTGACGATGGTGCCACTGCGGCGTTCTCGCATGTGTGGAAGAACAGCCTGCATCATGCGGACCGCGCCCCAGAAATTCGTTTCAAACATGGCGCGCGCCCGGTCGAGTGGAACCATCTCAATGGCACCCGCGATGCCGACGCCTGCGTTATTGACAAGGACGTCGATCGCGCCCGCCTCGCGCAGAACCTCAGCGACGCATTCGCATACGCTTGCGTCCTGGTCGACGTCAAGTTTTACGGGGATGATATTCGCATGGCGCTCGACGACTTCGGGCTTGCGTGCTCCGGCGAAAACGCGATAGCCGTTGCGGGCGAAGTAGAGCGCGGTTTCGAGGCCGATTCCTGTGCTGGTTCCGGTAATTAGCGCGCTTGGCATCGCACAAACATAGCACAGCGAATGCCTTGTCTTGGGCGGGTTTCAGGTCCATTTTGCAAAACAACCACGTTCTGCTCCTTTCGACATTATTTGTTGGGTCTTTTGTTCGACCTAGTGAGTGAAATTGTTCAAGGTTTTGCTCCGCCGAGTGACGCGGTTGCCAGGGTGCCGCCGAGTCCCATTGTTTCAACTGCCGACGAGGGCACGATCACCATCGATCCTTTTTCCTTGATAGCTTCGTAGAGCATGTTCATGGCGCGCAGGTGCAGGGCCACGGGGTTTTCGGCATAGGCGGCCGCGGCTTGCACGAAGCTGTTGGAAATTTCTGTTTCTGCCTGACCGAGAATAATGCGCGCCTGACGCTCGCGTTCCGCCTGGGCTTGCCGGGACATGGCGTCTTCGAGCCCCTGCGGGATTCTCACGTCTCGGACTTCAACCGACTGCACCGTGATTCCCCAGGGATTTGTTTTCTCGTCGAGAATCCGTTGCAGCTCGCGGCCCAGCGTTTCCCGTTCGGTAATCATTTGCGCGAGTTCGTGACGACCGATTGACTCCCGCAGCGCGGTCTGCGCGCTCAAATTAATGGCCTCGAGGAAATTCTCCACTTCGAGGATTGCCTTTTCTGCATTCCACACCAGCCAAAAGACGATGGCGTCGACGTTCACAGGCACGGTATCGCGAGTCAGGGTGGACTCCGCGGTCACGTTGGCAACCCGCACGCGCTGATCAACGAAAGGACTGAGCGTCTCGACGACAGGAACAATGTGAAATATTCCCGGCCCGCGAAGACCGACGTATCGGCCGAGGCGCAGGAGCGCGACCTTCTCCCACTGCCGCACGACCTTGATTGCAAACAATAGGTACAGGCCTAACAATGCACCCACGACGACCGGCACCGGGTTATGCAGTAGCTCGGTGAGTGATACTCCGGTGACGAAGCAGACTACGAAGGCAGCAACCGCTACGCCATTCATTTGTGTGACATCAATTTTTCTGAGCATATTTGTCTCCTGCGTTTATCTCCTGCGAGTTGGTTCGCCGAGCAATCCGCGCAACTGTTCGATTAAATCTTCGACTGTAAAACCGGCCGCTCCGGCGCGGGCCACAGATTCTGCCACGATCTGGGCCAACTGCCGTTCACGTTCCGCGCTTCCTCCGCGTATCTTTTGCGCGCTGATAAAAGTGCCCGTGCCCTGATGAGTCTCCAGCAACCCGCCGAGTTCGAGCTCGCGATAGGCGCGGACGACGGTGTTGGGATTGATCGATAAGTCGACGGCGAGTTGACGGACAGTAGGCAGCTGGTCACCCACGGTCAGCGCCCCGGAAGCGATACCGCCGCGCACCTGGTCGATGATCTGGCGATAAACCGGCACTCCACTTTGGAGGTCAAGCCGAAATCGAAAGATGGACCGATGCGGAGTCATTACGTGCTCAATGTACTAGAATACTAGTACACTGTCAAATGGAAAAGTTTCGATCGACTTCTGCCGCTGACGGATTCGAACGCCGGCCCTACAAACGCAGAGTGCGGACAGTCGGGCGGGGGCGCCTCGCCCACCCCCAATTTCGTTGACGGGGCAGATAACGGCTCCGTAAGATGGAGCGTCTTGACGGGGGTGTATTGTCTATTCACGCGCGCATGTGTGCAGAGAATCAGGGGCGATCGCCTAAATCATGATCGGCGAAACCATATCTCATTATCGAATTGTCGAAAAGCTGGGCGGCGGCGGAATGGGCGTCGTCTACAAGGCCGAAGACACGGAGCTTGGCCGCTTTGTCGCGCTCAAATTTCTGCCTGAGGATTTGTCGCGCGACCCGCAGGCGCTCGAGCGCTTTCGTCGCGAGGCGCGGGCCGCGTCCGCGCTCAATCATCCGAACATTTGCACGATCTATGAAATCGGCCGGCACGGGGATCAGTCGTTCATCGCCATGGAATTTCTGGATGGCGTGACCTTGAAGCATCTGATTTCGGGCAAGCCGCTCGAAAGCGAAACGGTGCTCGTGCTAGGAGTTGAGATCGCTGACGGCCTCGACGCGGCTCATTCGCAGGGCATCGTGCATCGCGATATCAAGCCGGCAAATATTTTCGTCACCAAGCGCGGGCACGCCAAGGTGCTCGACTTTGGTCTCGCGAAAGCGGCGCCGGGGTCCGGTTCTGCCAACAAGGTCTCGTCGGCCGACACGATGACCTCGGTTGACGAACAGCATCTCACCAGTCCCGGTTCTACGCTCGGTACAGTTTCTTACATGTCGCCCGAGCAGATTCGCGCGAAAGAGTTGGACGCGCGCACCGACTTGTTTTCGTTTGGAGTGGTGCTGTACGAAATGGCGACGGGCACGCTGCCTTTTTCTGGCGAGAGCACTGGCGTAATTTTCGACGGGATTATGAATCGCGCGCCGACTGCCGCGGTGCGATTGAATCCGGCCCTGCCAGCGGATTTTGAGCGCGTGCTCGAAAAGGCGTTGGAGAAAGACAGGGGCTTGCGCTATCAGTCGGCGGCGGAACTGCGTGCGGACTTGAAGCGGATCCAGCGCAGCACCGAGTCGGGGCGAGCGTCCGCGGTGTCGACCGAAGCTCCGGCGAAACCTGATTCGAAGCCAGGATCGAAGCGTACGGCTTCTCTTGTGATTGCCGGGCTGCTCGGATTAGCGCTCGCTGTGGGAGTGTTCGAGTGGTATGCGAAGCGTTCTTCTTCGCAATCCACCACCGTTGCAACCAAGCCATCGGTCGCGGTTCTTCCGCTGCAGAATCTGAGCGCGGAGCCGGATAGCGCTTACTTCAGCGATGGCATGACAGATGAGATCACGACGAAACTCGCGAAGATTGAAGCTATCGACGTGGCTTCGCATTCTTCGGTGGCGGCACTGAAGACAGCCGATAAGAGTGCCGGGGATATTGGTAAAGCGCTGGGCGTGCGCTATCTGCTCGAGGGAAGCGTGCGCAAGGTCGGAGACCAGGTGCGGATTAATGTGCAGCTGATCGACTCGACCAGCGGCTTTCAAGTATGGGCGGACGATTTCGTCGGGGAGATGAAAGACGTTTTCTCACTCCAGGAGCAGGCGGCGCTGAAGATTGCGCAATCGCTGAACCTGAAGCTCAGCCCGCAAGAACAACTGGCGATCCAACATCGCGATACGGGAGATCCGAGAGCCTACGATGCATTCCTGCACGGGCAGGCGTTTCTCCTCTTTCCCGATCAGCGCGAGAAGCTCGAAGCGGCACGAAAAGCCTACGAGGATGCGCTGCGCTTCGATCCGAATTACGCGCGCGCCATCGCTGGCCTCGGGTGGGTTGAAGCGCAGATTTATCGCAATATCGAAGCCACGCCCACCCATCTGCAACGTGCCGAAGAGTACAGCCAACGCGCGCTCGCGCTTGATCCGCGCTTGACAGAGGCCCACCTCGCGCGGGGAGAAGTGCTGATGGACAAATACGACTCGGCAGGCGCGGCGGGCGAGTTCCGCATCGCGGCTCAGCTCGATCCGGGTAGCCCTCATGCCTGGGACCTGCTTTCCTGGGCGCTGGCCTACGAGCAGCCGCCGGATGCGGTCGATGCGGAGAAGGCAGCGCGAGAATCCATGCGGTTGCAACCCACATTTCCCACCGCCTACTACCACCTCGGCCGAGCGCTGATTCAGCAGCGGCGCTACGCGGACGCCATTACAGCCTTCGAGCGCGAGCGCGAATTGAGTCCGGGAGGCTTTATGGCCGATCTCGGAGAGGGGCAGGCTTATCTGGCGCTGGGAGATTACGACAAAGCCATCACGTGGATGATGAAGAGCGCTCAACCGGCCGCGATCAATTATTTCTGGATCAGCGCCGCCTATGCGGGGAAAGGCGACAAGGAAAAAGCTTTGGCGAATTTGCAGAAAACTCTGGAGATGGGGTTCCGCGATTTTGACTCGCTCGATTCGAGCCCATATTTTGCTTCGCTGCGCGGGGATGCGCGTTACGAGGCACTGGTGCGGCGGTATAAGAAGTGATGTCCGGTCAACTTCAGGAATTCTTTCTAGGAATTCTTAGCCTTAGGATGGATATAGCGATCCATCTCGCCCGTCCATTTCAAGAATCGCCAGAGGTTGGAGCGCTCCGTCCAGAGAAACTCCCAGAATTCAATGAAGCCGATCTGCGTCATCTTGACTCCCGTGTAAGTTTCCATGCGCCAGAGCAGATAGGGGCTGCGCCACGGCGTAAGCCGGTGGCCGCGAGTCGAATTCCATAAGAAGCGCAGCATAGGCTCTCAGCCGCCAGCTCTCAGCTTTCAGTTCATGCTCCCGGTTTCAGCACCCAATCCTGCGGTTGCTGTCGCTGACAGCTGACGGCTGAAAGCTGAGAGCCGACTTCGATCTACTTCTCGCTGACTTCAACCTTGGCGCGAGTATTTTCCCATTCCATGTGCAGCGTGCACTTCTTGCCGCCCTGTTCGAAGCCGATCATGAAGTTCTCCACCGGGCCGGAGGTCTTCGCAACGCTCATCGGAACGCGCGCCAGATCTTCCTTTTCTCCCGCGTAGTCCGTGCCCCACTCGCCCGTCTTCTTGCTGATGACAAGCGTCCACGCGTCCGCCTTCGGAACCGTAAAAATCGTGTAGCTGCCCGCTGGAACCGCGGTGCCTCCAACGGTCACATTCGTGTCCGCGACAAAGGTGGTGGCTTCGTTCGCGCCGGTGCGCCAGACTTCGCCGTAAGGGACGACTGCTTTGTCACTGGCGGCGCCGAAAATCTTGCGGCCCTTGGCGCGCGGGCTCGAGTAGTCGATCTTGACGGTCTTGCCGTCGGAGAACTTGCACTCCGCGCTCGCGGGCGGGCTGGGGCGCTTCGATTTATCCTGGCTCATCTGCATTTGCGCAGACGCGATGGTTGCGATGGCAAGCAGTGCTGCCGGAATCAGAACGAGCTTCTTCATAAGATCCTTCTCCTGAATTGTTAATCGTGGATGCCTAGAAATTATACTCACTTCTGCGCGGGAATCTGTTGCAGGAATTGATATTCCGTTGCAGTCCTGTCTCATTGCCATCGATCTCTCGATACAATCTGTGCATGGCTGTTTTCAACGAAAAACAGGAAGAACTCGAGCACTTCGAAACCCGCATGGGCGTGCCGCGCGGCCGGCTCGCCGTCACCATGGACCTGGTGACCGATGCAATGGCGCTCGTCGGCCAGCACGGTGTCTACTGCCAGAGCCAGCGCTGGCCGGGCAAGCCGGTGATGGATGTGCAACTGATTATGAAAAATCTCACCGACGCGAAAGAACTGATTCAGAGCGTAATGGAAGAGCTTCGGCCAAAGTGACATTGCCTTCAACGATTGTTTTCGAGCCGACTGGCCATAGACGATCGTTTCTAAAGTGATCGCTCGCAAAGAGCTAGAATTCACAAATGGAGCGCAAGATTTTCTGGGCGGTATTCACCGTGCTTGGCCTGGCAGCCGATTTCACTTTGCCGTTATGGTGGGCATTGTTCTCGACAATTCCAATCGTGGTGATTTCGTGGTGGGTCGCCTATCGTAGCGGATGGTTCGAATGAGCCGCATGCGCCGTGGCTTGATCGTCGTCGCTTTTTTGGTTGCCCTCATTCCGGCGCGATCCTTTTCAGCTTCATCATCACCTTCATCCTCTCATTCTTCCGCCGGTTGGACGCTTCGCTATCAGCCTCTCCGAATCGTCAACGGATCGCCGGTCGTTGTGCGCGTCACAACTCCCCGGCCGGTGAGCGAACTCACAGGCAAGTGGCTTGGCCACGAACTCGCGTTCACCTTCGACGGCACCTCAAAGATCTGGCTCGCGCTCGCCGGAGCGAGTCTCGAAACCAAACCCGGCTCGTATCCAATGGAGCTCCAGGGTAAAACGTCTGCCGGACAAGCGCTCTCGTTCACGAAAGAAATTCCGGTTCAACGTAAACGCTATCCCCGAACGGTTCTTAAGGTTCCCGAACGCTACACCGCGCCTAGTCCTGAAGACCAGCGCGAGATCGAACAGGACAAGAAAGAAAAAGAAGAAGCCTTCAAGACGCTCAGCCCCGAGCGCGAGTGGAGCGGTTCTTTCTCCCCTCCCGTCACGTCTGAAATCTCCGAAATATTTGGAGTGCAGCGCGTCTTTAACGGCTCCGTGAAGGCGACTCACCAGGGCCTCGATTTTCGAGCGCACGCCGGAACTCAGGTCGCGGCAGCTAACAGCGGCAAGGTGATCCTGGCGCGCCCGCTATTTTTTGAAGGTAACTGCGTCGTCATCGACCACGGGCAGGGACTGCTCACGCTCTACTTGCACTTGTCGAAATTTCTGGTCAACGAAGGCGATGAGGTAAAAAAAGGCCAGCCAATCGCGCTGAGCGGAGGTACCGGCCGGGCCACCGGTCCGCATCTTCATCTCGCGGTGCGCTGGCAGGGAGAATATCTAGACCCGCAGACGCTACTCTCGCTTCGCCTCCCAAACGAGTAAGCCATATCAGACCTGGCGTAGAGACGGGGCCTGCTCCGTCTCGGGGAGCGATCGTGAAGTATGTGAGAGTTGCCTACATCCGAGCCGCTGCCAGCATCTCCCCTTCGGCTTCCCACTGCCCATCGCGAAACGTCACACTCCGTCCCGAAATTGCCGGAATGCGTTCGCCCGGAACGATGATGCCGACGAGATTGAGCGGATCGGCGGCAGCGATGACGACCCGTTCGCCATTCATGGGCAGTTTGCGATTCGCGCGCAGCGATTCGACTGCGATCGGCAGCGCGAACTGCTCACCGACAAATCCATCGACAAAGCGCCCACCGCGAACTTCGCCGCGATCTTCCAGACGCCGGAAGGCAATCTGCAACTCGCGCCAGCGCGGAAGATTCGTTTCTCTCGCCAGCAGATCGCGGAAGACGACTCCATATCGGCGCAGCAACATCCAACAGCACGATTCGATGCTCTGATCGCGCTCGGCTCCGGTTTTCGGTCGTGAGTGCTCGCCGGCATCAATGTGCAGCAGCGACCATCGGCCCGCAGCGTGACGAGGGCGCCTCGACCTGGCCATTCGCAGACCGGCGGTTCCAAATGGGCCCCCACTCGATGCCCCAGCGCCGAAAAGTTTCGATCCTGTCGCTCCCGATCCGTTACTGGAAGAATTCTTGGGCGCGACCAGCGCGCGCAGATTCTCGAAGCCATCGGCCGTGACGAGTCCAACCGCGACCAGTTCCCAGAGTCCGGTTTCAACCTCGGCTTTGAGCCGTCCCGTTGCGCGCACCATATCGGGGAAGAATAGCGCTCCACGT
The DNA here is from genome assembly GCA_049589635.1 of Terriglobales bacterium. Lineage (GTDB taxonomy): Bacteria > Acidobacteriota > Terriglobia > Terriglobales > Acidobacteriaceae > Acidiflorens. The sequence goes on from JBAWBE010000227.1 coordinate 11,996, forward strand.
TGCTTCATCAGTTCGTACAACTCACGCGCCACCGGACTCAGGTACGACATCGGTGAATCGTCGTCATTCGAATGAGCTCCGGGATGAGTGCCCGAGTGAGTACTCGAATGACTCCGGGAAGGATGAGCCGACATCCATTCCGACTCCTCTCGCACGAAGAACGCAATCGGTGCGACACGCGTAGGAATCACGCGCCGCTGACGAGGAGCGGCGGTTTCTACCAATTCGCCGTCGGCGTTCACACTTGATGCAGAAGGAGCTCCGCTGCCATTGCTCGAGTCGAGCGAAGCTGGATGTGGCGACAGACGCCCCCATCCCACAACTCCCGCGAGGCAAAGCTGATCGACGTAGGCAGGTTCGTAATCCGAAATGCGCCGCGCCAGCACAAACCGCTCCCATGTGTTAGCAGGAATCTCGAAGCCCTGCAACTGGCGAATGACTTCGAGCGTGCCATGCTCGCCGCGCACCTGCGACCCGGGAGCGACATGCTGCCAGCGCAGCAGCCAGTTCATGAACTGCGATGCGGTCACCGGTTCGATCTGCTTGCGGAGCGTCGCAACCGTCAGCCGATGAATGCGCGCGAGCAATCGCCGCTCGCACCATTCGGTTTCGCCGATCGACGAATGCGGCAAAAGTTCTTGCGGCCGGAATTTACCGCGCAGAATCGCGCCGCTCGCCTCAATTCGCAGCAAAGCCTTTTCGACCTCGGGCGCGGGAACTCCAAGCAAGTTACCGATTTCGGACGCGGTAGTCGGCCCAAGATGCGTCATCCAACCCTGCACGGCAGTCAAGACCGCATCGGCGAAAGGCAGCGCCGGGGTCTGGTCGGCTGCCTGTCCTGAGTGAAGTCCAGGCGCGTCCGCGCCGACGCTTGCTGTCGGATGCAGCGCTGCAAACATATCCGCGCGCTCGGCCGCGACCCAATATCTCTTCCCACCGTCCTCAGCCACGAATGCTCGCTGCTCCGCGATCAGGCGCTCGAAGAATGCCTGCCAGCTAGCTGCGAGTTTCGAGCCACGAGTCGCGAACAATCCCAAACCAGTGAAGTCTGAATCGCCGATCGGTTGTGGATTTGTCTGAGAACCGACAACTGACAACTGAGAACTGCTCTCCGGCATTGCCACCAGCGTATGCAGCACGTCGTGGAGTTCATCGGCGTCGCGCACATCGGGCCATGCTTCGGCTTGCACCTGGGCGATCGCTACCGGATCGAGCGCGCCAACTTCTTCGAGCACCGATGCGGGTAGGACACGCCGCATCTCCACGGCCCGCGCGCGGCGCTCTTCGAGCGGAGCGTCATCGAGGTAGGCATATGGATTCGCATTCAGAATTTCATGCGAGAACTGCGACGGCACCGGCGTATCGACGGCGACGCATCGAATCCGCCCTTGCTCGATGCCGCGCAGTACTTCGCCGAGGCCGTCGATGTCGAGGGCCTCGGTGAGCACATCCTTCATCACTTCGGCCACAAGAGGATGGTCGGGAATCTTTATGTCGCCAACGATGTTCTCACCGCAGGCGCCTACATCGGGGAAGACGGAGGCGAGCAAATCGTCGGATCGGATGCGTTGAATTTGTGGCGGAACTTTCTTGCCTCCCTGAAAGCGCAGCAGGGCTAGCGCGCGCGTTGCGTCCCAGCGCCAGCGCGTGCCGAAGATCGGAGAAGCGAGAGCGGCCTGCTCGAGGATCGGCGCCATCGTCTCGGAATGGAGGAACTGAAAAACATCGGCCAGCGGGAAACTGTGTTGCTCGGCGAGGGCGATGTTCAGACCGTTATCGGTCGCGGCGGCCTGCAATTCGAAATTAAATCCGCGGCAGAAGCGCTTGCGCAGCGCAAGGCCCCAGGCCTTGTTGATGCGGCCGCCGAACGGGGCGTGAATAATTAGCTGCATGCCTCCGCCCTCGTCGAAGAAGCGTTCGGCGATGATTGTTGTCTGGGTTGGCACATCGCCTAGAACGGCGCGGCCCTCGAGCACATATTGAATCAGTTGCTCCGCGCCCGATTGATCGAGGCCGCATTCGGTTGCGAGCCAGGTCACCGTTTCAGCGACGGCCGGCAAATGGCGCCAGCCTTCGACAGGCGCGAAGCCTGTCAGGCGATCGCTGATGTCCTGACGCAAGTCGCCGAGTTGTTTTGAAAGTTCGGTGGTGCGCGCGGGAGCCTCGCCGCGCCAGAAGGGAACAGTTGGCGGCGATCCGTGGGCGTCTTCGACCAGCACGCGCGACGACCTGCCCTCAACCCGGCGAATGCGCCAGGACGTGTTGCCGAGAAGCATGATATCGCCTGCCATGCTCTCGACCGCGAAGTCTTCGTCGACGGTTCCGACGGCCGCGCCATCAGGCTCGGCTACAACCGTGAAGAGCGCGTTGTCCGGAATCGCGCCACCGCTTGTGATCGCCGCCAGGCGCGCGCCACGGCGCGGCCGCAGCTTACGATTAATGCGGTCGTGATGGAGATATGCGCCGTATCGGCCGCGCTGCGCCGCAATTCCTTCCGACAGCATCTCGATGACGGAATCGAAAGTTGCGCGCGAAAGATTGCGATAGGGGTAGGCGCGCTTGACGAGAGCGAAGAGTTCGTCTTCGTCCCAGCCGTCGCTTGCGGCACCATCCGCGGCGGGACTGCTCGACGCGGGAGAAGACACTGCGCAGCACGCCACAATCTGCTGCGCCAAAACGTCCAGCGAGCCTTCCGGGAAAATCAGGCGATCCAGATCGCCGGAACGAATTGCCCGTACCAGGACCGCGCATTCCGCCAGATCGTCGCGCGTCGTGACGAAGAATCGTCCTTTGGGAATCGCGCCGCGCCAGTGACCGCTGCGGCCGACTCTTTGCAGCGCGACCGCGATCGCTCGCGGCGAGCTGATTTGGCATACGAGATCGACTGTGCCGACATCAATTCCAAGTTCAAGCGAGGCTGTTGCGATCAGAACTTTGATCTGGCCTTCTTTCAACTTGCGCTCGGCTTCAAGGCGCAGCTTGCGCGAGAGGCTTCCGTGATGCGCTGCGACGTTTTCTTCGCCGAGTCGCTCGCCGAGTTGGTGCGCGATGCGCTCGGCCAGCCGCCGGGTGTTGACAAAGAGCAGCGTCGAACGATGAGCGTTTACGAGTTCGACAATGCGGTCGTATATTTCGCCCCACATTTCGTTGGAGGCGACCGGGCCGAGTTCGGAAGAGGGAACTTCGACGGCCAGATCCAGCTTGCGTTTGTGGCCGACATCGACAATCACCGGCTCGGGGCGCGGATTGCGGGAGTTAGCGTCACCGACTGGAGAATTGCCCGCCAGGAAGTGCGCGACTTCATCAATCGGCTTCTGAGTCGCCGAAAGGCCGATGCGAACGGGAGAACGCCCGGTCAACTCTTCGAGGCGCTCCAGCGACAGCGCAAGATGCACACCGCGCTTGTCATCCGCCACAGCGTGAATTTCATCGACGATCACCGTTTCAACGTCGCGCAGAATGGCGCGGCTCTTTTCCGCGGTGAGCAGGATGTAAAAAGACTCGGGCGTCGTAACAAGGATGTGCGGCGGACGCTTCAGCATCAGCCGCCGGTCTTTGGCCAGCGTGTCGCCGGTGCGGACGGCGGTGCGAATCTCGGGCATGAGCAGGCCGCGCTCGGCGGCCATCTGGAGGATCTCGCCGAGCGGAATCTCCAGGTTTTTCTGGATGTCGTTGCCGAGCGCTTTCAGCGGAGAGACGTACAGGACTTCGGTGCGATCTGTGAGCTGTCCGGCCAGCGCCTTGCGCACTAGGCGGTCAATGCAGGCTAGAAACGCGGCCAGCGTTTTACCCGAGCCCGTGGGGGCGGCGATGAGCGTCGTGTGCCCCGCAAGAATGTGCGGCCAGCCCTGCTCCTGCGGCTCGGTAGGAGTGCCGAAGCGCGAGACAAACCATTCCTGGACGAGTGGATGGGCCCAGGCAAGGGAAGAGGGCACTACGGACAGCATGGAAATATTGTAGCGGGAGTTGGCGGTTTCGTAAAATGTTCGCCTTTTCGGTCACCAAAGCATCATTTGTTGAATATGAATATGAATTTGGATATGATGAATATGAATAATTCGAGGAACCTAACCATGCCCAGTGCCCGAGTTGCAGCGCTCACCCGAGACGAGATCACCGCAGCCGCGAAACGGCTTCGCGCCAGTCGGCCGGCGAAATGGACGGTAATTGTGGAAGGGCGTGAATTGCCCGCCCGGCCGCTCATTCTGGAGGCCGCCGGAGTTCCGCCGAACGATCCGACAAATTCTCATCAGGCCGTCAAGATTCTCGAAGAGAAGGGATTTGACGTTCGATACGAGGGCAAGGCGACTTCGACCGACCGAAAGCCACAGGCTGAAATGGAAGAGTACATCCGCAGCCTGCGGGGCTTTTTGAAAGGCGCTGGATCGATTGCTGAAGCCCGCGAGCGCGGACATCGGCTGGAGAAATGAAGGAGAGCTACGTTTTCGATGCGAGCGCGCTCATCGATTTCTCGGAAGCTGGCCCCGGCATGCGCAAAGTCGAGCAGTTACTTCAGGCGGCAGCCAGGCAGCAAGCGGCAATTTTCGTTTCGGTCATGAATCTTGGCGAGGTCTTTTACTGGACGTGGCAAAAGCGAGATGAGGCGGAAGCCCGGAGAGCGGTCGATAGTTTGTCTAAATTGCCCATCGACTACGTGTCTGTCGATCTTGCCCACGCTATAAAAGCCGGAGAGATCAAGGCCCTTCATCATATGTCTTATGTGGACTGCGTCGCGGCGGCTCTAGCGACGCTGAATCAAGCCATGCTCGTCACCGCCGATCGGGATTTCGAAAAGCTAGGCCGCAACTTTCCGGTGTTATGGCTCCCGCGGCGGTGAATGGTGAATCCCGATTCTGGTCATCAGAGAGGCGAATAGAGCCGAACCGCTAAAACAGACGTATAGTTACGAAAATCCCGGTTGCTCGAGAAAATCGCCCAGCCTCGACGGTGAGCCGCGGCGCAGATCAAAAAATCAATCGTCGAGCCCGCAATTCCACGCCGACGGCACTGATTGCTCATCCGCGCAGCATCTTCGTAGTCTTCTATTTCCAGGGGCGATTCGTCGAATGCTCGCAGAGAATTGCGGAGCTTCAGAAATTGCGCTTCTTCGCGAATCCCGGAGAGCAATTCCTGACGAATCGGCCCTAACATTCGCACCCTGCCTTCGCGAATCAGCTCCGCTAACGCCTCTGTCAATTTGCGTTCCGCAGCGCTCAATTGCTGCGTTTGTCGGCGCAGCGCGAGTGACCAGATAGGAGTGTCCGCCAGCACGATCATGAGTGGGCGTTGCTGGCCGCCCCGCGACCGCCTGATCGACGCGCTCCGCGCCGGCGCTCCGTTTTGTAGTTGTAGGCGGGATCGAAGGAAATGGTTCCGAAGGCGTCCAGAATTCGCATCTGCTTGCGCCGGCGCACATATTCATCGAGGGCGGCATTCACCGCTTCTTTCTTGGTTCTGTGCCCGCCTGCCCTGCGGGCCTCTTCGATCAGCGCATCATCGAGGGCAAGATTGGTAGGCATGTGTGCATTGTTACACATACAATTGTGTAGAATCAATGTATTCCTGAACGCCTCGATAGACGCCTCTGCCTCAAGAACTTCCAGATGCTAGAATCGCCTCGAATGTCCAAACTTCGCGCCCGCAAAATCAAGCTCATTCTCTTCGACGTAGATGGCGTTCTCACGGACGGCAAAATCTGGATCTTTCCCGCTCCTGGAGGTTTGGAAACGCGGTCAGTCGCGTCTTCCAACTCGACACTGCTCGAGCGCTCCGCTCAGCAAACCGGGCAAAGTGGTTTCGGAATCCACAGCGCCACGCTCATCGAAGCCAAGGGATTCCACGCGCATGATGGCACGGGAATCTCGCTCGCCCGCCTCGCCGGAATTAAGACCGGCCTGATTACCAAGCGCATTTCGGAGACGGTTGCGCTCCGCGCCCGCGACCTCAAAATTGATCACGTGCATCAGGGCATTCAGGACAAGGCCGGCGTCATGCAACAGATAGCTGAGAAGGACGGCATCACTTCGGCTGAAGTTGCATTTGTCGGCGACGATGTCATTGATCTGCCTGTCATGCGCAAATGCGGACTGGCGATCGCGGTTAAGAACGCGCGCCCTGAAGTAAAAGCGGAAGCGCACGTTATCACCTCACATGCTGGCGGAGACGGTGCGGCTCGCGATGCCGTCGAATACATTCTGAAGGCGCAGGGAAAATGGAAAAAGGCGGTTACCGATTACATCGGAGAACGCGGGGGATAACGCCCGCTGGCGCATAAGGTCGGGAAGGAATTCTAAATCTGTGGAGGAATCCTAAAAAAGAAGAGCACGCCAGGTGCGAAAAGCGCTTCAGCCGCAGTACTTCAAAAATATTCCCACCGGTTGCTTGCTTGGGGCGTGCTCGGGTTTGCAACCGGTGGGTTTTTCTCCCTACTCACCATTCGCTTTCAGGAGTGATGAATGGAACAAACACAAGCTCAACACCAAAGTTTCGGAATTTGCTAAGAATTTCTTCTCCGCTATCCTGTGGGAAGGGAAGCTGTTGCAGGATTTCGGCTCAATTGCTACGGCCTTGAAGGCCGGCCGCCCGCGCATGTCGGCTGAACTACGACAAGGGACCTTGGTTACGCCGTAAAACGCTACGTCGTAAAGAAGTCGACGTATCTTATTTTGCTGGAGCGTAGAAAACGTACTCGGCGGTGTAATTGCTTTTTGTCTCCGCGCCTTGCTTTGAGGCGTTGCATTCCGCGGCGGCGGGCGGCTGGCCTGCGTGGGTGTGAATGCGCTGTATGGTCGTCACGCGGCTGAACACCCCATCCCCAGAATGCCCCGTCGCGGTCACCAGCAGCCACGGAATGGAATCAGGATCCGGCGAATCGACGCGTGCGGCGGCTTTACCAATCACTTCGCTTCCATCATTGTGTTTCCATGTGGGACCGGCGTAATGCCTTCCTATCACCTTCCCTTGCGCATCGTGAAGCTCGGCTTCGGGAGCCTTCAGCGTCCACACGAATGCGCCGTCTTTCCCTTGCTGGCAAACATAGATCTGCGATCCTGACGCTTGTGCGCGCAGAACCACGGTTTCGTTCGCGGGAGCTTTGATTTTTTCGGGGACGTCGGCCTTCGACATGTCTTGGCCATTTGCCACCGCAAGGAGCCCGAGCAGGCATCCGGAGACGAGCAAGCTTCTAATCACCACGCTTTTGGTCGACAAGCTTCTAATCACCAAGCTTCTAATCACAACGTAGAGTTTATCACCGCCCCGATGCGCTCAGGCTTATTCATTCCGGGCATTCCCAAGTGCTAAGTTCCTAGTTCTGGACGACTACCGTCTTCGCCGCCATCAGCTCCGCAAAGCGGGGATCCTTGCGCACCGAGCTGAATTCGGCATCCGTGTAGACGTCCTTAATATGCGGATAACCTTCTTCCATTGCCTTCTTCAGGTAGTGCAGCGAACGATCGGCCGATCCATTTCGCGCGAATAGTTTGGCGATCACGTAATCGTAGTGGGCAATGTCGCCGGGCGATGGCAGTTTGGCCTGCACGCCGGCTCCTCTCGATGCGCGTTCAAGAATATCGGGATCGAGTTGAAGCGCTTTGTTGTAATCTGCGGTGGCCTTCTCGAACTGTTTCTTGGCGAATAGAGCCGCCGCGCGATTGTTGTAGAAGACCGCTTGCGTGCCGTCCAATTGGACCGCCTTGTCGTAATACCGGATCGATTTCCCGTAACTTCCTTCCTGGTAATAGACGACCGCCATGTTGGCATAGGCGTTCGCGTAGTTCTTTTCCAGTTTGACAGCGTGATCGAAACTCTTGCGCGCGTCTTTGTAACGCCGCAACATCAACTGCGACATGCCGACCTTGTTCATCAGAACCGCATTCGACTGGTCTTTGTTCAGAGCGGCCGCGTAATAGTCGATGGCGTCGAGGTAGTTCTTGTCGGACTGGAGTTGATCTCCGATGGCTTCCAGTTCCCGGGCGCTGGCAGCCGCCATGGGCGGCGCCACTCGGTGTACCGGCGGAGGTTCAACCTGGACCTGCTCCGAGTTCTGGGCGAAGAGCGTAGGGAGCGGGACGAGTAAGAAGGTGAGAAACGCTAAGATCGAGAGGGTGGATAAAACAAACCCGGATAAAACAACGCCGTACGGTTTGACCTGACGCAAGGATCGCATAGCGGCCTCCTGGCTAGATGTTTTAAAGCCCCAGTTACGGTGGAGTGGTCCCGTTTGCCGCAGGTTTAGACTCTGCGGGTGTGTTTTTGTCATCGTCCTTCTTATCGCGACCGCCATCCCCTTTGAATGCGTCGGCGATCTTACTGAAGAACCCCTTCTTTTTCTTGGGCTCCTCACCATTTTTGACACCGGAGTCTGGCTCAGGGTTCCCAGTTGTTGTGGCAACACTGGTCGGACCATTGGTGCTTGGAGGCGGTAGCGCTTTTTCCGAAGTTCCGCCGAAAATGCGTGAGAAGAACCCCTGCGTGCTCGCCTGATCGCAGGAATCGTGCGGCTCGGTTCCGGCGACAAAGGCAATCGTGTAATCGTCTGGGCAAGATGGAGTTGCCAGCCGATTGGTGACCTTGTCGAGCTGAACGTCAACTACGCCATCGGGCTGGCGAAATGGCTTTACATCCGAGTACTGTGGCAGCGTCACCGCCTTCTTCATGAATTCGGCCCAGACGGGCGCGGCGGTCTGGGCCCCGCTCAGCCGGATGTCGCTATAGTCGTCGTATCCTACCCAGACCACGCATAGCAAATTGCTGGTATAGCCGGCGAACCATCCGTCATGCGACGTTCCCGTCTTGCCTGCGGCGGGAGCGGTGAAGCCGCGCTGCCGCACTCCATACGCGGTGCCGAAGTTGACCACCCCTTCCAGCATGTTGGTCATGACGAAGGCCACCCGCGGATCGAGAACCTGCTTGTGCTCGCTCTCGAAATTCACGACGACATCGCCTCTGGAGTTGCGCACCGAATTCACGAACACCGGAGACAGCCGCACGCCTCCGTTGGCGAACGTGGTGTACGCCGACGTCATGTCAACCGGCGTTGCGTCATAGGCGCCAAGCGCCATCGCGGGCGTCGCTTTCACCGATGTTATGCCGGCCGTCTTCGCCAAATCCGCGACTTTGTCGTAGCCGACTTCTTCGGCGACTTTCACGGTCGCGTTGTTCAGCGAAAGCGCGAGCGCATACCGCAGCGTAACGTCGCCGTGATACTCCTCTTTGTAATTGCGCGGCTCGTAGATCTGGTCGCCATACGAAAATGTCGAAGGCTGATCGCTCACGATCGATGCCGGTGTAATCACGGTGGTCGATCCGTCGAGGGCGGTGTTCATCGCCGCTGCGTATACGAACGGCTTGAAGATCGATCCAGTCGGGCGCTTTGAGAGCGCGTGGTTGAGCTGACTTGTTCCATAGTTGCGGCCGCCGACCAGAGCTTTGATTTCTCCTGTGTGCGGATCCATCGCCACTAGCGCCACCTGTGCCTGCGGGCCGGGAAGGACGGTCGTTTCATATTTGCCCTTGGCGATCTTGGTTTTCTTGGTCCTCATTTTGGTGATCTGTTCGTCGACAAGCTTGATGCCCGTCTCAACCGCTAGCGCCGCCTCGCGCTGCAAATCTGGATCGAGCGTCGTATAGATACGGAACTGCTGCTCATTCACCTCGTGCTCGGCCAGCTTGCTGAGCACGGTGTCGCGCACCATGTCGACGAAATACGGCGCGTCGCTCGCCTCGACGTTCGGAGGCGCAAGTTTGAGCGGTGTAGTCTTGGCCTTGTCAGCTTGAGCGCGCGTGATCGCGCCCGTTTCGACCATCGCTTCGAGCACGGTGTTGCGACGTTCCATCGCCCGCTCGGGATGCCGGTAGGGCGATAAGTAACTGGGCGCCTGGATCAGGCCCGCGAGCAGCGCTGCTTCCGGCAGGGAGACATCTTTCAAGTCCTTATTGAAGTAGGAGCGCGAGCCCTCCGCGAGGCCGGAAATCGTGAATGAGCCTCGTTGTCCAAGATCGACCCGGTTGGCGTAAAACTCGAAGATCTGCTGCTTCGTGAACTTCTGTTCCAGTTCGACGGCAATCAGCATTTCCGTCATTTTCCGTTTCATCGTCTTTTCCGGCGTCAGAAAAAACGCGCGCGAAAGCTGCATCGTGATCGTCGATCCGCCCTGCTGATGCCGCTGGTGCGTAAAGTCAATCCAGGCCGCTTCCACGAGGCGGAGAAAATTCACGCCATTGTGCTGGAAGAATCTCCGGTCCTCGATCGAGGTGACGGCTTCGACCATGATCTTTGGGATCTCGTCGTACTTGATCAGTTCGCGCTTGGAACGTTGTTCGGCGTCGAACAATGATGTCACTGGCTCCGGCTCGAGTTCATACGCTTCGAGATCGCCGGCGGAACGGCTCTTCACTTCACTTACCTTACCGTCCGCGATTGTGATGGTCGCCGGTTCCGGACTGTGATAGGACTCGGGGCCCGGCATGACCTCGATGGCGCCCCCATGCGCGCGATAGCTGCCGAGGGGCGATTGGTCTTCTTTTTCGCTATAGCCAGCGCGACGCAGTTCGGCCGCGATCTCAGAAACTGTGAACCGCGCCCCGACCCGTACCACTACCGGGCTGGCGTAGATCTTCGCGGAGGTTGCAAATACCGGTCCGCGAAAACGCTGCTCGATGATGCGGTCGTACTTTACATACCAGTAGGCAAGAACTCCGCTGACAAGCAGAGACAGGGCAAGGAACCCAAGGAATGCGTATTTGACGACAGGATCATTCAAGCGCATGCGGCCTTTGCCGCCGGCGCCCGTGCGACCATTCGGGATTTTCAGCTTGATGGCCATGAAGATGGCTGTACCAGGAATCGGAAAGCAATTGACAGTCCGAAACCGACCTTTATGCCAAGTATGGGCTTACAGTGATTTTAAATCAGAAGCTGAAGGCACAATGTTTTAGATGCGTGTCAAAGGATGGACGGGGTGTGGCAGGAGGGGTGAGCGCCGAAGAGGCCAGCGGCAATTATCAGATCGGGTGGGGGTCACTCCAGGTACTGATTAGTACACGCCCTTATTCGAGGTCGAGGGATGGAAGTCGATCGAAGTCGAATAGCCCGGAAATTCGAGCGGGACGCTGTATTGGGCGTCAATCTGAAGCACTCCGGTCCCAAAGCCGCCGGTGCGCGTAATGTGTACCTGTTGTGGGGTCAGCGGAATGTCATACTCCTGCGCATGTTTGATCACCAGAGTGCGAACGTCATCCACTGAACGATTGCTGTAGGTCGCCTGCAACACATCGTTCTTGAGCGTATCTTCAAACTGGTAATTGTCATAGCACGGCGGAATGACTTTTACACCCACGAGTATCAGGGCAGCAAGGACGCCAAAAGTTAAGACCAGCTTGATTGTGTCCATAAAGGCCGATTCGCGGGCGGGATAATCGCGTGATTTGTATGCGCGGCCCGGCTCGCCGGACCACCTTCGCTTATCCCTTCACTTCTACTCTTTAACCAATTACTCTTTAACCAACCCGCGCAAATGCTCGGTTATGGCTGAAATCTTAACGTCCTCCCGAGCCAGAGTCGAGCGTCGAACGACCTCCAGCAAATCTTCGGTAACTTTCTTTCCAACATTGATTCTAAAAGGGATGCCGACCAGGTCCGCATCCTTGAACTTCACTCCCGGCCGTTCGTCGCGGTCATCGAGCAAAACGTCGAAGCCAGCCTGTTCGAGAGCCTTCGAAACCTCTTCCGCAATCGTGCGAATTTTTTCGTCACCGGTGTTCGTCGCCACCACGATAACGTCAAACGGAGCGATCGAGGGCGCAAGCCAGAACCCGTTCTGATCGTTTGACTGCTCGATGGCTGCCGTCAGAATTCGCTCGATTCCTATCCCGTAGCTGCCCATGATCGGCGCGACCTCTTTACCGTTGCGGTCGAGCACGGTTGCGCCCATCGAGTGCGAATACTTGTAGCCGAGTTTGAAGATGTGCCCGATCTCAACTGCGGTATCGATACGCAGTAATGCTCCACAATTCGGACAGCCCTCGCCTGCCGTTACCGAGCGCAGATCGGCGTAGGCGGTTGGTTGGAAATCTTTTTCCGGCGTTAGGTTCTTGAAGTGATAGAACTCTTTGTTCGCGCCGCCAATCAGATTCGTTCGGCCTTTGAGCGCGTCGTCGAGCAGAAGGATCGGCTTGCCCGCATCGTTCATTTCTTTGGCCCAATCGATGCCGAGGGGGCCGAGGTATCCAGCCGGAGTTTTGAAGAACTCGCGAATCTCCTCGTCCTGCATGGGCCGCGCCTCTTTGCCAGCGATTGCCGACGAAAGCTTGGCCTCATTCATCTGGTGATCGCCACGCAGGAGCAGGACCAGCGGCCGTGAACGAGTCTTGCCGGACTTTTCATCCACCTCGGTGATCATCATGGCCAGCGTCTTCATGTTGTTCGTGGGAGATACGCCAAGAAAACGCGCCACCTCCTCAATCGTCTTTTGATCCGGCGTAAGGACTTCGAGCGGTTTGCCATCGCCTTCCGCCGCCAAATCGACAACGGGCGCGAGCTTTGAGGTAGCTTTCTCCAGATTTGCCGCGTAGCCGCACGCCTCACAGCTGACGACCAGATCTTCGCCGGCGGGAGTGCGCACCATAAATTCCTGCGATTTTGATCCGCCCATTGCGCCTGAGTGCGCGTCAATTACGACGTACTTGAGTCCGCAGCGATCGAATATTCGGCAATAGGTATCATGATGCTTTTGATAGCTGACATCGAGCCCCGCCGCGTCGATATCGAACGAATACGCGTCTTTCATAATGAACTGGCGCACCCGCAGCAGCCCCGACTTGGGTCGCGGCTCGTCGCGAAACTTGGTTTGAATCTGATACCAGATTTGTGGCAGTTGTTTATAGCTGCGCAACTCCTTGCGGGCAATGTCGGTCATGATCTCTTCGTGCGTCATGCCCAGACACAGGTCCGCACCCTTGCGGTCCTTGAGGCGAAACATGTTCTCGCCCATGATCGTCCAGCGGCCGCTCTCTTCCCAGATGTCGCGCGGGTTGAGCGCCGGCAGATAAAACTCTTGCCCGATTTTGTCCATTTCTTCGCGCACGATGCCCATAATTTTCTGGGTCGAACGGCTGCCGAGAAATAAGAACGAGTAAATACCGGCGCCGAGTTGCCGGATGTATCCGGCGCGGACAAGCAGTTTGTGGCTGGCGACCTCGGCGTCGGCCGGAGCTTCGCGCAAAGTAGGGATAAAGACTTGGGACCACCGGTGCATAGTTGAGTTTCCTGAGAGCGAAGGAATGTTCGATTGTAAATGATGAGAGTTGGCGTGGGAGAGGGCAAGCTCTGTTGTAGAATCTCCGCAACTAAGTTCCCCCCACGGAGGAAGTCATGTCCACTCGGTTTGCCCCCAGCGTTTGTTTCTGTCTGATTCTCGCTTTCCTCATCCCAGTCAATCTGTCAGCGCAGCAGCACGTAGTGCTCTCCCGAGC
>JBAWBE010000228.1:0-4203 GCA_049589635.1 Terriglobales bacterium
ACGCCCGCGGGCGAACTTGCCATCTGGACGCCGCTTATAGGCAAAGTAAATGTCTACAATGTGCTCGCCGCCGCGGCAGCCGCCTATGCGCGCAATTGTTCCACCGACGCCATCGCAAAAGGAATTGCCAACCTCACTCGCGTCCCCGGCCGCTTTGAGCGAGTGGATTGCGGCCAGCCCTTCACGGTGGTTGTTGACTACGCGCACACCGACGATGCCCTCCGCAACCTAACCACGCTGGCGCGCGATTTCGTCGTTCAAGCAGGTCTGAAAGGAAGAGTCATCACGCTCTTTGGCTGCGGAGGCGATCGCGACCGCGCCAAGCGTCCGCTGATGGGCGAGGCCGCGGGAAAGGGCAGCGACTTCGTGGTGCTCACCTCTGACAATCCGCGCTCCGAGGATCCGCTCGCGATCATTAATGATGCGGTCGTTGGATTACAAAAGTCTGGCCTGCAAAAATCGGGCACGAAGTACGTGACCGAGCCCGACCGCCGCAAGGCCATCGCGCTAGCGGTCGGCCATGCCGTCCCCGGAGATATCGTCCTTCTCGCCGGCAAGGGACATGAAAAAACGCAAACCGCAAATGGCAAGGCCATCCCCTTCGACGATGTTCAGGTAGCACGTGAAACGCTGGCCGCATTTGGCTACGAATGTGCTCAAGCAGACAAGGCAAGCCACGCCGAGACTTCAGCATGAAACTCTCGCTCTCACGAATCGCCGAATTTGTCTCCGCCACAGGCGACTACGAGTCACGCGCAATCGCGGAGGGATATTCCATCGATTCGCGCACGGTTCAGCCCGGCGAACTCTTCTTCGCGGTAAAGGGCGAGCGCCTTGACGGCCACGACTTCGTCGAAGCCGCCTTAAGCCGTGGCGCGGCGGCAGCCGTTATTCGCAAGGACGAGATCGCACGCTATTCTGATCCCAAGTCGCTGCTCGCCGTCGACGACACGTTCGTTGCCCTTCAAACTCTGGCCACAGCAGTCCGAAAGTTGTGGGGCAAAACAGCCATCGGAATCACCGGTTCGATGGGTAAGACGACCACCAAAGACGCGGTCGCCCACTTGCTCTCGGTGCAGTACCGCGTCCATCGGACCAAGGGCAATTTCAACAATCATTTCGGACTCCCGCTCGGCCTGTTCACGCTCGAACCGGAGTACGATCTCGCCGTAGTCGAGATGGGAATGTCGCACGCAGGCGAGATTGCGGCCCTCGCGCGCATCGCACAGCCGAACCAGGGACTCGTCACCAACGTCGCTCCCGTGCATCTCGAATACTTCGAGTCCATCGCCGGCATCGCACGCGCCAAGTACGAGCTGATCGAATCCCTGCCCAGTTCTGGTACCGCGTTCCTCAACGCCGACGACGAATACGTCAGCCAATTTGGCCGCGATTTCAAAGGCAAGGTTGTACTCTTCGGCCTCAAGCCCATCGCCGACGTGCGCGCCGAAAAGATCGAATCGGCCGGGACCGAAGGCACGCGCTTCGACCTGATTTTTGATGGAATGCGTCAACCCGTACACAGCCCGTTGCTCGGCCAACACAACATCTATAACGTGCTTGCAGCGGCAGCAGTGGCGATCGAGCACGGCATTACGCCCTCCCAGATTGCCGAGGCCTTGCCCTCGATGGCCCCCGCCGACAGGCGCGGAGAGGTCGTTCAGTTCGGCAACATGACGGCCATCAACGATTGTTACAATTGCAATCCGCAGGCATTAAACGCAATGGTCGACACACTGGCGTCTATGCCAGCCAAGCGCCGAATCGTGATTGCTGGCGAGATGCTGGAACTCGGACCAGAGGGCGAAGAACTTCATCGCCAATGCGGCGAGCACATCGCGCGAAAGGCGATTGACGTGCTTGTAGGAGTCCGCGGCTCGGCCGAGGTGATGGTCGAAGCCGCGCGGAAGGCGGGAATCCGGGCGGAATTTGTCGCCACGCCCGAAGAAGCCGGCGAATGGCTGGCCTGCGAAACGCGTGATGGCGATGTAGTGTTACTCAAAGCGTCGCGCGGCGTGAAACTGGAAAAAGCGCTGGAAACTTGGAAGCAAAAAATCGAGGCTCCATCCAAGTCGGCGTGACGCGAATACGGTTGAAAGAACAACTGAGAGCTGACAGCTGAGAGCTGACAGCGGTTTTCCGGAGGCGGATTGCTTTATTGGCTCTTATATCTGAAGCTCTATCACTACTTTCCGCCCTTCCGCATCTTTCGCTATTTGACCTTTCGCACTGCCTTCGCGAGCCTCACCGCCCTTTTCACCGGACTGATCGTCGGCCCGATCGTCATTCAGCGTCTGCGGGATTTTCAAATCGGCCAATACATTCGCGAGGAGGGCCCGCAAGCGCATCAGAAAAAAGCCGGCACTCCGACCATGGGCGGCCTGCTGATCGCCATCGCCATCCTTGTCCCCACCCTGCTCTGGGCCGATCTCAGCAATCCATTCGTTTGGATCGCCGTCTTTGCCACGCTCGCCTTCGCGGCCATCGGCTTTACAGATGACTACCTGAAAGTAGTGCATCGCCGGAATCTAGGCCTCACCGCGCGCGCCAAACTCGGTTATCAAATCGCGTCCAGCATCGTCATCGCCCTCGCGCTTATCGTCCTCGATCACCGCGGAGAATACTCCACCAAACTTGTCGTCCCATTCTTCAAGCAGTTCAAGCCGGATCTTGTAATCGAGCGCTGGGCCGCAAATCCACACCTCTGGCCGCTAGCCTTTCTTCCGTTCGTGGCCTTCGTTGTGCTCGTGATCGTCGGATCGAGCAATGCCGTCAATCTTACCGACGGCCTTGACGGCCTCGCCATCGGTTGCACCGTGATTGCGGCTGGAGCTCTTGCTGTCCTCACCTATCTCAGCGGCCATGCTACCTTTGCCAGTTATCTCGAACTGCAACGTATGCCGCAGATCGGCGAACTAACCATTTTCTGCGGAGCCATGGTCGGTTCCTCCATCGGATTTCTCTGGTACAACGCACACCCCGCCGAAGTCTTCATGGGCGACGTCGGCTCGCTGGCCCTCGGCGGCGCCATCGGTACCGTTGCCGTTATGATCAAGCAAGAGCTGCTCCTACCTTTCATCGGTGGAATCTTCGTGATTGAGGCACTTTCGGTTATCCTCCAGGTCGGTTCGTACAAGCTGCGCAAGAAACGAATCTTCAAGATGGCGCCCATCCACCACCACTTCGAACTGCTGGGCTGGTCGGAGTCGAAAGTGATTGTGCGCTTCTGGATCGCATCGCTGGTATTCGCGCTCTTCGCGCTGACGACTCTGAAACTGCGGTAGCCTTATGTAGGCCGACAGAGTCTAAAGTTATAGGATTGTCATTCGGAGCGGAGCGAGGAATCTGTATTTCTTCACGGCAGAACGGGTCCATGGAACTTAACGACAAACGCGTCTTGGTAGTCGGCCTCGGCAAGTCCGGCGTCGCCTCGGCTCTCTTCCTCAAATCCCGCGGTGCCCGCGTCACGGTCTCCGACTCCAAGCCCGAAGCCGAACTCCGCCAGGAAATTCTGCTTCTACTCGAGCACGGAATCGCCGTCGAAACCGGCGGTCACGGCGATCGCACCTTCCGTGATCAGGATTTGATCGTCGTCAGCCCAGGCGTCCCTTTTGATGCCCCGCAACTAGTCCAGGCTCGCAGTCTTGGTGAAAAAGTAATCGGTGAAATCGAGTTGGCGGCGCAGTTTTTATCCGGTCCCTTGGTTGCCATCACCGGAGCCAACGGTAAAACCACGACCACAACGCTGGCTGGCGAAATCCTCACCGCCGCGAGACTCCTCGTGCTCGTCGGCGGAAACATCGGTACTCCCGCGATCACCTTCGTCGATCAATCAACTCCAAAAACCTGGATTGTCCTCGAAGTCTCCAGCTTCCAACTCGAAACCATCGTCGACTTCCATCCGCGCATCGCCGTGATCCTGAACATTACGCCCGATCACCTCGACCGCCACAAGACCTTCGCGAATTACATCGATGCCAAAGCGCGCATCTTTGAAAACCAGGGTCCCGAAGACTTCACGGTGCTGAATGCCGACGATCCCACGACCGTCGATCTGGCCGAGCGCACACTCGCGCAGCGTTTTCTCTTCAGCCGCAAAAAAGAAATAGGCATCGGAGCGTTCGTTCGCGGTGCGCACATCTTCTTCCGCGACAGCCAGCGCGAGCGCGAAATCATGCCGCTTAACGACATCCCTCTGAAGGG
>JBAWBE010000229.1:0-15082 GCA_049589635.1 Terriglobales bacterium
GGACGATGACGATGCGGATGCTGCGCCTAAGCCTCCGCCGGTCAAGCCGGGAAGTACCGGTCCAGTGCTGTTTTTGAAAGGCAAGATTGTGAGCAGCGATTGCTCGAAGGCTCCCGAGGCTGTGATCACGGTGTTGAGCGGAATGACCACCTATACGATGCATGCGTCGGACTTCAAAACATTGCTCGTGATCGGGGAAGATCAGTTTTCGTGCGAGTGGGCGAATCGTCCGGTGTCGGTGAATTACCGGGCGATTGGAAAACGCGAGGGGGAAGTGGTTTCGATCGAGTTGCGGTGAGAGTCGGCGCGTATATGTCCTGGGTGACGATCAAGGATTACGGAGTTGGAGGCTGGGCGGGCGGAGCTGATCCGGCGACGCGCGCGCGCGAGTGTTGCGCGAAACTTGAGGCGGGCGCCATTTTGTTTTTTCCATCGCCTCCTTTTGAGTTGCCGCAGACCGACGTGGAATTTCTGCTCTCTCTCAAACCGGCGGATTCGCGATTGCACAAAAATATTTCGTATCGTCCCGAGAGCGACCTGCTGCGCGGTTTCTCAGACGACGGCAGCAAGGCGCGCATACACGAGATCATGCGGAACTACGCGGCCGAGGTGAGGGACTTCGTCAACGTATTTCTCGCGCCTTACGCCGGGCGCTTTCAGATGGACTATGCCAGCTTTCGTCCTCTGGAAGAAGAGGGCCGCGATCTTTCTTTACATAAGAGAAACGACCTCCTGCACGTGGATGCGTTTCCAAGTCGGCCCACGCGCGGGGCACGGATCTTGCGCGTCTTCACGAATGTGAATCCGGTGAAAGACCGAATTTGGGTAGTGGCGGAGCGCTTTCCAGAGTTGGCGGCGCGCTATGCTGTCGCCGCCGGACTGCCGTCATATGCGAAAGCTTCGAGTGCGTGGTCCGGACTAAGGCGCGGGTTGAGCCGGGTGGGATTGCCCGTGCCCGACCGCGCCGCTTATGACGAATTCATGCTGCATTTTCATGACTGGCTGAAAGAGAATTCGGAATTTCAGCAGGCAAAAGAGGGTAAGGAGCAAGTGTCGTTTCCTTCGATGGCCACCTGGCTCGTCTATACGGACGGCGTGCCTCATGCTGCGTTGTCCGGACAGTTTGCAATGGAGCAGACTTTTATTGTTCCGGTCGAGGCACTGGTTGCGCCGGAGGTCTCGCCGATTCGCGTGCTGGAGAAATTGGCGGGACGCGCGATGAGCTAACTTCGGGAGGGGAGGCCAGGGAGTTGCGCCGGCATCTCGCCAGCTGTTCGCCCGCCGCCCTGACCCTGCCGCTTTCCGACATCAAAATGTGCGAAGATGGAACCGGGAGCAAGGATGGAAAACCCACTTAAACTGAAGCGGATTCACCACGTTGAGTTCTTTGTCGGCAATGCCCGGCAGGCTGCATTTTTCTACCGTAAGGGATTTGGATTTTCGCAAGTCGCCTATAGCGGGCTTGAAACCGGCAATCGCAAACGGACTTCTTATGCGATGAGCCAGGGCAAAGCCAACTTTGTTTTGACGACGCCCATGACGGCGGACGACCCTGCCGCCGAGCACATCAGGAAGCACGGCGATGGCGTGCGCGACATCGCGCTCGAAGTTGCTGACGCGGACGAGGCCTTCGCGGAAGCGGTGCGGCGTGGAGCGAAGCCCGCCGAAGAGCCGCACGATCTGGGTGACGAGTGCGGCGGCGTTCGACGCGCTGCCGTTCACACATACGGCGACACGATTCATTCCTTGATTTCCTACAAAGACTACAAGGGACCGTTCCTGCCGGGCTTCGCGGCGTCTCCTGCTGATGGCGATGACTGCGGCATCCTGCGCATCGATCATATTGTCGGCAACGTTGAACTGGGACAGATGCAGACCTGGGCGGACTATTACACGCGAGTGTTCGGCTTCCATCGCTACATTACTTTTGATGATAAGGATATTTCGACGGAATACAGCGCGCTGATGAGCATCGTGATGTCCGATGATTCGCACTCGGTGAAGTTTCCCATCAACGAGCCGGCGGTCGCGCGCAACAAGAGCCAGATTCAGGAGTATCTCGATTCGTATGGCGGACCGGGCGCGCAACACATCGCGTTGCAATGCAAAGACGTGCTTTATACCGTAAATAAGCTGCAGCGCAACGGCGTCGATTTTTTGCGCGTGCCTGACACTTACTATGACGCCTTGCCATCGCGAGTGGGCGCGGTAGAGGAACCGGTCGGGTCGTTGAAATCTCTCGGCATACTTGTCGATCGCGACGATGAAGGCTATCTGCTTCAGATTTTTTCGAAGCCGGTGGAGGATCGTCCGACGGTGTTTTTTGAGATTATTCAGCGCAAGGGCAGCCGGGGATTTGGTAAGGGCAACTTTAAAGCGCTGTTTGAATCGATTGAGATGGAACAGGCGCGGCGGGGGAACTTGTAAGGATGGCGACGGCAGAGACTACGAGACCGAAAGTCGCGAACGGCCGAGGCGCGAAGACGCCGAAGACGCAGGACGTGCGCTACCAGTCGGGCTTCGGCAATGAGTTTGTCAGCGAAGCAGTTGCAGGCACGCTTCCGCAGGGGCAGAACGCTCCGCAGCGAGTGGCTCACGGGTTGTACACCGAGCAGCTCAGCGGAACTCCTTTTACCGCGCCCCGCGTAGCGAATCGGCGAACGTGGCTTTATCGCATCCGGCCTTCGGTGGCGCACAAACCGTTCGAGGCGATCAGCCAGGGAAGATTGCGTAGTGCGCCGTTTGATGAAGTGCCGACGCCTCCGAACCAGTTGCGCTGGATGCCGATTCCGATTCCGGCGGCGTCTGAACGCACCGATTTCATTGATGGGCTTGTCACAATGGCGGGGAATGGCGATACCCATACCCACTCGGGCGTCGGTATTCACATTTATGTAGCGAATGCTTCGATGACGGAGCGCTTCTTTTATAACGCTGATGGCGAGATGCTGATCGTGCCGCAGCAGGGGCGTTTGCTGCTGCGCACCGAGATGGGGATTCTCGAAGCCCGACCGGGCGAGATCGCAGTGATTCAGCGCGGGATTCGGTTTCGCGTAGAGCTCCTCGACAAGACTGCGCGCGGATACATTTGCGAAAACTATGGCGCTCTACTGCGGCTGCCCGATCTCGGACCGATTGGCGCGAATGGCCTTGCTAACCCGCGTGACTTTCTGGCTCCGGTGGCGGCCTTCGAAGATCGCGAAGGCGACTTTCGTCTGGTAACAAAATTTCAGGGAAGACTTTGGGAGGCGGCGATCGACCACTCTCCGCTGAACGTGGTGGCGTGGCACGGCAACTACGTTCCGTATAAATACGATCTGGCGAATTTTAATTGCATTAACACGGTCAGCTTCGATCATCCCGACCCTTCGATCTATACCGTGTTGACGTCGCCTTCGGAAATTCCCGGCACGGCGAATCTTGACTTCGTTGTTTTTCCTCCACGCTGGATGGTAGCCGAGCACACATTTCGTCCACCGTGGTTTCATCGCAACTTCATGAACGAATTCATGGGGCTGATCCACGGCGAGTACGATGCGAAGGCTGAAGGTTTTGTGCCCGGAGGCGCGAGCCTGCACAACTGCATGGCTGGGCACGGTCCGGATGCCGAAACATTCGCGAAAGCCAGTAAGGCTGAGCTAAAGCCCGTCTATATAAAAGACACGCTGGCGTTCATGTTTGAAACGCGCTTTGCATGCCAGCCCACGCGGTTTGCGCTGGAGACTTCCGAACTTGATCACCAGTACTTTGAGTGCTGGCAGGGATTGAAAAAGAAGTTCGAGACGTAGATCTCATACCCAAGACAATTTCGAGGAAAGGAAATGGAGACGGGAACCTTTCAGTCGACGCAGAACTCCATTGATGCGGGAGAAACTCCGCGCGTTCTGCTCCGCAGGTTGATCGACTATGCCGGATTATTTCCTCCGGCCTCGCTCGAGATGGCAGCCGCGGTCGCGAACTACGACGCGTATTTGCGCTCTGAACACAGTTGGATGCTGGGGCGCTTTATCGTTCCGGTTGCGCGGTTGGCCGAGTTCGAAGAGGCTGTTGGTCGGCTGTCGCCCGCGCAAGATGAGTCGGCTTGGAGTTTATCCGCGCTGCCGGGCCCGAGTCCTGCCGCTGATCTCGCTCGAATCCGAGAGTTCAATGATCGATTCGCGGTCTCGCATTCAGCGAGAAGAGTCAGGCTCGAATCGCTCGAAGTAAAGATTTCGAGTGCGGAAGAAATTGAACGGCTGTCGAAACTCGTTCCAGCGGAACTCGAGACTTATTTCGAAATTCCCTGGGCGGGTGGAGCGGCCTCCGGCGAGATGCACGATTGCATCATGGCGGTGGCGCGTTGCGGACGGCGGGCAAAAATTCGGACTGGCGGCGAGACGGCGGATAAATTTCCAGCGCCCGAGAGCGTCGTCGAATTCATACGGCTGTGCGCTGCCTCTAGTGTGCCTTTCAAGGCCACGGCGGGATTGCATCACCCGGTGCGCTCGGTGCATCGTTTGACTTATCAGCCCGATAGCCCCTCAGCGACTATGCACGGGTTTCTGAACGTGTTTCTTGCGGCTGCATTTTTGCGGGTGGGCATGGATCTTCAGCTTGCAGTTGAGTTGATGAATGAGCAATTGGCGTCCGCTTTTCATTTTGATTCGGATGGTCTGCTCTGGCGCGAGCATCGGCTTGGCCTTGATGATATTTCCGCGGCGCGCCGGGATTTTGCGATCTCTTTTGGGTCGTGCTCGTTTACCGAGCCGGTAGACGACCTGCGCGCGCTGGGCCTGCTATAAAATCTCTCCACATTTATGAAACCTGTTTTTGATGAGACGCACGATCCCGCGGCGCGCAGTTGGGTCGAGTCGGCGAACGCGGCGGACTCGGATTTTCCGATACAGAATTTGCCGTTCGGAATTTTTCGGCGACGCGACGCGGAATCGGCCGCAAAGGTCGGAGTGGCTATCGGAGATTCCGTTCTTGACCTGGCAGGCCTGCGAAGTGAGGGCTTGCTTCAGAATGACGCGGATACGATCGCCGCGGCTGATGCTTGCGAACCCTCACGTCACAACGTACAAGATGCGAGCGTCACCCCTGCTTCGAGCTTATCCGATGCGGGTTCTCTCAATGCCCTGATGGCTCTGGGTGCCGGTCCTCGGCGAGCGTTGCGACGGCGTCTTCATGCCCTCTTGCGCGAGGACGTTTCTTCGGGCGACAGGCAGGCCGTTTCGCGGCATCTTCTTTCGCAGAGTGATGTTCAGATTCTCTTGCCCGCAGTCGTCGGCGACTATACAGATTTCTACGCGTCGATATTCCACGCGACGAACGTCGGCACATTATTTCGCCCAGACAATCCTTTGCTGCCGAATTACAAATACATTCCCATCGGTTATCACGGCCGGGCGTCGTCACTGGTGGTGAGCGGAACTCCGGTTCATCGGCCTTTTGGCCAGACGCGCGCGGGAGACGCCGATCCGAACTTTGGCGCGACAAAGGCGCTCGATTACGAATTGGAAGTCGGATTTTTCGTAAGCCGCGGAAACAGGCTCGGGGAGCGCATTCCCATCAGTGATGCGGGAGAGCATATTTTCGGAATCTGCCTGCTTAATGACTGGTCGGCGCGCGATGTGCAGGCTTGGGAGTATCAGCCGCTGGGACCATTTCTCGCGAAGAGTTTTGCCACGTCGCTCTCGCCGTGGGTGGTGACGATGGAAGCTTTAGCTCCGTTCCGCGCCCCGGCTTTTCAACGCACGGCAGGCGATCCGGCACCGCTGCCTTACCTGTTTGATGATGCCGATCAGGATCACGGCGGGCTTGATCTGACTCTTGAAGTTTCGTTGCGGTCGGCGCGCATGCGCGAAGCGGGGATGGCTCCCGTGGTCTTGAGTCGCAGCAATTCTCGCGATCTCTACTGGACCCTGGCGCAGATGCTTGCACATCACGCGAGCAATGGATGCAATTTGCAGCCGGGCGATCTTCTGGCGAGCGGGACTGTTTCAGGGCCGGACGTACCCGCCGCGAAGACCAGCGCGCGCGGCTGCCTGCTGGAGCTGACTTCTCGGGGCGCGAATCCGATTATGCTGCCTTCGGGAGAGCAGAGGAAGTTTCTCGAAGATGGAGACGAGGTCGTTCTACGCGGGTTCTGCGAAAGGGGCGGATTTCGAAGGATCGGGTTGGGAAGTTGCCAGGGAATCATCTTGCCAGCGGCCTCGATCTAAGGCGCTTGGTTGGTGTGATGGATACGAAATATCGACAATCTGACGCAGACTGAACGGGGACACAGAATGCCGAAAACTGGCCCCTGTATCCGCGAGCGCTTCCGATACAAGGCGGTTCAACTCGGCCGGCGCGTATGCCCTTCGGACCGACGTTTGGCCGTCGGCGGCCGCGATGAGCGACAGGAACGGCGCGACGAAGATCTTAAAAAGAGCTAGCGGAAGCGAGGCGCGGACCAGATCGAGCAGAATGAATCTCCGACAGGAGCGTCCGACATTCCGTATCATCTGCACCAATTCGGAATCGGAAAGATGATGGGCAGTGTGCAGAGAAAATGCTACGTCGGCCGACGGCAGCGGATCATGCACAACGTTCGCCCGGAGGATCGGTTGCGAAGTTGACGAGTGGCCTGGCCCGGGAGGAATGAGGTCGACACCGATGCCGGCGATACCGAGAGTTCTGGTCACTTCTTCCAGGGTGCCGCCATAACCGCAACCGACGTCGAGGACGCGCTGAACGGGGAGAGCATCACGACGCAACGCCTGAATGATGCAGCGGGTGTCGCCCAGCAGACGGTGAATCGCGGTTATCTCGCGGTGGACGCGCGCTGCTGATTCTTCGGAGACGTCATTGCCGTCGAGAATCTCGAGATTGAGCGATCGTTGCATCCGCTGATGACCGAGCCCTTGCCCGACGACTCCGCCCTTTTGGACTTGTCCGATGCTGGATCATAACATTCGCGAAGTCCCGCCATGATCGGGATGAGCATGACGAGCAGCCGTCTTCCACAGTTGTGTTCCAGTTCGGATCTTTGCGCGGCGCTTGTGCGGCCTGCAAGATGGTTGTACGATCATCCGTTACAAAATGGCCAACGGGCTGCAGAGCAACGATCGGCCTGATGGTTTACGGGAGTAGCCATGAATACGCTTCCGGTTTTGCTTGGAGCCCTCTGCGTTTACGCCCTTGCCTATCGCTACTACAGCGCGTTCATTGCCGCCAAAGCTCTGGCGCTTGACGATCGCCGCACCACTCCAGCCCACCAGTTCGCCGATGGACACAACTATGTCGCCTCGCCGCGATGGGTGTTGTTTGGACATCACTTCGCGGCAATCGCTGGAGCTGGTCCTCTCGTCGGGCCTACACTGGCCGCGCAATTCGGATTCGCTCCCGGCTTTCTCTGGCTTTTGATCGGCGCGGTGCTCGCGGGATGTGTGCAGGATTTTACTGTGCTGGTCGCATCGATTCGTCATCGTGGCCGCTCGCTGGCTGACGTGGCGCGGACTGAGATCAGCCCGTTTGCCGGCCTCGTCGCGATGATCGCCGTCCTCTTCATTCTTCTTGTAACGCTTGCCGGCCTCGGCATCGTTGTGGTCAATGCACTCTCGAATAGCCCGTGGGGCATCTTCACCATCGGCATGACGATCCCCATCGCGATCATCATGGGCGTATGGATGTTCAAGAGCCATGCCGGAAAAATTACGGTCACTGGCCCGAGTATTTTTGGCGTGGTGACGCTGATCGGCTGCGTGGTTGGCGGACATTGGGTTGCGCAAAGCAGCGTGGCCGCCGCGCTCACGTTTTCACCGCATACCATCACCATCCTGATGGCGTTCTACGGCCTGATCGCCTCGGTTCTTCCGGTGTGGCTGGTGCTGGAGCCGCGCGATTATCTTTCCACCTACGTTAAGCTGGGCACGATTGCGGTTCTGGTCATCGGCGTCTTCGTCGTTCATCCGAACCTTCAGTTCCCGAACTTCATGCCCTATATCCACGGCGGGGGACCGATCATCAAAGGCCCGCTCTTCCCATTTCTTTTTGTGACCATCGCTTGCGGCGCAATCTCGGGCTTCCACTCGCTGGTCTCATCGGGCACAACGCCGAAAATGTTGGACAAGGAAACCGATGCGCGCTTCATCGGCTACGGCGCGATGGTCGCGGAATCGCTGGTCGGCATACTCGCTCTGATTGCCGCTTGCTCTCTGCATCCCGGCGACTACTTCGCGATCAACACCACCCCGCAGGTCTTCAGCAAACTCGGTCTCGCAACCGTCAATCTGGATATGTTTTCCCAGCAGGTGGGCGAAAAGCTGGCGGGGCGCACGGGCGGAGCGGTTTCTCTCGCCATCGGCATGGCGCAGATCTTTAAAGGCCTTCCCGGGATGGCGACCCTGATGGGCTATTGGTATCACTACGCCATCATGTTCGAGGCGCTGTTCATTCTGACCACCATCGATACCGGGACGCGCGTGGCTCGCTACGTGCTTCAGGAACTGCTCGGCAAGGTGCATAAACCCTTCGGCAATAGCGCGTGGTTACCGGGAAACTTGCTAACCAGTCTTTTTGTTGTGCTCGGCTGGGGATATTTGATTTATACCGGAAACATCTCAACCCTGTGGCCATTGTTCGGAACTGGCAACCAGTTGCTGGCGACGATTGCCCTCGCCGTCACGACCACCTTTCTGATTAACATGGGAAAAGCCCGCTACGCCTGGATCACCTTCGTTCCGATGTGCTTCGTGGGCGCGACTACGCTGACGGCGGGTGTGCTCTCGATCACGAGAATTTTCTGGCCGCTGACCGCGAACCCGGCGACCAGCTTCACCGGCTATCTCGATTCCGTTCTGATGTCCATCTTCATCATCGGCGTAGTGTTGGTGGTTTTCGATGCGGTGCGTCGCTGGATCGCAACTTTAGGCGGCACTCCCGCGCCCAAAGAAGCGTTCGGCACTCCAATCACTGACGCGGGCGAGGTCAGGATGGGTTGCTGCTGAAGCGTGCCCAGAAATCCGCGGACGAGAGAACGGGAGCAATCTCGAAATCAATCAGGTCATCCCAGCGGCTGATCCACACGTTGAGAGCGGCCAGGCTGGACGCCTCCATGATCTGAAAACAGCGCGAGCCGGTCTCATCGATCCAGCTGGCCTGGTAGGTGACGCCATCCGGCAACATTCGTCCGCAGATCTTGAAGCGTTCGCCGACCGGAGCGGGATCGCCCCGCTTGAAGCTTTCAATGACCATGAAGAGCATGCACATGAGTTTAGCGGAGAAAGTTAAAGCAGAGAAATGCAACGCGGACGATGTTCCATGATCGCTATCATTGACCCGGTTCTCCTCAAGATGTTATAAACATTTGCTTTGTGCCGCAGGCCTAACGTGTACGCCTGCGGTGGAAAACTGTTCCGACGCGGCCAAATCAGCACTCCTTATTTTTTTATGTCTTGCGGTGGAAGCGTGGTCGGAACTCAGGTAGCGGCGGTTTCGCGGCGAAGAGAAACGCCCGCGAATGGTCGCAGCGCCACGGAAAGCACACATTGTGCCCCCGGAAAAAGATCATCCTGAACAAAGATCATTCTGAATAACGACCATTAGGAGGAATTGTGATGCGCAACTGGACCGCCCGATTTGCGTCCGCCGGACGCGGGATCGCGAGAGCATCCGCCGCTCTTGCAACTTTTCTATTCGTGACTGCTGCCTCTGTCCTGGCACAAACACCCGGAGAGACGGGCGGCGAAGCTGCTCTGAAGGTTCCTGACCTTTCCACGGTCTCCTTTCTCGGGATGAACGGCCATAACCTGCTGCTTATCGGCATCGCGTTTTGTGTGTTCGGGCTGCTCTTCGGCATGGCGATTTACATGCGCCTAAAGAACCTGCCCGTCCATCGATCGATGCTCGACATTTCCGAGCTTATTTACGAAACCTGCAAAACTTATCTCGTGACGCAGGGCAAGTTCCTGATGTTGCTGTGGGCATTCATCGCGGTAGTCATCGTAATGTACTTCGGATGGCTCGCGCCGGTGCCCGGCAAGCCCATTTCGACGACCCTTCCCATCATTCTTGTGTTCAGCATTATCGGGATGGCGGGCAGCTATGGGGTCGCGTGGTTCGGTATCCGCGTAAACACGTTCGCCAATTCGCGTACCGCGTTCGCGTCGCTTCCCGGCAAACCGTATCCCGTGTATCAGATTCCGCTCGAAGCCGGCATGTCGATTGGCATGATGCTGATCTCGGTCGAACTGCTGATGATGCTGATCATCCTGCTGTTCATACCGGGCGAGTATTCCGGACCGTGCTTTATTGGCTTCGCAATCGGCGAGTCACTGGGCGCTGCCGCGTTGCGTATTGCGGGCGGCATTTTCACGAAGATTGCCGACATCGGCTCGGATTTGATGAAGATTGTCTTCAAGATTAAAGAAGACGACGCGCGCAATCCGGGAGTCATCGCCGATTGCACCGGTGACAATGCCGGGGATTCGGTGGGCCCGTCGGCCGACGGTTTCGAGACCTACGGCGTTACTGGCGTGGCGCTGATTACGTTCATCCTGCTGGGCGTGAAAGATCCGCGCGTGCAAGTGCAACTGCTGGTTTGGATTTTCGTCATGCGCGTCGCGATGCTGGTAGCGGCTGCGGCGGCGTACTTCATCAATGGCATCCTGGCGAAGGCCAAATACGGCAAAGCCGACAAGATGGACTTTGAGTCACCGCTGACGGTGTTGGTGTGGCTGACTTCTGTGATATCCATCGCGCTCACTTACGTCATCTCGTATGTGATTGTTCCAGTGCTCGGAGACCCGACTACCGGCGATACGACGCAATGGTGGAAGCTAGCAACGATCATATCGTGCGGCACGCTGGCGGGCGCGGTGATTCCCGAACTCGTGAAGGCCTTCACCTCGGTGCACTCGCGGCATGTGCGGGAAGTGGTGAAGTCGGCGGAGGAAGGTGGCGCTTCGCTCGGAATCTTGTCGGGATTTGTGGCTGGCAATTTCTCCGGCTACTATCTCGGTCTGTCGATGATGGGCCTGATGGCGATCGCTTACTACATGAGCACGATGGGACTGGTGACGTTCATGATCGCCGCGCCCGTGTTCGCATTTGGGCTGGTTGCTTTCGGTTTCCTTGGCATGGGGCCGGTGACGATCGCCGTCGATTCCTACGGCCCGGTTACTGACAACGCGCAGTCTGTATATGAGCTCTCGCTGATCGAGCAGGTGCCGAACGTCAAGGCGGAGATCAAAAAGAATTTCAACATGGATGTGAATTTTGAACGCGCCAAGGACTTGCTCGAAGAGAACGACGGCGCGGGCAATACCTTCAAGGCGACGGCCAAGCCGGTGTTGATCGGCACTGCCGTGGTCGGCGCGACCACCATGATCTTCTCCATCATCATGGCGTTGACCGATGGCCTGACGACGAATGTCGATAAGCTGTCGTTGCTGCACGCTCCGTTTTTCCTCGGACTGATCACCGGCGGCGCGATGATCTACTGGTTCACGGGCGCATCGACGCAGGCCGTGACTACGGGCGCTTACCGCGCGGTTGAGTTCATCAAGGCCAACATCAAGCTGGATAGCGCGGAAAAAGCCAGCGTTGCGGACAGCAAGAAAGTGGTCGAGATCTGCACGAAGTATGCGCAGAAGGGCATGCTCAACATTTTCCTGGCCGTCTTTTTCGGCACGCTGGCCTTTGCGTTTGTCGAGCCGTTCTTCTTTATCGGCTATCTGATTTCGATCGCGCTCTTCGGTCTCTATCAGGCCATCTTCATGGCGAACGCGGGAGCGGCCTGGGACAACGCCAAGAAGATCGTAGAAACCGAAATGAAGCAGAAGGGAACACCGCTGCACGACGCGACGGTAATCGGCGATACGGTGGGCGATCCATTCAAGGACACGTCGTCGGTGGCCATGAACCCGGTCATCAAATTCACCACGCTATTCGGATTGCTGGCGGTCGAGTTGGCGGTCTCACTGACTCGCGACCAGGGCGCCAACTTGACGCATGGCCTGGCTCTGGCGTTCTTTGTGGTGTCGTTCTTCTTCGGGTACCGGTCGTTCTACGGAATGCGGATTGGATCGAACTAGGTTTTAGGCTGCTGCCGCAAAAATGCCATCCGGCTTGCCGGGTGGCGTTTGTTTTTATAGGGACTTCCTTGTTTCCCCATATAATCCGAGCATCAGTTCGATAGAGTCAAGTCAGTGTTCGAACAATTGAACAAGCCGGAAGAGACGACGCGGATTTCAGTCGCGATGACACTGGGAATTCTGGCTACGTATCTGATCGGAGCGTTCGGGGGCTTGTGCCTTTTCTTGTTTCTAGAAGACAGACCCTTCGGAACCCAAATCGCAACTGTAATGGTATACACATACTTCGTGTTCTGGTTCACATTCTTCCCTACGAGAGGGATGCCCGAGCAATATAGCTTGCAAAGCAAGACCGTTCAGCGGCAGATTCCGCGTCTTTTGACCATCCACTGTGCGTGTCTGACGCTGATTCTCCTTGAGCAGACCGTCCTATTTGCAGCGAAGCGTCACCTGCCGAGCTATTGGCTTACTGAACACAAAGATCCGCGTGGAACGTTGTACGACTGGGTGTTATTGGCTTCCTCCGGTGTCGTCTTCTTCAGCCAAGTGCTATTCTCCCGCAGAATCCTTAGTCGGAGTGTGAAAGAGGATTCGTGCGAGTCCCCGACCTACCTGCAAAAATAATACTACGCAAATAAGAAGGGCGGGGACGCAATGTCCCCGCCCCGATCTTCATGGCCCGCTGCCCCTACAGCGAACTCATATTCGACAAAAACTCGCTGTTAGCCCGAGTCTTACTCAGCTTATCAATCAGCAACTCCATCGCCTCAACCGGCGACAGCGGGTTGAGCACCTTGCGCAGCACCCAGATGCGCTGCAAGTCTTCCTTCGGAATCAGGAGCTCTTCCTTTCGCGTGCCTGAACGCTGAATGTCAATGGCCGGGAAGGTCCGCTTATCGACCAGTTTGCGTTCGAGAATGATTTCGCTGTTGCCCGTACCTTTGAATTCTTCGAAGATCACGTCGTCCATGCGCGAGCCGGTGTCAATGAGGGCTGTGGCAATAATGGTCAAAGACCCGCCTTCTTCAATGTTGCGGGCTGATCCAAAGAACCTCTTCGGGCGCTGCAAGGCGTTCGAATCGACGCCGCCCGAGAGCACTTTGCCTGAGGGCGGAACGATCGTGTTATAGGCGCGCGCCAGACGCGTGATCGAATCCAGCAGGATGACCACGTCGCGCTTGTGCTCGACCAGCCTCTTCGCTTTCTCGATGACCATTTCCGCGACCTGGACGTGGCGGGCGGCAGGCTCGTCGAATGTCGACGAAATGACCTCGCCTTTCACCGAACGCTGCATGTCGGTAACTTCTTCCGGGCGCTCGTCGATCAGGAGCACCATCAACACAACTTCCGGATGATTCGCCGTAATCGAGTTGGCGACGTTCTGCAACAGCATCGTCTTGCCGGCGCGCGGTGGAGAAACGATGAGGCCGCGCTGGCCTTTGCCGAGTGGCGTGAGCAGGTCCATCACGCGCGCGCTGATATTTTCGCGGACAGTTTCAAGCTTCAAACGCTCCTGCGGATAGAGCGGCGTCAGGTTGTCGAACAGAATCTTGTTGCGTGCCTCGTCGGGCGACTCGAAATTGACCGCCTCGATCTTGACGAGCGCAAAATACTTTTCGCCTTCGTGCGGCGGCCGCACCTGGCCGCTGATGGTGTCGCCGGTTTTCAGATCGAACTTGCGGATCTGCGATGGCGAGACATAAATGTCGTCCGGGCCGGGGAGATAGTTGTAGTCTGGGGAGCGCAGGAAGCCGTAGCCGTCGGGCAGGATTTCGAGCACGCCTTCGGCGAAGATGTGTCCTTCTTTTTCACTTTGCGCCTGGAGGATCTTGAAGATCAGGTCCTGTTTGCGGAGGCCGCTGGCGCCGGGGAGCTCCAAGGATCGGGCGATCTTGGTCAGCTCTGTTATGTTCTTTTCTTTCAGTTCTGCGATTGTCATTATTCACCTACGGTTGGATTTTTCGGGAGGGATTATCTCTCAGGGAAGATTTGCCGCCGTGTGGGCACACGGCGGGGCTGTTTCAGGCAGCCCGCCGTTGTGCTTCGGCAAAATTCTCAGGTTCACTCAAAATGTCGTGCCGCTCGGCATCCGCAATCTTGTCAAAGACCTGGTTCATGGTCTCCTGGATGCGAGTGTTGGGCCGGTGAAACTTGCGCGTTGCCTTCGAGGCAAGTTGGCAGAGCATATACCGGTTCCGTAAAGTATGGAGTGCGTCAAATACACGATCAGAGCGCATTCTCGGTCGTTCTCCTTCCGTTAAGATTTCGGGCTGCGAATTCGTCGTTCATCCGCTGGGCGATGGTCGCCTTGGGGGCCTCGCCTAACACATTCGGCTGGATGAGACGGATTTGCCAGGACTACCAAAATAGATGCCCCACCTACCCCGAAAGTTGCTCAAATCTTTGGACTTGCAATCCTAGACTTAAAAGCCCCAAAGACTTGCAACAACAAGAGTTGCAACGCGCGGGCGGAGGCGGCCCGGACGATTGGAATCCACTCATGTCCGGGAACGGCATCAGTATAGCAAACGACTGGAGCGGGTCAAGAACAATTTCAAGCAGCGGGTGGCGCGCCGTATACCACTTTGGGATATCTACTTCAGAGCATTGAGCCGCGCCGACAGCCGCGACTTGTAGCGCGAAGCGGTATTTTCGTGCAAAACACCCTTCTGGATCGCCTTGTCGAGCGCGGAGACGGTCTCGCGGTAGGTCTCTCCAGCGGCGGCTTTATCGCCCTTTTCCAGGCTCTCACGCAGGGTACGCAGCGAAGTGCGCAGTTGCGAGGAGTTCTGGCGGTTGCGGGCGGTTCGCTTGGTTGTCTGACGGGCGCGCTTAAGCGCCGAAAAATGATTAGCCATTTGGCTGATTACCTTTGTTGTCCTGGATTGCAGCAGGAAGATTACGCCAGATTGCACCAGGAGGATATTCCGGTCGGAACCGAAAGCTTATTCTACGGGACCGGAGGGTGGCGGTCAAATAGAACCAGGAGCGCGGACACTCTTGTCCGCGCAGGCTTCATATCC
>JBAWBE010000230.1:0-5955 GCA_049589635.1 Terriglobales bacterium
CCGCAACTCCAGCGGCCGCGGCACCGCCCAAGCCCGCAGCTCCAGCAAAGCCCGCTGGGCCCGTGCCCATGCCCTGGACATCGCCGCTAGTCGAAAAATACAAAAACCAATACGGTTCAGCGCTCGACGCGCAATCCTATCTCGGACAAAACTATTTCACCGCCGATCGCTCGCTGATCCCGAACCTCTTGCGCCTCCTCCGCGACGAAGAGCATTTCGATTACTGCGTCGACATCACCGCCGCGCACTATCCCACGCGCGAGAAGCAATTCGAAGTCTTCTGGATTCTCTATTCCTTCGAACGCAACGAGCGCATCCGCGTAAAAACGCAAATCGCCGAGGGCGCGTCCATTCCGTCAGCCGTCCCCATCTGGGCAACGGCGAACTGGCTGGAGCGCGAGGTCTACGACATGTTCGGCATAAAATTCGACGGCCATCCCGACATGAGGCGCATCCTCCTCCCCGAAGACTGGAAGGGCCACCCGCTCCGCAAAGACTACGGCATCCTGCAACAAGATAAAGAGTGGGTGCAGATCAACCTAGGAATCGAGAGCGGCCAATGAGCGACGTGCCCCTGGACGTGAAAGACAAGGCGCTCCCAAACGCCGTCCCGTCGGTCTCGAGTTCGCACGTTTCAACCTCACACCTCGACCTCGACACGCCCGACAAGCCCTACCTCGATTCGAACGAGCTAATCATTAACATGGGCCCGCAGCATCCCGCCACCCACGGCGTGCTGCGTGTAATCCTCAAGCTCGACGGCGAAAAAGTTCTAGGCACGGAATGCGTAATCGGCTACCTCCACCGCGGAGTAGAAAAGATCGCCGAACACCGCACCTACACGATGTTCAACCCCTACGTCGATCGCATGGACTACGTAGCCGCCGTCTCGAACGGCCTCGGCTACTGCCAGGCGGTTGAAAAGTTGCTGAACGTGGAAGCGCCGCCGCGCGCCAATTACATTCGCGTAATTCTCACCGAACTGAATCGCATCGCCAGCCACCAGTTGTGGCTGGGCACGCACGCGCTCGATATCGGAGCGATGACGCCGCTCTTCTATACTTTCCGCGACCGGGAAGAGATTCTCAAAATCTTCGAAAAATATTGCGGCGCGCGCCTGACCACGCACGCCTTCCGCATCGGCGGATGCCTCTATGAAACGTATGCCGGCTTCGAAAAAGAGGTCAAGAATTTCCTGAAGTTCGTAGCGCCAAAGATCGACGAATACGAAGCCCTGCTAACCACCAACCGCATCTGGCTGGAACGCACCAAAAACGTCGGCACGATCTCCGCCAAAGACGCCATCGCCCTAGGCGTGACCGGCCCCGTTCTGCGCGCCAGCGGCGTGAAGTGGGACATCCGCAAAGCCATCCCCTACGCCAACTATGCCGACTTCGACTTCGAAGTTCCGACCGGCCAGAACGGCGACACCTACGACCGATATCTAGTGCGCATGGCCGAGATGCGCCAATCGCTCCGCATCATCGACCAGGCCGTCAACGGAATTCCCGAAGGCCCGATCATGGCCAAGGTCCCCAAGGTGATCAAGCCCGCCGTCGGTGAAATTTATCATTCCATCGAATCACCCAAGGGCGAGCTGGGATATTTCATCGTAAGCGATGGCTCAACGCAGCCCTATCGCCTGCGCGTCCGTCCGCCGTCGTTCGTAAATCTTCAGGCGCTGGACGTGATGGTGCGCGGCCAGTTGGTAGCAGACGTGGTGGCAGTAATCGGCACAATCGACATCGTGCTCGGCGAGGTGGACAGATAATGTTGAACGAATTCATGTCCTACCTGCACAGCACCGTGACCCCGGGCGAAGCCGGCAACCAGCTCTGGGCGCTGATCTACGTGATGATCATCTTCACCGGCGTCTCGGTCGCAGTCATGGCCATGAATTGGCTGGAACGCAAAGCGCTAGCCCACTTCCAGATTCGCCTAGGCCCCATGCGAGTTGGCCCGCATGGCCTGCTGCAACCGATCGCGGACGCCATCAAGCTGATGCTTAAAGAAGACATCATTCCCAGCGAAGCCGACCAGTTCGTCTTCTGGATCGCGCCGCTCATCGGCCTGGTCGCGTCGTTCACGGTTTACATCGTGATCCCCTTCGGCCCGTCGCAGGCGGTCAGCGACATGAACATCGGCATCCTCTTTATGCTCGGCGTCTCGTCGCTCGGAGTCCTCGGCGTAGTCATGGCAGGATGGGCCTCGAACTCGCACTATCCGCTGATCGGCGCGCTCCGCTCCAGCGCACAGATGGTCTCCTACGAAGTAGCCATGGGCCTGGCCGTGGTCTCCGCGATCATGATGACCAGCATGAACAAAGCCGGTACCGGCACGCTCAGCATGATCGGAATCGTCCAGGCGCAGCAGCAACAGGGAGTCTGGTTCCTCTTCAAATTCTTCCCGCTCGGCCTGATCGCCTTCGTAATTTTCGCCATCGCGATGGTAGCGGAAACCAACCGCGCACCCTTCGACATGGCCGAAGCCGAATCCGAATTAACCGCCGGCTTCCACACTGAATACAGCGGCCTGCGCTGGTCGCTCTTCATGCTAGCCGAATACGCAGCCATGATCGCCGTGTCAGCGATTGCGGTGACGCTCTGGGTCGGCGGATGGATGCGTCCCTTCCCGAACCTCCTGAGCGCGCCCATCTGGGGGTTCATCTTCTCGCTCTTCCCCGGCCTCACATTCGCAGCGCTAGCCGCGTTCGCTTTCATCGGCACGGTGCGCATGCCGTCGCATTCATTCTTCAAAATCCAACGCATCGGCCTCGCCGGATTCGCGCTGGTGCTGGCATTCATCGCCCTGGTGCTGCTCGCCATCGCGATCGCAGGCCGCACCTCGGACACAAGCGTGGCAGGCCGCTTCCGCGAAGGCATCGACTACGTATACTGGTTCGTCCTAAAAGTTGCGATCTTCATGTACTTGTTTATCTGGTACCGCGCAACCTGGCCGCGCTATCGCTTCGACCAGCTCATGAGAATCGGCTGGAAGGTAATGCTGCCAATCTCGCTAGGCGTGCTTATCGTGACAGCCTTCGTAGGAGTTCTGGTGAAATGAACCCCGCTCTCGCAAATCCGGCGATGAACGTAGGCTCAGCTCCGGTAGGAACGCCCTACTTCTTTTATGGACTAGCCGCCGCCGCCATCATCAGCGGCCTGCTCGTAATCACGCGCCGCAACGCGGTTCATTCGGCCTTGTCGCTGATCGTCACTCTGCTGTCAGTAGCGGGCCTGTACCTGATGCTCTACGCCCCATTCGTAGCCGGCGTCCAAATCATCGTCTACGCCGGCGGAATCATGGTCCTGTTCCTATTCGTGATCATGCTGGTAAACGTCGAGCGCGCCTCGAAAGAGCGCCAGTTCAACCGCATGTGGCCGGTCGGCTTAGTGGCGTCGTGCGCGTTGTTGGCGCTGTTCATGGCGGCGTTTACAAAAGGCAAAGATCTGTTTCGGGATCGCCCGTTGCAGTTGCCCGAAGGGCTCAATACGCAACAAATCGCCGCCCAACTCTATGGAGAAGCCGGCAAGATGGGCGCATACACATTCGCCTTCGAAATCGCCTCCTTGTTATTACTGGTAGCGATTCTAGGCGCAGTAATTATGACGAAGAAAAGGATTTAGTCGATGGTCGTTCGTCGTTGGTCGTTAGCAAAATCGCATGAGCCAAAAGGGTATTGCGAACGACCAACGACTAAGGACTAACGACGCTTTTATGGTCCCCATCACCACATTGCACTACCTAGTCGTAGCGGCCGCGCTCTTCGTGCTTGGCACCATCGGTGTCCTCACGCGCCGCAACGTAGTAATCGTGCTGATGTCGATCGAGCTGATCCTGAATGCCGTGAACCTGAACCTGGTAGCGTTCTCCCGCATGTGGGGCAACCTGCACGGCCAGGTGTTTTCGATTTTCATAGTAGTCGACGCCGCCGCAGAAGCCGCGGTGGGCTTGGGAATTCTGATCGCCTTCTTCCGTAATAAAGAGACGATCAACGTAGACGAAATCGATTTGCTGAAGTGGTAGAAAGAACTGGTGGCTGATCGCTGTTCGCTTTTCGCCTTCCCCGTTGCCGTCAGCACCAGGAGCGAATAGCGAAGGACGAACAGCGAAGAGCGATTAGCGAACGACTAACGACCAACGACTGACGACATGTTCTTAGAACACATCTACCTAATCCCGCTCTTCCCGGCCTTCGGCGCCGCGATCATGTTCTTTTTCGGCCGCAAGCTGCAGAAGGCTACGGTCAACGCCGTCTGTGTGGGTGCGGTCGTAATTGCATTTCTCTTCGCCTGCTTCACCGTCGTCGACTACACGCACTTCGCTCACGGCACCGGTCATCCGTTCGAAAAAATTGTCTACACCTGGCTAGGCTCGGGCGACGGCGGCCTCACGTTTCTTAAAAAGGATGGCACGCCCTCCGCCTTCAACGCCGACGCCGGCTTCCTTCTCGATCCGCTCTCCGCCATCTGGCTGCTCTTCGTCACCGGCGTGGGCATGCTCATCCACATCTACTCCACCGGATACATGGCCCATGAAGGCGGCTACTACCGCTTCTTCGGATACCTGAACCTCTTCATGTTCGCCATGCTCACGCTAATTCTGGCGAACAATTACATACTCATGTTCGTAGGCTGGGAAGGCGTCGGCCTCTGCTCGTACCTACTGATCGGTTTCTATTTCCATCGCAAGTCGGCAAGCACTGCCGCGAATAAAGCTTTCATCGTGAATCGCATCGGCGACGCCGGATTCATTCTGGGAGCACTCACGCTGGTGTGGTATCTCGGTTCATTTCAGTTCACCACAATCAACCACCTGCTGCGCACCGGCAGCTTCCAGATCGGCGATCCGGTTCTCACCGCCGCTGCTCTTCTCTTATTCGTAGGAGCCTGCGGCAAGTCCGCACAGCTTCCTCTATATGTCTGGCTGCCCGACGCCATGGAAGGCCCAACCCCAGTCTCCGCCTTGATCCACGCCGCCACCATGGTCACCGCCGGCGTCTACATGGTCGCGCGCTCGAACGCCGTTTTCGTGCTGGCTCCCACCGCCATGAAGACGGTAGCAATCGTCGGCGCGCTCACCGCCATCTTCGCTGCGTCGATTGGCCTGGTTCAAAACGACATCAAGCGCGTGCTAGCCTACTCCACCGTCTCGCAACTCGGATACATGTTCCTGGCCCTCGGCGTCGGAGCATTTGCGGCAGGCGTCTTCCACGTCTTCACGCACGCTTTCTTCAAAGCCCTGCTCTTCCTGGGTTCCGGCTCGGTCATCCACGCCATGTCCGGTGAACAGGACATGAAATTCATGGGCGACCTGCGCGAGCGCACTCCAACCACCTTCTGGACAATGTTCATCGGCATGCTCGCGATAGCAGGCATTCCCGGACTTGCAGGTTTCTTCTCGAAAGACGAAATCCTCTGGCAGGCCTACACGAAAGAAGGAACCGCCTACCACTTCCTGTGGCTGATCGGCTTCGTAACCGCGCTCATGACCGCCTTCTACATGGGCCGATTGATCTTCCTGACCTTCTTCGGCAAGCCGCGCATGAGCCACGAAGTCGAGCATCACATCCACGAATCGCCCAAGTCGATGACGATACCGCTAGTCGTCCTGGCAATCGCATCGGTGGGCGCGGGATGGCTCGGCATTCCGCACAGTCTCGGCGGCTCGAATCCTTTCGGCAAATTCCTGGAGCCAGTGTTCGCTAGAGAAGAACCCGTGCTTGAGGCAGAAAGACCGGCGCAACTAGCAGCGGGCGAAAAAGAAGAAGAGCACACCGACCCAATGGAATATGGGTTGATGGGCCTATCGATCGGCGCAGCCATCGTCGGTCTGGGCCTAGCCTGGCGCGCCTACGCGCATGCCGGAAAAGATTACAAAGAGCCCATCGCCGAAAAAGCTCCGCCGCTTTACACCGTCCTCTACAACAAATGGTTCGTCGATGAAGCCTACGAC
>JBAWBE010000231.1:0-8807 GCA_049589635.1 Terriglobales bacterium
CACCCCAGTACCTGCCGAACGAACCAGACGTTTTTTACCCAGCAGCGCGGCGCGCGCCGCCCCGAAAAAGCTCATGCAAACCTGCTCCTGCCTGCGAGATCGAATGTGTGAGACGTAGTTGAGATACTATCGTGCACGAGAAAGCCCGAACTGCGCAACTGGTCGCGACGCGCAGGCCTTCCAGATTCCCATTGAAATTAGATGCGGGCTCACCGGCAGTTTAAACTAAATGTGGTGTAATCAGAGTTCGTTAATCAGGTTCGAAACAGAATTCGGAATGATCGACATCCACTGCCACGTTTTGCCGGAAGTTGACGACGGGCCCAAATCCTGGGAGGTGGCCATGGAAATGTGCCGCATGGCCGCCGCCGATGGCATTACGCATACCGTGGCAACGCCTCACGCGAACAATCGATACCTCTACGAGCGCGATTATCTTCTGGAATTGCTCGACGACCTGCGCACGAGGCTTAAACCTGGTCCAGCACCCGAGTTCAGCCTGGGCTGCGATTTTCACCTTTCATTCGAGAATCTGGAACGCGTGCTGGAGCAGCCGCACACCTATACGATAGGCGACACGAACTATTTGTTGATCGAACTCAGCAACTACAGCATTCCAGCTCAACTCGGCGAATGTTTCGTGCGCCTGGGAGACCGCGGGCTGACCCCGATTCTGACGCATCCCGAACGCAACCCGATTTTGCAGCAGTCGCCGCAGCGCGTACTCGAATATGCCGAGCAGGGCTGCCTGATTCAGGTGACCGGCTCATCACTGACCGGCTTTTGGGGAGAACGCCCTGAGACGGTGGCGCGCTGGCTGCTTGATCGCTCGGCGGTTCACATCCTCGCCACCGATGCGCATGACACGAAACGCCGCGTTCCGATCCTCTCGGAGGCGCGCGACGTGGCAGCGCGGATTGTGGGCGCGGAATATGCCGAGGCGCTGGTTGAAGGTAACCCGGGCGCGATCGTCAAAGGGCAGCCGATTCCATTTTGCCCGCGCCCGGTGATGGACTAGGTCGTTTTGGGGCATTTCGAAAAGGACTGACCATGGCGGCTCAGGCCTAAAGATGGATATCACCGGCCCCTCTCCACATCACGCGGAACAAATTCCACCACCTTAACGTCATCAAAATCCCCCAGCACGTCAGACACATATGCGTCGGAAGCCTGGCTCGCGAGCCAGTCCAAAGTTGGATATGACGCGAGGTAACCGAGGGCAAGAAAGCGCTGGTGATTGAGGGCCGCTTGCTGGATGAAACGCGCACCGATGAGCTGAGCTTCCTGATTCAGCGTCCGGGGCATTGGGATGACAGTGGCCCGAACCGGGTAGTAGCCCAAAGTCGCGAACAGCACGCTTTCACCCACGGGCCCGGTTGGCATGGGCAGAAAGTCCGCTTCGGGTAGGTCGCTGCAAATCACCAGTGGAGCACCATCCGGAGCCGCGTTAGCGTCGGCAAACTGCAAAGCATACTTCCAGGTATTTTTGTGAATGTGAGCCGTCGGCGAAGCATAGCTCAAGCCCGCACTCCAGGTTACGAGCGCAACGCAGCCAATAAGACGGAGCCACCGGGAATCAACCAGGCTGAAAATCCACGCCCAACTCAAGGCGATGCCTGGAACCGCGACTCCCTCATAGCGATCGATAAAAATATGCAGCGGGGTGGCGATCGAGATTACGTACAAGATCACGAGCGGGACGACAGCCAAGGTCGCACACATCGCAAATTGCCCGACGCTCTCGCCATCTGGCTTTGAGAGCTTGTTCATCAACACGACGAGAATAAGCACTCCCACAAAAACCAGCCCGACAATGCCCGGACTAAGCGCTCGTGGCAGGAGTCTGAAGGGAGCCGACTCCGCAAAGGTATGAGTGTTTCTTGTCTGGTGTAGATACCAGAGCCTGGGCAACACGGGAATCATGAACAGCCCGAAGCAGCCCGCTGCGACGCCCAACTGTCGCAGTTCCGCGAAAGGTGAATGCTGCAAGTATGCGTGGATGAAAAAAATAATTAAGAAGGCCACAACAATGAATCCATACAGATAATGAAAATAGAAGATGCCCGCCGAGCTGACGCCGAGCATCGCCGAGTAAAATATTCCCGTGGTCACCGAGCGGCTCTTCGTCCAACGAAAAAGACATAGGATCGCCAGATTAGTGAATAACAGTGCGAAGGCGTAAGGCCGGACGTCGATAGCGGCGAACACAATCCGGCGGTTGAGGATGAACAACGCAGTCGTGATCACGGACACGTCCCAGGTAAATAGCTCGCGCGCGCAGCGGTAAAAAACAAATGTAGCCGCCAGCATCGCGAGAACCGAGGGAATCCTCAGGACAATCTCTTTACCGCCAAAAATTGCGTTCGTAACCCATAGCACGTAGTAATAAGCCGGGAAGGAGTTGAGTTCGATGGATCTTGCCCAGATCTGCCAGAAACCCCCGGAAATGTTCCAATACGAGCCGGTTTCATCGAGCCAGAACGGCGCCCTGATCGCCAGAAACCAGATCGAGAACGCCACGAGCAGAGACAATCCGTAGATTGAAAACTCGATCCGTCTCTCGTGTACTTGGAACCATCTAACAACACGCGTGCGCATGGCGGCTTGCGGCGAATCTTACTTGGCGGACCTACCGACGTCAATGCCAGCAACATCAATGTTAGCGAGGCAAATGAAGGAAGGTCAGTACTGCGGGGTCCGGAAACGCCCCCGATGCTGACCGCGTCAGTCAGGAGCATAGTTGTCTTTGAGTTCCGGGGCTCTGGACAATTACTGGTGAGGCTGATTGTCTCGAGCCGGATTTGGTTTAGCGACGGCCTTCGGATCGCCCGCTGCTGGCGCGGTGGTCATCGCGCTTTCTGGATTCAGCAGATGATCGTTGCTTGGGCCCAGTCCTAACTTGATCAGCGCTCGCGAATCCGGCGTCGTCTTCGACTGCCATCCTTGATCGGCCTGATAGCGCTGCATCGCGGCTTGCGTAGTAGCGTCCCATGTTCCCGAAGGCGCGCCCTCGAGATAATGTTCGCGGATCAGCGCCTCTTGAATCGCCCGCGCGCGGTCGCGATCGATCGCCTGCTGGCCGCGCTTCCTTGAAGTCCGCTGACTCTTGGAACTTTTCTTGCCTCGGGAAGCCGCGATCTGTTGTCCCGTTTGTTGTCCGGTCTTCTGTCCAGTCGATTTATGCGACGCGCTCTTCGTCGTCTTATGAGTAGTCTTCTTGTGCGTAGCGGCGCTGCCGGAGGACGAATCGCCGGCTGTCTTCGCCTGCGTAGTCGCAGGCTTCGGCGGAGTTTTCGGCGTTGATGTTGAAGACGTAACCGAAGAGTCCGCGAACGAAGCTCTGCTTAGGACAATGAAACAGACAACGATTAAGCCGACAGCGGTCGCGGTCGCCCTCACGATCGCCCGAATCCTGGCGCCAACTCCCCCTCGATTTGGAATCGTATTCCGCATTCAACAAAAAGTCGGGCTCGCGTGCCCGTAATCTCTCTCTACAATAAAAAGCCGGCGAGACAGCCTACCGTATGGTCCCTGAAAAGGGAACGGTATGCCAGTCTCGCCGGAGTAGCCTCGGTTACGGAAGTGTCCCGGCCAGGAAGATCGTGCCATCCTGCGCCCTCGATCCTCGCGGTCGCACCAGGAAAACCACATCCTGCCCGCTCTTCAGCGACGATTCGATCTTCGCGAAATCGTCGGGGCTGTTTACAGGCGTCTTGTTGACCTCAAGAATCACGTCGCCACGGTTCAGTCCCAGATCTTCCGCGAACGAACCCTGCTTTACATCTTTCACCACGACGCCCTTGCCCGCCGGAATATTGAAGTGATCGGCAAGATCGGCCGTGACGTTGCTAACGGTCAGGCCGAACTTGCTGGCCTTGGGTTCTTCTTCGCCCTGGTTTTCGTCTTCTTCGCCGAGCCGCGAAGCGAATATTTTCGCGCGTTCCGCGATGGT
Organism: Terriglobales bacterium; assembly: GCA_049589635.1. Taxonomy (GTDB): domain Bacteria; phylum Acidobacteriota; class Terriglobia; order Terriglobales; family Acidobacteriaceae; genus Acidiflorens. The sequence goes on from JBAWBE010000231.1 coordinate 3,953, forward strand.
GACCGTGACTTCCTGTTTCTTGCCGTTGCGGACGAAGTCGATCTTCGCTTTGCTGCCCGGCTTGCGGGAAGCGATCTCGGCGACCAGATCGTCGCCGCTCTTCAGCTCTTTGCCGTCGACGGCAGTGATGGTATCGCCGATCTTGAGGCCCGCCTGGTCGGCTGGGGTGCCGGCTACAACGTTTGAAACCGTGACGCCGGCTCCGTAGATACGAGCGATTGCCGGGTTCGGCTGCGCCGCAAATTCAATGCCGATCGATCCGCGCGCGACGCGATGTTCAGGACCGATGAGCTGGTTATAGACCTGCGCCACCGTGTTCGACGGCATGGCAAATCCAACGCCTGCGTAGGAGCTGGTCTCAGTCAAAATCGCAGTGTTAATGCCGATGACCTCACCCGCCATGTTGACGAGCGGACCACCCGAATTGCCGGGATTAATGGCCGCGTCGGTCTGAATAAAAGACTGGAACTGACGGTTGGGCACGATGTTGCGACCCTTTGCCGAAACAATGCCGGCCGTTACGGTTTCCTGCAATCCAAAGGGACTGCCGATAGCGAGAACCCAGTCTCCGACCTGCATGCCGTCGGAGTTGCCAATCTTGGCGGCGGGCAGTGGATGATCGACGTCAATCTTGATCACGGCAAGGTCGGTCTCCTGATCCATGCCGATGAGCTTGGCATCATGGCCGGGCGCGCCATCCGGCTCACTCTCCAGCTTGACGCGAATGCGATCGGCCTTTTCGACCACATGCCGATTAGTGACGATATAGCCCTTCGCATCGACGATTACGCCGGAGCCGAGCGAACGCTGGCGGATGTTGCCGGCGTCAGGTCCGCCCTGGCCGCCGAAAAACTTATCGAAGAAATCCTGAAATGGGCCATCTTCTCCCTGATCGCCGCCCTGGTCGTCCTGATCGGGATTGGGCCGTGCCGACCCGCCGCGGCGGCGGTGCGGATTCTTGATGGTCGACTCGGTATTGATGTTGACGACACTCGGCTCCAGTTGCTTCGAAATCTGCGAGAACGCGTTCGAGAGCTGTTGCGGCGCCGGAACTGAGAGCGGAGTGGCGTCGGAAGACTTCTGCCCCTCTTTGCCCTTCACTCCATAGGAAATAACCGTGCCAATCAGAATTCCGAGAGAAAGTGTGGCTAAAATCGTAAGCGTATAGGCCCAACGATTAGCCTTGAGGCGGGCCCAAAAGGCGCTTTCGCGCGAATCCATTTGCTCCTCCTGATAATGACGAACCGACAATGGCGTAATCCCTGATTATACCTTCGGCCGTGAGCGGGGCTCAGACCTTTACACAATTAGACGCGCGAAGTGGGGCCGGGGTTAAGGAGATTGTGGGGAGAGCTGTCGGTTCCCTCAATGGCAAGTGTTCGGAGTTGGCAACGACCCGAGCATCCGACGGTGGCTATTTTGGCTCGTAGACCGTCTTGCCGCCGACGACGGTTCTCAGGACTTTCGTCTCCAGTATCTTCGCTGGCGCAGCAGCCGTAATGTCTCGGTCAAGCACCACGAAGTCGGCGAGCATTCCGGCCTCAATCTTCCCCTTACTCTTTTCATCGAACTCGGCAAACGCCGCGCCCGTCGTGTAAGCTGCGATCGCCTGCTCAATCGTTAACTTCTGACCGACGTAAGTTTTCTTGCCATCTTCACTCATCCGCGTAATCGCAGAGTAGATTCCGCGAAACGGCGTAACCGGCTCGACCGGATAATCGGTGCCGAAGGCGAGCACCACGCCATGGCGAAGAAAGTCGGCCCAGTCATAGGAAGTCGCCGCCCGCTTCGGGCCCAGCCGCGACTCAGCCCAGTTCATATCCGTTAGCAGATGATTTGGCTGCATCGACGCAATGACTTTCAGCTCTTTGAAGCGCAAAATCTGTTGCGGCGTGGTCACCTGTGCGTGCTCGACGCGCAGGCGGTAGTTGCTGCCACCATCGACAGCTTTCACTTTTGCATCCTGTGCCGCTTTCTCTGCCTCGGCAAAAGCGTCGAGCGCCATCTGCACTCCCTTGTCGCCGATAGCGTGAAAGCCAATCTGATATCCAGCGAGCACGCGCTCGCGCGTCATGGCATTCAGCTTGGCCGGTTCATACTGCGGAATGCCGCTATTGCCGGGATCATCGGCGAAGGGCTCAAGCATCGCCGCGGTTTTCGAGCCGAGCGAACCATCCATGAAGCCCTTGAGCATCCCCGTATGCAACATGTTGTCGGAGGCGGGATGCGAGTCGCGTTCGCGATTCAACTCTTCTATCGAATTATCAAAAGGCAGCCATTCGGAGATGCGCGCGGTGAGTTTCCCTTCGCGCTCCAGCTCTTCATAAATCTGAAAATCCTCCCACGACGAAAAATCCTGCGCGGAAGTAATGCCATGGCTCGCCAAATCAGCCAGCGCAAGCTCGATCGCGGCCCGCCGCTTCTCGCGAGTCGGCTTTGGAATCACCGCCCACACCGCGCCTTGTGCCTTCTCCCGCAGAATACCGGTCGGCGTGCCTGCCTCGTCGCGATCGATTTTTCCGCCGTCCGGATCTTTACTGGCTACCGTGACGCTCGCCAGTTGCAGAGCGCGCGTGTTGGCTACCGCGATATGCCCGTCAACGCGCACTAGAAATACCGGATGATTGCCGCTAACCTCGTCAAGATCCCAGCGCGTCGGCGGAGTCTTCACCGGCCACAGCGTCTCGTCCCAGCCTTCGCCGACCACCCACTCTCCGGGCCCGGCGGCTTCGACTTTGACATGCAGCCGATCGCGGAATTCGTCCAGCGTCTTCGTGCCCACCATATCGACATTTAATTTCTCGAGTCCCGCGCTCGCCAGATGCATGTGCGCATCGTTGAATCCCGGCATGACGAAGTGGCCGCCAAGATCGATAAGCTTGGTCTGGGCACCTTTCATCTTGGCGATCTCGTCACGCGTGCCGACGGCAAGAATGCGATCCCCGCGCACGGCGATAGCTTCGGCGCGCTGATTCGAGCCGATCGGCGTTGAGCCTGGCGACGATGACGCCGCGATCGCCCCGGTATAAACATTGCCATGCGTGAAGATGATGTCCGCTTTAGCTTGCGGAGCCGCGGTTTGTGCCAGGAGGTTTGGCGCCGTTGCAGCCAATGCGGCCGCGCCCAAGAGAATCAGAATCCGTATCATGTCTTTCCCGTCGCTTCCGCTCATCACTCTCCGACTGCCGACAATGCAAGCATTGTAAGCAGGATGCGACGCAGACCGAGCTCGCGTCCATTGCAGTCGAACCATTCTTGCAACGTATGCGCGCCGCCGCCGGTCCCGCCGCCGCCGATTGCGATCGCTTCACGCCCCAGAGAAAGTGGGATGTTCGCGTCGGTGGAGGCGCGTTGTATTTGCGCGGTGTTGCCGAGCTGCGCATCCACCGCGCGAATCACTTTCAGCAGGCGTGAATCGGCGGCCAGCTCGCCCGCAGGTCGATTGCCGATCTCGACCACTTCGTATTGCACGATTTGCGCGCGGCGCGGGTTGCGCGCGAGGGCCGGTTGATTTTCCGAGTCCACCGCATGATCAAGCGCGATGCGAAGCGCTCGTTCAAGGCGATCGATCTCCGCCATCGAGGTCGAACGCAGGTCGACCCGCATCGAAGCTGACTCTGGAATCGAATTCACCGACGTTCCGCCCCGAATCACGCCCACATTGAAAGTTGTTTTCGGCGACGCGGGCACCGGTGTTTCGCTCAGCGACTGAATCGCGCGCGCCAGCGCAAAGATCGGATTCGGCGCCCCGAAATCGCTCCATGAGTGGCCTCCCGGCCCGCGGGCAATCACTTCAAAACGACGGCTGCCGAGCGCCTCGGCCACGACCGTATCCGAGCCCGCGCCGTCTATAATCACGCTGTAAGCGATCGCGTCTCCCCAATCCGCTGTCTGGAAAACGTGACGCATGCCGCGTAAATCGCCCTCACCTTCTTCACCCACATTGCCGATGAATACGAAAGGAAGCGTGTGTGCAATTTGAGAACTCCTGAGCACGCTGGCGATTGCCAGCATCGCGGCTATGCCTGCACCGTTATCGGAGACTCCCGGACCATACAGGCGGCTGCCCTGCTGACGAACATTCAGCTGAGTGCTCGCGGGAAAAACGGTATCGATATGCGCGCTGATCGAAATGTAGCGTTGACCATAGGCAGGCCGCACTCCAAAGACGTTGCCCACCTCGTCAATCTCCACATTCGTCAATCCAAGTTCGCGGAAGCGGTCCGCCAGCCATTCGGCCCGCGGCGTCTCTCCAAAAGGCGGCGCGGGCACGCGCGAAGCCTCCATCTGCCACTGCGCGAACTGCGCTTCCTCGAAGCGAAAGCGGCTGAATGCCGCGCGCACTTCCGGCACGCCAGCAAGCCGCGCGACCTCCTGCTGCACCGTCGGAGACATGTCAGGGGCTGACAGTGGACGAGTTCGCTCCATATCTTGCCGTTATCTTATAACGAGTAACGTAACCAAAGACGGAATCAGGAAGGACGAGATGAGGAAGGCCGTAATCCTAATGAAGAGCGGCTTGACTGTAGGCCATGATCCGAACTGGTTGGCACTTAGGTTCTAGCCCGGTTAAGCTCTTGACCCTTTGATCGCCGTACTCTTCAATGGAGACCGGCTCTTCCTCATAGTCTCTTAACCTAATCTCGGGGTCCCAATGTCGACAGAAAAGACAGCAGCACCAGTTCTAGACACCAATCCGCAGGAACTTCGCCGCATCCTTGGGACCGCGCCCCCTGGAGCCTGGATTGCGCTCTCGCACGATAAGACGCGAGTCGTCGGCACCGGCGTATCGGCGCAGGCCGCCATCTATCAAGCTCACCTGCAAGGCGAATCTTCACCCGTCCTGGTCCAGATG
>JBAWBE010000232.1:0-4578 GCA_049589635.1 Terriglobales bacterium
GGAGTCATCAACGAGATCGTGGTCAAGCCGCAGGTAACGCCGTCGGACGTGAAGAAGAAAATCCAGGACGCGTTAGTACGAAGCGCCACGATTGACGGCGGCAGGATAACCGTCGAGGTCCAGGGGAACAAGGCCATCCTGAAAGGAAGCGTCCGCGCCTGGGCTGAACGGGAAGAAGCGGAGCGGGCGGCTTGGTCGGCGCCGGGAATCAGTTCCGTGGAGAACCGCATCACGCTCGACGTCTAAACCTTGTCGATCGAGGACGAGCGAAGCGATGGAGGGCGAGACAACATGAAAGCTGCGGACACATTTCGAATTGCTGCGTGGGTATCGCCGATTCTATTGTGTTGTTTCGTCCAGCCCTCGCTCGCTCAGCAAAGCTCGCTCGCCCCGGACAGTTCGTCTACCCAAGACAATCCGCCCAGTCGTGTCGCGCGAACAAGTTTCTTGCGAGGCCGTGTTTCTTTTTTGCGCGCGGGCCTCGATCAATGGAGCGAGGCAACCCTTAACTTTCCTGTAACAACCGGAGATCGCCTGTATACCGATCCGGACGCGAGGGCAGAACTGGAAGTCGGTCCTTACACCGTCCGCATGGCGGGCTCAACCGATATAACGGTAACGAATCTGAACGATCAGACCATGCAGATCGGTTTGCAACAAGGTACGGTCCGTGTCAGCATTTATCAGTTGCCTTCAGGAAATACGGTTGAAGTTGACACGCCCGAGGGAGCGCTCACGCTACTCGAACCCGGCACGTACCGCGTCGATGTGGCTCCCGACGGTAACAGCACCACCGTAAGTGTGAACGGCGGCCGACTGGAGATAACTGGTGCTCGAGTATCCCAGACTTTGCGCGCCGGTGAGGCTGCCCGGCTGAGCGGGCGCGACCCGATCGAGATTGAGTCGATTCCTATACCTCCGCCGGACGGCTTCGACGAATGGTCCGAAGCGCGCGACCTCCATCTCTCGTCTTCATCTTCGAAACAATACGTTAGTGCAGGTGTGCCCGGCTACGACGACCTTGATGACTACGGTCATTGGGAAGAGGTTGCCGACTACGGTCCTATCTGGTATCCAGCGGGCGTTGCGGTGGACTGGGTTCCCTATCGCTTCGGTCATTGGGTCTGGGTAGGGCCGTGGGGCTGGACCTGGGTGGAAGATGAGCCCTGGGGATTTTGTTCGTTCCATTTCGGCCGTTGGGTACACATTGGATTGCATTGGGGATGGTTGCCCGGTCCGATCGTGCCCTTTCCGGTCTATGCGCCGGCTTTCGTTGCATTTCTTGGAGGTCCGGGCTTCTCCATCGGCGTCGGCGTTGGGGGACTGGTGGGCTGGTTTCCTTTGGGACCCGGTGAGCCATTCTTTCCCTGGTATCACTTCGGTGGAGACTACCTCCGCGTTGTGAACATCACGAATATTCGCAATGTGACCAACATAAGGAACATCACGAATATCACGAACATCAACAACGTGCATTACGCCTACCGGACGATCGCAACTACCGCGGTGCACGGCGATGTGTTCAGCAACGGCCGGTCGGTCGCGCATTCAATGGTCAAACTGAGTCCACAGCAGCTCGCGAAGGCGTCGGTTATTCCCCATCCCGGCGTTAACCCTACGACTCGGGCGGCCATGCCGGGAAAGCCCGTACCTCGGCCACCCGTGCGCTCGCAGACGGTCGATGCTGCGAACAACAAGGGACGGGAGCCCGCTTCACTCGCGCCCAGGAATGCCTCAAGGACAGGAAATTCGCGGGTTTCTCCATCGCCGGCAAATCTTAGAGAGGCGCCGGCGGCAAGGGATGACGCCGGGCGCGTAGCGCCGCCAAGACTAGTCACGCGCAGCGAACCACCGTCGCCTAGAATACCGTTCACTCAAGAGCAGCGGGCTATGACGCCCCATCCGGGGCGGGCGCTGGAACCGCGGCAGATTGAAAACCTGCGCGTTGGGAGAAGGGCCGGGCCGATGATCGACCGAGAATTCCCGCCGCACGTGCCGGCCTTCCATGGACCAATACCACGACCCGTGCGGCCCAGGTCATGACTCGCCAGACGGAATAACCGGCCTTTATATACCTTCCGCGAACGCGGAGTGCCAACAGCAAGAGAAAAACTGAAGAGCATCCCCGTAACCCACTCCAAAATAGTTTCGATAGTAGTCGAAACACCTAAGCCAACAGCCGCGAATTTCTATCCGAATACTAACAGCAATGGCAAGTCACGCTTTCGCCGACTTCTCTACTCCGAAAGTCTTACAAACACCTCCAACTCGTGACTAGTCCGTTTCTACGCGTCCCTTAGGAACACATGGTCATTCTTATGACGAATTGTCAGGGACATGCATGAAGGTTACGATCCATGCGAATGAGCAATTTGACGCGACCACACCAGTACGAAAAGGAGACCCCATGAAGCTTCGACACCGCTTTTCACTTCTCTGTATGGCAGTCTTATTTGCAACAACCGCCGCCTTTCCCCGCGAAGTCTCGACCGATTTTGACCATCACGCCGATTTCAGCCGCTTCAAGACCTATTCCTGGTCCAAGGTCGCCACGCCCAATAGCCTGTGGGATGAGCGCGTAAAAGAGGCAATCGACCAGGAACTGTCGGCCAAGGGTTGGACCCAGGTTCCAACTGGAGGAGATGTTTCCATCGTTGCGGTTGGCACCACCCGCGAACGAGAGACTCTGGAGACCTTCTACACGGGAATGGGCTGGCACTGGAGGGGATTCGGTGACGCGATTACTGAGGTACAGCCCTACAAAGTAGGAACGTTAGTCGTCGACATGTTCGACACCTCTACCCAGAAGTTGATCTGGCGTGGAACGGCGAGTGACGTTCTCGCCAGTAAGCCGGACAAAAACGTCAAGGAACTTGAAAAGGATGTGCACAAGATGTTTGAACACTTTCCGCCCTCAGTTTAGCGGCGCAACGGTCTAGCGGCGCAACGTTTGATATGGAAGGGCTGCTCGACGTCCCCGGTATTTGTTCTGACGATCTCACGAGTTTTCAGAAGGTGACACCATGAGCAAGACGATAGGCATCGATCTTGGCACGACAAATTCGGTGGTGGCAGTCATGGAAGGTGGCGAGGCCAAAGTAATCCCCAACGAAGAAGGCAGCCGCACCACGCCATCTGTTGTCGCGTTCACGAAGACCGGGGAACGGCAGGTAGGACAGGTTGCCAAGCGCCAGGCCATTACCAATCCTGAGAATACGATCTTCTCGATCAAGCGCTTTATGGGTCGCCGCTATGACGAGGTCAAGGATGAACTGAAGATGGTGCCCTACAAGGTAGAGGCCGAGGGCGACCGTGTCGTCATCGTGGCTCAGGGCAAGCGCTACTCGCCGCCAGAAATCTCAGCGCTGATTCTGCAAAAGCTCAGAAAGGCCGCGGAGGATTATCTCGGCGAGAAGGTTACCGATGCGGTCATTACCGTCCCCGCCTATTTCAATGATGCGCAACGCCAGGCGACGAAAGATGCCGGCAAGATCGCCGGGCTGGATGTGAAGCGCATCATCAATGAGCCCACCGCGGCCGCCCTGGCCTATGGTCTCGACAAAAAGAAAGAGGAGACCATCTCCGTCTACGACTTCGGGGGAGGGACGTTCGACATTTCAATCCTCGAAGTCGGAGACGGAGTCATTGAAGTAAAGGCGACCAATGGCGACACCCACCTGGGCGGCGATAACATCGACCAGCGGTTGGTCGATTGGTTGATTGACGAGTTCAGGAAGGAAGAGGGGCTGGACTTGCGCGGCAAGGGCAACGAGATGGCCTTCCAGCGCCTCCGCGATGCTGCGGAACGCGCCAAGATCGAACTCTCCTCCGTCATGGAAACAGAAATCAATCTTCCTTTCGTCACGGCGGACGCGAATGGTCCCAAGCATCTGGTCAAGAAACTCACTCGGGCGAAGCTCGAATCTTTGGTCGAGGATCTAATCCAGCGTTCCGTACCTCCATGCAGACAATGCATGAAGGACGCCGATCTGGATGCCAAACAGATTGACGAAGTGGTCCTGGTTGGCGGCCAAACCCGCATGCCGCGCATTCAGCAACTGGTAAAGGAACTGTTTGGAAAAGAAGGCAACAAGGGAGTAAACCCGGATGAAGTGGTCGCGGTCGGCGCGGCCATCCAGGGCGGAGTGCTGCAGGGCGAGGTTAAAGATCTGCTGTTGCTCGACGTCACTCCACTCACGCTTTCAATTGAAACTCAGGGCGGCGTAGCCACGCCGATGATCGCGCGCAATACCACGATCCCGATCCGCAAGGCGGAAACTTTCTCCACTGCGGCTGACAACCAGCCGTCGGTCGAGGTCCATGTGCTGCAAGGGGAACGCCCGCTAGCCGCGCAGAATCGCACGCTGGGAAAATTCCAGCTCACCGGTATTCCGCCAGCGCCGCGCGGCGTTCCACAAATTGACGTCACCTTCGACATCGACGCCAACGGCATACTCAATGTCACCGCGAAAGATATGGCCACCGGCAAGGACCAGAAGATTACCATCACCTCTTCTTCGGGCTTGAGCAAGGAAGATCTTGAGCGCATGACGAAAGAGGCGAGCGCACACTCCGCGG
>JBAWBE010000233.1:0-2561 GCA_049589635.1 Terriglobales bacterium
CTCAAGCATTTCCGGGTCGGTGCCTTTTAGCGGTTTGAGGATGGAGACAGGCGGGAGCGGTGCGGTGACATGATTTGTTTCTTTACGGGCTTGTCTCAGGAAACTCACGAGTCCGCAAGCGGAGAGAAAATAAAAAGATAGGCACGCGAGTGTTCCGAGCGCGGTGATGCCTTCCAGTGTTGTTCTTAACGGCAAGTGCATCCTGGTATTTTTCTTTCGCCCCTCCCGGGGCTGGTTCAGCCTCGACACGAAACCCACAGCTATGCGCCGTGGGCTGTAATCTTACGCTGCTTCGCGGCTAGACGAAGCTTGCCTCTGCGAAGGCGCGATTATTTAAATGTTATTCGTAGCGGAGAGACTCGATTGGATCAAGATTCGCCGCTTTCCAGGCGGGGTAGATGCCGAACAGCAATCCCTCGGCGGCGGCCGAGAGGAAGCCGAAGGCGGCCCAGAAAAATGACATGGTCGCGGGCAGCGAATCCCATATTTCTCGAATCGCAAACGTGATGATCGCGCCAAGCAGGACGCCGAGCACTCCGCCGATCGCCGTGAGCGTGATGGCCTCGAGCGTGAATTGCATCAGGATGTCGCCTTTGCGGGCGCCGATGGCTTTGCGTACTCCAATCTCGCGTGTGCGCTCGGTTACTGAGACCAGCATGATATTCATGACGCCTACGCCGCCCACGAGCAAAGCCACGCTCGACACGGCAAACATAAAGATAAAGATCGCGCCTGTGATCTGGTTCCATACGTCGGAGAGCGAATCCTGCGTGAAGATGGCGAAGTTATCGGGCTTGTCGGAAGGCACGCGGCGGCGGCGGCGCAGCAATTCGCGCATCTCGTCGATCGCTTTCGGCATGTCATCGTGCGAGGTCGCCTTCACGCTGATGAAGTGCTGCTTAAGCTCGGGATGCAAAGCGTGAAATGTCGAGAGCGGAAAATAGACCTTGTTGTCGTCGGGGTTTTTGCCTCCGCCGAATGCGCTCTTCTCGACTTTGGCCACTCCGATCACTTCGAACAGCTGGCCCTCGATGTTGATCTGCTTGCCGAGCGCGTCTGATTCGCCAAAAAGCTCGGTTTTCGTATCGGCGCCAAGGATGATCACCGGCGCGCGCCTTTCGTCGTCGAGGTCGCTGAACCACCGGCCGGATGCCAAGTCCAAGTCGAAGACATCTTTCGACGAGGCGGTGTCGCCCTCAAGGATGGTCTGCTTGGCCTTGCGGTTCCCGTACTTGACAGTGAATGTGCCGGTGCCAAATTGGGGCTCGACATACTGCACGCCGGCGGTCACCGCCTTCACGTGTGGCAGGTCCTTCATCGCATCTGCATCTTCGAAAGTAAGTTCTTTTCGCTTGCGCAACTCCTCCGTGGGGGGACCGAAGGTGATCGGCATGTGAAAAGCGAAGATGATGTTCGAGCCCATGCTGCTGATCATGCTGCTGACGTTGTTGTTCAGGCCGCGAACGATGGACGAAATTCCGATGACGACCGAGACTCCAATGACAATGCCAAGCACGGTGAGGCCCGAGCGCAGCTTATTGCTGCGGATAGTAGCCAGCGCCATCGCGATGATCTCACCGAATTCGCTTCGTCCGACCATGAGAGTTCTCAGTCGCTAATACTTAGCTCGAAACTCGTCGCTCGACATTACATCTCAAACCGCAGCGCGGCAATCGGATCCAGCGTTGCCGCCTTTTTCGCGGGGTACACGCCGAAGAAAACGCCTGTACTCGTGGCTACGAACAATCCCGCAAATACTGCCCACAGTTGGATTGCCGACGGCAACCCCACTGCCAGGGTTACAACTTTCGATACGCTGATGCCGAGCAGTACGCCAATCAAGCCTCCCGCCAACGCCAGAATTACAGCTTCAATCAGGAATTGCAGCAAGACATCGCTCCGCTTGGCGCCCATCGCCTTGCGGATTCCGACTTCCCTCGTACGCTCGGTGACCGAGACCAGCATGATGTTCATGATGACGATCCCGCCCACGACCATTGAGATCGCGGCGATGCCGATCATGGCGATGAAGAAGGTGTCCGTCAGACCGGCGAAGATACTCATCAGGTTGGCGTTGTTTTCCATGTCAAAGGAATCAGGTTGGCCAGGAGCATCGTGTCGCCGCGCTCGCACAATAACGCGCGCTTCGTCCATGGTCGCGTCCATGACGGCTCCCTCACCCGCAGTCTTCGCCGCGATCCGCATGTTCATGTCGTGAGCGCTATACTCTTTTATCCACGAGGTCATCGGCAGGAACACATAGTTGTCCGCGCTTTGCCCTAGGGTCGAGCCCTTCTTTTGCCCAACCCCGACGACGCGGTACACCCATCCATCCACTCGTATTTCCTTGCCCAGCGGATCGACGCCCGGCAACAGGTTATCCACGACGTCGGTTCCGATCACGGCTACGGGTGCGTCATGTTCCAGATCCGATTCTCCGAACATGCGCCCGGTATCGATATCGACATCCCGTATCACCGCAACCGCCGGAGTCATCCCCCAAACCCTGGTGTCGCTCAGGGACTTCTCTCCGTATTTCACATGGCCGGTTTGCTTGAAAG
>JBAWBE010000234.1:0-21984 GCA_049589635.1 Terriglobales bacterium
GTCCCTGAACTCATGCGAATCTTGCTTGACGATGTGCACTTGGGATGGGACCAGGCCTGGGACCTGACGAAGAAAACGCTCGGGTACACAAATCACACGTTGCTGCCTGAGGCTCTGGAGAAATGGCCGGTGGCGTGGTTTGAGGTACTACTTCCTCGTCACCTGGAGCTCATCTACGAAATTAACCGTCGGCTGCTCGATGAAGTTCGGGTTCGCTTCCCCGGCGACGAGGGGCGCGTGCAGCGCGTAAGCCTGGTGGAAGAAAGTAATCCGCGCAAAATCCGGATGGCCAATCTTGCCATTGTTGGCTCGCATAGCACTAACGGAGTGTCTGCTGTCCACTCCGAGTTACTGCGAACTACGACGGTCAAGGATCTCGCGGAAATGTTTCCTGAGCGTTTTAGCAACAAGACAAACGGAGTGACGCCCCGACGCTGGTTGCGCGAGGCCAATCCCGCGCTGGCCGGTGAAATCACGCAGGTCATCGGCGATGGCTGGATTACGGATCTTAGCCTGCTCAAACAACTCAAGCCATTCGCGGAGGATTCCAATGCTCGCGATCGCTTCCTCAAGTCAAAGCGAGAAGCCAAAGTGCAATTTGCCAATTGGCTCAAGTCAACGTCCGGGCGTATTGTGGACCCGGATACCATCTTCGATTGTCACATCAAACGTATTCACGAATATAAAAGGCAATTGATGAACGCGCTGCGGATTGTGATCGCTTATAACCAGCTGCGGGAAAATCCCAGCATGAAAATAGTGCCCCGGACATTTTTCTTCGCCGGTAAAGCGGCGCCAGCTTACAAGCTGGCCAAACTCATCATAAAGTTCGTCAACAACCTGGCGGGCACGATTGACGGCGACCCGGCGACGCGGGACCGGCTCAACGTCGTTTTTCTCCCCGAGTACAACGTTTCGTTGGCGGAACGGCTGATTCCGGCGAGCGATGTCTCCAACCAGATCTCGACTGCCGGCTACGAGGCCAGCGGAACGAGTAACATGAAATTTATGATGAACGGAGCCTTAACGGTTGGAACCCGCGATGGTGCGACCATCGAAATGGCGGAGGAAGCTGAAGAAGAAAACATGTTCCTGTTCGGGCTCACCGTCGAGCAGGTCGAGAACAGCCGGGCGTGGTATGACCCGCACTGGCATTATGAAAATGAGCCGCAGACGCGGGCCGCTCTGGATCTGATTTTCTCTGACCACTTCAGCCGCAACGAACCAGGAGTGTTCGCTCCCTTGCGCGATACGCTTCTGAATCAGGGCGATCACTACATGAACCTGGCGGACCTAACCGCATATTGCAATGCACAAGACCGGCTCGGCGCGCTCTATGCCGATCCTGGCGCATGGGCGCACAAAGCAATCTTGAACGTCGCCAGTTCCGGGAAGTTTTCAAGCGATCGTTCGATTGCAGAATACGCGAAGGAGATTTGGAAGGTGGAACCATGCCCAGTACTCTAGAAACACAGTCCCTGACAGGTGAAAAGATTTCGCCGCTGGCGGGCAAACCAGCGCCGAAGGAGTTGCTGGTGGATGTAGCTCGCCTGCAGAAGGAATATTTCGAGCGGCGGCCCGACCTGGATGATCCAAACCAGCTCGTCAGCTTCGGCACCAGCGGACACCGTGGCTCACCCCTGCGCGGCACATTTAACGAAGCGCACATCCTTGCAATTACCCAGGCGATTTGCGAATACCGGCACGAGCAGGGTACCGACGGCCCGCTCTATATGGGGAAAGACACCCACGCAGTTTCGGAGCCCGCGCAACGCACCGCTCTCGAGGTGCTGGCAGCAAACAATGTGGAAACGATTATTCAGCAAGATGACGGAATAACTCCAACGCCGGTCATCTCGCGAGCGATTCTGGTTTACAACCGAGGGCGCAAGAAGGAAGACCATCTAGCCGACGGCATCGTGATTACGCCATCGCACAATCCGCCAGAGGATGGCGGCTTCAAGTACAACCCTCCCAACGGCGGCCCGGCTGATACCGACGTGACTCGCTGGGTACAGAATCGCGCGAACGAATTGTTGCGAGCAAAGAATGCAGGGATCAAGCGAATTCCGTTCGACAAGGCGATCCGGTCCGCGACTACTCACCAGGAAGATTTCGTCCTGCCGTATGTTCGTGATCTCAAGAACGTCGTGGACATGGATGCGATTCGCGGCGCCCAGCTCAAACTTGGCGTTGACCCTCTGGGTGGAGCTTCATTGCCCTATTGGGAGCCGATCAATTCCATTTACGGGCTGGACATCGTTGTCACCAATCCAATCATCGACCCGACATTTTCGTTTATGACCGTCGACCACGACGGCAAAATTCGCATGGACTGTTCGAGTCCCTATGCGATGGCCCGGTTAGTCGGTCTGAAAGATCAGTACCAGGTGGCTTTCGGGAATGATACCGACGCCGATCGGCACGGCATCGTTACGCCGACTTCTGGGTTGATGAACCCGAATCATTACCTTGCTGTTGCGATCCAATATTTGCTTACGCACCGCCCGCAGTGGCGCAAGGAAGTCGCAGTGGGAAAAACGCTGGTGAGCAGCAGCATGATTGACCGGGTCGTTAAAAAGCTCGGCCGCAAGCTCAGCGAAGTGCCGGTCGGTTTCAAGTGGTTTGTGCCGGGCCTGGTCGATGGCTCGTACTGTTTCGGCGGAGAAGAAAGCGCTGGAGCGAGTTTTCTGCGTCTTGACGGCACCGCATGGACGACCGACAAGGACGGGCCGATCATGGACTTGCTGGCGGCGGAGATTACCGCGCGCACCGGCAAGAATCCCGGGGAGCATTACCGCGAACTGACGGCGGAGTTCGGCGCCCCGAACTACACGCGCATCGACGCGCCCGCCACGCCTGAGCAGAAAGCGAAGTTGGAAAAACTTACCCCGGACGCGGTAAAGGAGTCAGACCTGGCGGGTGAGCCAATCACCGCCAAGCTAACCAAAGCCCCGGGCAATAATGCTCCCATCGGCGGCTTGAAAGTTGTGGCGGAGAACGGTTGGTTTGCAGCGCGACCCTCCGGCACCGAGAACATATATAAGATCTATGCCGAGAGTTTCAAGAGCCAGACCCATCTGAACGCGATCCTTAGCGAGGCGGAGGAGATGGTGAATAAGGCGCTGGGTTCGGGAGCCCGATGATGGCCGATAACGACGGGCGCACGAGTGTTCCGCCGTTTCCGTCCGAATATCGTGCTTCGGGTTTATTACTGCACGTTACGTCTCTGCCGTCAGCGTATGGGATCGGCGATCTGGGATCGGCGGCATTCTCGTGGATCGATCGTCTGCACGATGCCGGCCAAGGGTGGTGGCAGTCGCTGCCGCTTGGCCCGACTGGTTACGGAAACTCGCCCTATCAATCGCTATCGTCATTTGCCGGGAATGAGCTGCTGGTCAGCCCCGATTCGCTAATTTCGGACGGCCTGATACAGGGGAGTGATGGCCAGCCCGACTTTTCCGTGGATACGGTCGACTACGACGCCCTGATTCCATTCAAGCGGCGGTTGCTTGAAAGGGCGTGGGCTAATTTCAAAGCCGACAAAAACCGCGAGCATATAAAGGATGACCTGTGGCTAGCGTACGAGCAGTTCCGCGCCATGCAGGCGAGCTGGCTGGAAGACTATGCCCTATTCCGGGCGCTGAAGGCCAGGTATAACGGCGCCTATTACCTCGAGTGGCCAGCCGAGCTGGTTCAGCGCGATGCTACGGCGCTCGCCGAGGCCCGGCGCGAATTGGCGGATCATATCGATCAGGTTCGCTTTGCGCAATTCCTGGTCTTTCGCCAAGCGGATCAACTTAAAGAACACGCGCATGCCCATGGCATCGGCTTGATCGGCGACCTGCCCTTTTTCGTTTCTCCGGATTCCAGTGATGTTTGGGCTAACCCGGAATTCTTTGTGTTAGACGAGCAGCGTCGGCCACGCTTTGTCGCCGGAGTTCCTCCCGACTATTTCAGCGCGCAGGGACAATTGTGGGGCAATCCTGTTTACAACTGGGACGCCCTCCGTGCGACCGGTTATCGGTGGTGCTTAGACCGTCTGCGTGCCTTGCTGAATCATGTCGATGTAATCCGGCTTGATCACTTTCGCGGATTCGCCGCTGCGTGGTATGTTCCGGCCGGTGCATCGACGGCGCAGTCTGGGCAATGGGTGCCGGGTCCGGGTGCAAGCTTTTTTCAAGCGGTACAGACAGAGCTCGGTCATCTCCCGTTCATCGCAGAAGATTTGGGAATGATTACACCTGACGTACGGGCGCTACGAGACCAATTTCAAGTGCCGGGAACCCGGGTCCTGCAATTTGCCTTCGATGGGCACGCGGACAATCCATATCTTCCGCGCAACTTCGTCTCCAACACTGTCGTTTATACGGGGACTCACGACAATGCCACGACTCGCCAATGGTACGAAGAATTACCTGATTCCCAGCGGCACAATCTGTGGGATTATCTACAGCGCGCTCCAGGCCGAGGTGATGAGGCGGCTGCGGAGCTGATGCGCATGGCATGGTCGTCACCGGCGGCGCTCGCAATCGCTCCATTGCAGGATTTGCTCAACCTGGGGGGTGAGGCTCGCATGAATGTGCCGGGGCGGGCGGATGGAAACTGGCGTTGGCGCGTCCGGGAAGATATGTTGTCCTCTCAGGCTTTTCAATGGCTGCGGCAGTTGACGGATAACTCAAACCGCTCGGCTGAGTCTGCGATCTCTATCCGCATGCAACCGGCCGTGAACGAGCGATAAAATCCCGATCTAGAAAGTAGTGTGGAAGGTCAGGCATGACGATTCAAGCTGCCAAGAGCATACTGCTGGTCGTGAGCGCACTCTTTCCGATTGTGGATCCCATCGGCGGGAGCCCGGTTTTTTTGTTGCTCACAAGAGAGTACCCGGCGGAGACGCGCAAAGTGCTGGCTCGCCGCATCACGGTCAACAGTTTTGTACTGCTTATTGCGTCCTACACCATCGGATCGCATGTATTGTCATTCTTTGGAATCTCGCTTCCGGTCGTGCAGGTCGGCGGTGGGTTGGTTGTGATTTCGGCCGGATGGGCGCTGTTGAATCAGAAGGACGGTGGCGATCGAAACAAAGTCAGTCCCCCGGTCAGCTGCACGGACGCTCTCAATCAGGCGTTTTACCCCCTGACGCTGCCCTTAACCGTCGGACCCGGCTCCATCTCCGTTGCGATCACTCTAGGGGCGAACGAGACAACGCATTACTGGGGCGCAAACCTCCTTATGCTTCTTGCGGCCGCGATTGGCTGCGCGTTCGTGGCGGCAACCATTTATCCGTGTTACGCCTTTGCAGATCGGCTGGCTAGGGCCATGGGTCAGACTGGAATGAATGTAATTCTGAGGCTGTCCTCGTTTCTGCTGGTGTGCATCGGTGTGCAGATCTTTTGGAACGGGGCGGCCAAGCTGCTCAGTTCATTGCCGCAAGCGGCCAGTCTGGTGGCACATTGAGACCAGACCAAGGCAGAGATCGGACAACATGGCGAATGACGGCTTAGGCGAATGAAAGACACAGCATGAAAGATTCAAACCCTGATGCGCTCACGATGGCGGATTCTCCAGCAAACACGGCCAATGCCCTGCCCAAGAAACGGCCAACTTGGGAGCAGGCTGAAGGCAGCCCGTTGCCACTTGGTGTCCGGTGGCTCGAAGAGGAGCAAGCTTTCAATTTTGCCGTTCAGTCGGAACATGCGGAGAGCGTCACTCTATTGCTCTATTCTCCAGCCGATCTGGTGAATCCTCTTCTGAGGCTTCAGTTGGATTTTTTGCACAACAAGTCGGGGCGGATTTGGCACTGCCGCGTCCCCATCAAACAGATTGGCGACGCTCGCTATTACGCATATTCCGTCTCGGGACAGACCATTCCTCAACTCCATAGCTTCGACCCGCAGAAGGTTCTCCTCGATCCGTACGCGAAATGCATTTTCTTCCCGCCCGGTTTTGATCGCAACTTGGCCATGCGAGAAGGATCCAATGCAGGCAGCGCCCCTTTGGGAGTGCTGTCTGATCACCGATCGACATTTGACTGGTCGGGGATTCGGCCTCCATATCATGAGTCGGATGCAGTTATCTACGAACTTCACGTAAGAGGTTTCACGAAGAACCCAAACTCAGGCGTCGACCCATCGCGTGCCGGCACATACGCCGGCCTCGCGGAAAAGATCCCTTATTTAAAGGAACTCGGGGTGACGGTTGTGGAACTGATGCCGGTTTTTCAGCGTGATCCACAGGAAGGCGACTACTGGGGATACATGCCTTTGAACTTCTTCGCACCCCATGCACAATACGCGAGCACCGGGCGCGCCAATGAGCCTCATCTTGAATTCAAGAATATGGTGAAGGCTTTTCATTCGGCTAATATCGGCCTGGTGATGGACGTTGTGTACAACCACACATGCGAGGGCGACTACAAGGGGCCGATCTACAGCTTCAAGGGTTTCGACAGCGCCGGTTATTACATGCTTTCCTCCGATCCGGCAAACCCCTACGCCAATTACTCCGGCACAGGCAATACCTTGAATTTTGGCCAGGCACATGTGCGCAAGATGGTGATCGACAGCTTGCGCTTTTGGAAGCGGGGAATGCATATCGACGGATTCCGCTTTGATCTGGCATCGGTATTCAGCCGCAATGCGGACGGATCTCTCAACTGGGGCGAAGCGCCCATCTTCAGTGAAATTGCCGCGGACCCGGAATTAGGGCGGGTGCGTTTGATCGCGGAGCCTTGGGACACAGCTGCTTATCAGCTCGGGCGCGGATTTCCGGGACTGACTTGGTTGCAGTGGAACGGGCGGTTTCGCGATGACGTTCGTCGTTTTGTTAAGGGCGACGCTGGGATGGTTCCCGAGGTGATGCGACGTATCTATGGCAGCGACGATTTATTTCCAGACAGCCGTGCCGATGCTTATCACGCATACCAGAGTGTGAATTACGTGACGTCACACGACGGCTTCACCCTCTACGATCTTGTCTCTTATGACCGCAAGCACAATTTGCAAAATGGAAATAATAATCAGGATGGTACTGACGCGAACTACAGTTGGAATTGTGGGCAGGAAGGGGATGAAGCTCTCTCCCCGGGAGTCCGCGCATTGCGCCGCCAGCAGGTAAAGAATTTCTGCTGTCTGCTCTTCTTGTCAAACGGTACGCCGATGTTTCGGGCGGGCGACGAGTTCCTGAATACGCAATTCGGCAACAACAATCCCTATAACCAGGACAACGAAGTTGGATGGTTAGATTGGAGTCAACTCCGATCTAACCAAGACATTTTCCGTTTCTTCAAGCGTATGATTGCGTTCCGGAAAAATCATCCCTCGCTGAGCCGAAGCAGGTTCTGGCGGGAGGATGTTTCCTGGTACGGCGTTGGCTCAACGGTCGATTTGTCCCAAGACTCGCACAGCCTGGCATTCTGCCTACACGGCGATTCTCAAGGCGATGACGACATCTACGTGATGATCAATGCGTACTGGGAACAGTTGGAGTTCAATGTGCAGGAGGGAACAGCACAGGAGTGGAAGAAAATCGTGGATACCGCTTTGCCCAGTCCAGATGACTTCTCGGACGACGGAATCCCTTTAGAGCGGACGAAATGCCTACTGGCTCCAAGATCGATTGTGGTCTTATGTCGACCCAGGAAAAGTGACGGTCGGAAGGGTCCGTGAGCCCGAGATCAAGGATCATTATCGTCGGTGGCGATTACAAAGATGCCGATAGTCTGGCCAACCCGGCTGTCCGCAAACGCGGAAAAATGTACAACTGGTACACCGGATTTTCCGCGCGCGCAGCCGAAAGCTGCAGATTCCGACTGATTGGCAGTCAGTCTACCTCTAAGGCTCAAGCATTCGATCGCGACGATACTGGCACAAGAAATCCCTTCCAATTAGGTGGAACCTGGAATTGATTTCGATACTCAAATGACACATCAAGCGGAGGCTGGTCATGAGGAATCCTGTTTGTAGGCTTCAGGGGGCGATCGTTCTAACGAGCATAGTCATTGCGGGAATGTCAGTTGCGAGCGGGGAGACCTTCCCTGCTTTCTTCGCCCAGCAGCACCCTGCTATCGCAGGCCAGACCTTGTCTGCCGCAGGTGCTCCGGCCCTCCACGCTATTGTGGATTCAGGTCGTAATGCCGATCTTCGCTGGTCCGACTTTACTGCCTACAAAATAGAGGTCGCCAAACTTTACGAGACAAACGGTTATTCTCTGCTTTGGGTTCAGAACGGCCGGCTTCGCCCCCAGGGACTGGCCGTGGTGGTGCTCTTACAAAATGCGGATGCTAAAGGACTCGACCCCGAAGATTACGATGGCCCGCGATGGGAGGGCCGCCTGCTCAAGCTGGCGCAAACCCCGTCTGAACCAGACCTGGTCTCGTTCGATACCGCGCTTACGGTTTCGGCGATGCGCTACATCCGTGCCATTCACTGTGGCCGAGTAAATCCGAAGGAGTTCAAGTTTGAACTTGATATGGGCGGTGAGCAACTGCCGTTGGCGGAATTCATTCAGACGCAGATTGTGAACGCGGGCGATCCAGCCGCTGAAATTCAAAAGCTGGAACCGCCTTTCACGGGTTACCGGAAGCTGCTCGCGCTCTTGCCGGTTTATGAGGGATACGCAAAGCGAACTGAAGGACCGAAGCTGCCCCCGGTCACGAAGACTGTGCGGCCTGGCCAGCCTTACGCCGGCGTAGCTCGACTGGGGCAGTTTCTGCAAACCATCGACGACATTCCTGCCGCCATCCAACTGAATCCGAATGCAACACTCTACGACGGTGTGCTCGTCGAGGGCGTGAAGCATTATCAGGACAGGCATGGAGAAACTCCGACCGGCAACCTTGACACGCGCACCATCAATGAACTCAATACGCCTCCGGAGGTGCGCATTCGCCAGATCAAGTTGACACTCGAACGGTGGCGCTGGCTTCCGCATTCCTTCTCGCAGCCTCCCGTGGTTGTGAACCTTCCCGAGTATCGCGTACGCGCGATGAACCCGGATGGCACCGTCGCCTTCTACAAGAACGTCATCATTGGAAAAGCCTACGGCCACAAGTCTCCGATCTTTGAGAAAGAGATTCAATACGTGGTGTTCCGGCCCTACTGGGAGGTGACTCCCAGCATTCAGCGCGGCGAAATCGTGCCGCATATTCAGAAGGACCCGAACTACATCGCCAGGAATCATTTTGAAGTGGTCACGCCAAAAGGCGAGGTCGTGACCGACAATCAGGTGAGCCCGGAGGTTTTAGAAGGCATAAGATCGCTTCACCTGATGGTGCGGCAAAAGCCCGGCGACACGAATTCTCTGGGCCTCGTGAAAATCATCTTCCCCAATCCCGATAACGTGTACCTGCATGGCACAGATGCTCCGGGACTGTTCTCCTCGGACGTCCGCGATTTCAGCCATGGATGCATTCGGGTACAGAATCCGGAGGACCTGGTTGCGTGGGTATTGCGAAATAATCCTGGCTGGGATTTACAACGGGTGAAGGCCACGATGAACGGCGAGAAAAACAATCTTCAGGTGAATCTCGCCACGCGAATTCCGGTTCTGATTGTCTACGGCTCCGCTACGGTAAACGAGGAAAATCAGATTCGGTTTTTCGACGATATCTATGGTTATGACGCAGAACTCGATAAAGCATTGGCCAGAGAACATCCTTAGGGCGGTGGCCCTTTGGCCTGGCACTGGTGCACCGCGTCTGGTTTGAGCCGCATCTAATCAGGGTGCGCGCCTTCAACTCAAGTGATGTGAACCTCTTGCAAGGATGTCGGGCATTTTCGGCGGCCCTGCGGAGACTGAGTTGCAAGTTCTGCTTCTCGCTGATTCTTTTTTTGTCGCTGGCGATGCCGGGGCATACCGCAGAATCGGCGGTGCCATCCCCACACGAGTACCGGCTCCGCTTCTATCACACTCACACGGGCGAGCGGCTGGATCTCGTTTATCGTCGCGGTGATCAATACATCCCCGAAGCGCTAGACGAACTCGACCATTTTCTGCGCGATCACCGCACGGGAGACGTGCGTCATTTCGATCCTCACCTCTTCGACCTTCTCCACGACCTGACTGCCTCGCTCGGCGATGCCGGTGGTGAAATCAATGTGATTTGTGGGTACCGTACGCCTTGGAGCAACGAATTTCTGCGCACGCGCAGCCCGCACACCGGGGTTGCGCAGCACAGTCTGCATATGCAGGCTGAAGCGATCGACATTCGCTTGCCGGGGATTCCAACCTCAGAACTGCGTGACGCAGCCCTGCGCCTGCATCGCGGAGGAGTCGGGTACTATCGCAGCTCGGACTTCGTGCACGTCGACGTAGGACGTGTGCGCCGTTGGTAGTTACTGCCCTTCGTGATCTCGGTACCTTCAATCCAATTGCCGGAAATTGTGGGCCGACTACAAGTTCCAGGGGTGATCATCATCGCGTCTAGCTACCTTTGTTTTTGGAGCTGGGCGTACTCGGCCTTGGCTTGTCGATAGATGGGAAGGTCGGCGTCGGCATCTTTCCAAATGCTTAGGAATTCTTCGTAAGATTTACGGGCAGATGCATTGTCGCCCATCATCTTCTGCGCGCGGCCGAGTTGGAGCCGGGCCAGGGGTCCGATCACATGTCTCACGCTAAAGCCGGGATTGTCGATCAGCTTTTGAAACTGAGGCGCGGCTGATCGGCCATCGCCTGATTCCAGATAGGCGAGTCCGCGGATGTAGGCGGGGTACGCCGACTCGAACGATCCCGTTAACGCCAGATCGTACTTGACAGTGCCGCGTAGCAAATCGATGGCTGCCGCCGGATCGTGTTGCCGCAACTTGATCGCGGCCCGGATGGTGGGAACGAAGTAATGCTGCACGAGAGTGCTCTCGGGTCTTTCCGCGCTGATCTGGTCTGCGAGTCTAGCGGCTTCCGCTGTTCGTCCTGATCGCGCGAGCGCGAGCGCCAGGTTGATCTTGTTACCGCGTTCCAGAGGCCTTCCAGTTGCCTCGCTTTCATAGCGTCCAGCTAGCTCGTCCTTTCCGACTTCGGCATCCTCCAGGGCCGAGAGGACCACCCAAAAGTCAGCATAGCTAGCCTTCGAGGTTCGCCCCAAACCTTGCAGTCGCAGACGTTCGGCGGAGTGAAAGTGACCCTGCTGAATCTCGATCAAGGAATGTTCATGCAGGAACTCTTCTCGATAGCTGCCTCGCTCCTCCTCCTTGAGGATTTTTTCGACGTTGTCCCGGTCGCCTGTGGCGAATGCCACAATCAATCTCTCCCGCCGGATTAGTGAGTTGTCGAGTTTAAGGGCGTCCGCTTTGGCGAGCCACGATTTTGCCTCATTGAATCTGCTTGCAAACCTGATGGACTGTATCGCGCTACCGAAATAATATGCACTTGGCCGCAACCGTGCAGTCTCAACCGCTTCGTCAGCGGCGCGGTCGGGCTGCCCGAGATGCACAAATGCAGCCCTGAGATTGGCATGAGCCTGCACATCCCGAGGAAATATTTCTAAGAAACGAAGCACAGAAGAATATTCTTTCTCCCAGTCGCCGGTCACCCAACCGTAATAGGCGATTTCGGTATTCAACCGGTCTCTCTCGGTCAATCGGTCGCGGAGTTGGTACGCACGCGTGTACGAAGCCGCTGACAACTCAGCATTACCCATGAAAAGGTAGGCTGCGCCCATGCGCCCATGCATTAGGGCAAGGGTTGGATCCAGTTCGACAGCTTGCTGATAGAGTTTGAGCGCACCCGCAGTGTTGCCAGCCAGGAAGAGCTTGTTTCCCTCAGCGCCCGCCTGGATTGCCTCCAAGGAGGCGCCGGTCGCTTTTTCAAGAGGCTGATTGAAACGGGCCAGCGATTCGGCCGGCTCCCCGAGCTTCCTCCGAAGGCGAACGGCCGTCGTTCCCAACGCATGGACTACCTGATTACGAGCGCTAATATCGGTCTTTTCCTCCGCCAAGGTCGCGCCTGATCCGCAGTCGAGTGCCCTCATCTCCAGGTGATATCGGTTACCGGCGTCGGCGATGGAATCGGCGATCACCATCTTGCTATTGGTCTTACTACAAATCTGGCGTGCGACCTCCGGGGTGATCTTGGTGGTCGGCGCAAGTTCCAGTTGCCCCATGGTGGCGTATGTTTTATCCAATCCCAGCAGGTTTAAGTACGGCGTCTGCTCCATTTCATAGCGCAATGCACCGTTCAAAGCTTCGTCGAAAACGGCGTCGTTAGTTCGGTTGTCGACGTCGGCAAGCACGATTGTGTCGATGGGCGCGAGTGTGATGCGATGGCGGTAAACTTCGTAGCGCCATAAACTGAGCGCGCCAACCATGAGCAGCGCCCCCGCCGCCAACGCCCGCCGCGTCCGTCGTCTTGCTGGATGGGCCTCTCGCGTGATTCGCGCAAGATCATCCTTCAGTGCGGTCGCTGACTGGTAACGTCGATTGCGGTCCTTCTCGAGCGCCTTCGCCATTACAAGATCGAGGCTCCGTGGCAGGACCGGATTGCGGGCTCTGGTTGGAGCGGGAGGCTGATACAGGATGGCCTCGTGAACATCCACGAGCGTTTGCCCTGTGAATGCCCGCTGTCCGCAGGCCATCTCGTAAACGACCAATCCGAACGAGAACAGGTCCGTTCGGGTATCGAGTTCCTCATGCCTTACCTGTTCGGGCGACATGTATCCCGCCGTCCCTGCGGTAGTTCCTGTGCGGGTGAGCGGGTTCGTCGGACTTTCGGTCGAAGAAGTTTTGGGTACGGTAGTGCTCGCTGCTTCCGCTCTCTCGAGGGCCACATCACTGCCGGCCAACTTCGCCAATCCGAAGTCCAGTATTTTTACGGTGCCCGACTTGCACAAGAAGATATTGGCCGGCTTGATGTCGCGGTGAATGATTCCTTTGTCATGCGCGGCCTGCAAGCCATCGCAAATCTGCGCGGAGATCCCTAAAAGTTCAGGCAGCGGCAGCGGTTTTTGCTTCGAGGCAGACAAGCGATCCCGCAGGTTGTCTCCTTGAAGAAGCTCCATCGCAATGAAAGACTGTCCCTCATGCTCTTCAATTTCATAGATGGTGCAGATGTTGGGATGGTTTAGTGCCGAGGCGGTCTGGGCTTCACGCTCGAGACGCTTGAGGGCGATTGCATCGCCGACGAACTCTTCTGGTAAAAACTTCAACGCGACCAGTCGACCTAACTTGAGATCCTCCGCTTTGAATACCATTCCCATGCCCCCGCCCCCAATGGCATCGAGCACGCGGTAATGCGAAACCTTCTTCCCAATAAGCGAACTAGATTGGAGGGGCGCCTCCGCAGTCACCTCTCCAGGTGCGATTCCGGGCGCTGACTCCCGGTATTCGATGGACGGCATCAATCGATAGCCACGCCGTGCCAAGGTCTCGATGTACCGAGGGTTGTCGGCGGAGTCCCCTAAGGCGCGCCGAAGGGCATTGATCGTCGCGTTGATGCTATGGTCGAAATCCACAACGGTATCATTCGGCCACAGCCTTCCCTTGATTTCCTCGCGGGTAACAATCTTGCCCTCACGTTCAAGGAGCATCCGCAGGACCTGAAACACCTGTTCTCTGAGGATGACCTTGTTGTTAGGACCGGGATTTTTAGGATCGGGCGCCTCAATGGATCGTAGTTCGCCCGTGCTGAGGTCGAGTTCAAAGGCTCCGAAAAGGATGCGGCCTGAAGAAAGGGTGTACATGGGGGAGCACACACGGAACTATAGAGTTAAGAAACTGTACCAATGCGACTCGAAATTGTCGAAATCGAGCTGAGATCGATATCAAAGCTGCTCGGCGCATCTCCTTAAACTTCAATATCTTACCGGCTTGACTTCTATTTTATCGCAAAATGACTGCTGTTCCATTTACACCTCTTGCGCCTCTTTGCGGCAACCGGTAAACGAGAGAAAATGGGCGAGACGGATCAAACCACGCTGGACGTCGACAAAAACTACACTGGCCACCGCGGCCTGCTTTGACACTAAACGGCATCCACACTGCCGGTCTTGAACGGCGATTGACTCGCGGATGCGCCACTTTTTTTCTACTAGCTTTTCAGAGTGCTTGACCTGGGCCAGAAGTCGGCTTGGAGGAATCCTCGTTGATCTCCTCTAAGCCCGTTTCTGGATAACTTCCGAGTAGCTGACGATCAAGGAGTCCGTCCTTCAATCACCACAATCCCTTTTATCTGCGGGATTCGACCAATCCTACGTTCGCCTACTTGCAATTTCGCAGGATTTTATGAAATCTGTCGAATGGGACGCGTCTCATCCGTCATATATTCGGGAGCGGAAAAACGCTCACCATGTTCCCAAGGAGAAGAGCTAATGCAATTCGCCCTGCTGATCTTCGAATCACCTGAAGCTTTTGCCGCACGGAATGCGGACGAGAATGATCCCTACCTCGGTGCGTGGCGGGCGTACTACAAAGCGCTCGTCGAGGCTAACGTCTACGTGGGCGGCAATCCACTGCAATCCCCGGAGACCGGGACCACGGTGCGACTGAAGGATGGAAAGCGCCGTGTACAGGATGGACCCTTCGCGGATACCAAGGAGCAACTGGGGGGATTCACAATCCTGGAGCTTCCCTCGCTTGACGCGGCGCTTGAATGGGCAGCGAGATGCCCGGCGGCCTCGATCGGTGCGGTGGAGGTTCGACCCGTTTCCTCTCAATACTTGTGCCGGGTCACGGGCTGAGTGAAACATGGGCTGATGAGTCAAAAAAGATGAGTGGTAGCGAACAAGAGAGCATTCACCGAGCGACTCAGCAGGACACTCACCGGGACATTCACCGGACTATCGAACGTGTGGCTCGCGAGTCCTATGGCCGCTTGGTGGCATATCTTTGCGCGCAGACGCGCGACGTGGGAAACGCGGAGGATGCCCTTAGTAGTGCTCTGATAGCGGCGCTCGAAACCTGGCCGCGCGATGGCGTGCCACAAAATCCAGAGGCGTGGCTGTTGACGGCGGCGCGCCGTTCTTTTATCGATCTTGTGCGTCATCGGCGAGTAGCCGAGGCCAGTGAACCCACGCTCGCGCTTCTCAGAGAAGAATCCAATGACATGACTTTGTCGCCGGAATTTCCAGATGAGCGATTGAAATTGCTGTTTGTGTGCGCGCATCCGGCAATCGATCCGGCGATGCACACGCCGCTCATGTTGCAGACCGTTCTCGGCCTGGGTGCCGCGCGCATTGCCGGTGCTTTCCTGATTTCGCCGACCACGATGGGGCAGCGCCTGGTGCGCGCGAAGACGAAGATCCGCGACGCGGGTATTGGATTTGAAATCCCGGAGGGGCGTGAATTGCCGCAGCGGCTTGCCGCGGTGCTGGAAGCGATTTACGCCGCCTTCGGGATTGGCTGGGATGACTTGGCCGGTGTCGACCAACGGGGACGCGATCTCGCCGAGGAGGCGATCTGGCTAGCTCGAGTGCTTTTGCAGTTGATGCCGGGGGAAGCAGAGGTTCACGGTCTGCTGGCTCTGATGCTCCATTGCGAAGCCCGCCGGGCGGCACGGCGCGGGCCGGACCGCCGGTACGTGCCTCTCTCGGAGCAGGATTGTCAAAGGTGGTCTTCGCCCCTAATCAAGGAGGCGGAACAGCATCTGGCCGAAGCATCGAGTCGCGGCCGCGCCGGCCGGTTTCAACTCGAGGCTGCGATTCAGTCAGTGCATGCCGAGCGGGCCCGGAGCGGCGGGATTCAATGGGACGCGATCATGAGGTTCTATGAAGAGCTGATCCGGATTTCGCCGACAGTCGGCACACGAACTGGATACGCTGCGGCCGTAGCCGAAGGCAAGGGAGCCGAGGCCGGACTGGCTGCCTTAGATGGGATCGACGGGGACGAGATCTCTGTCTATCAGCCGTACTGGGCGGTTCGCGCTCACGTGTTGCAACGTCTAGGGAGAATACCCGAGACCCTGGACGCCTTCGACCGGGCGATTGGTTTGACCGAGGATCCTGCGGTGAGACAGTTTCTGCTCCAAAGACGCGGCTAATTTTTTTTATTTTTCCAGTCGAAATGACCCCACCCGACGCGTCATCCAATTGAGGCGGCTTAAGGGTCAAGTTGGCTACCGACGAGGTGAACAATGTGTCCATTCTGTTTGGGAACCATGGGATTTGTCGTCGCCGGGGTGGTTTCTACCGGCGGTCTAGCAGCATTGGCGGTGAAGGTTTCTCGCAAGAATAACGGTGAAGAAATCGTCTCGAATCTGAACAACAATAACAATAACAAGGAGAAATAAGATGGCAATAAACAAAGAAAGAGACAACGAACAGCGGAAAGGGACTTCAGCGATCAAGACGCGCCCGATCGTTTCGCAGCAGGAGTGGGAGACTGCCCGCCAACAGCTCCTCGTGAAGGAGAAGGCATTGACCCGCTCCCGTGATGCGTTGGCCGCCGAACGCCGGCGGATGCCTTGGATGGCGGTGGAGAAGAAGTACGAGTTTGACGGCCCTCAGGGCAAGGTTCGCCTACTCGATTTGTTCGAGGGCCGCCCTCAGCTGATTCTCTATCGCGCCTTCTTCGAGCCCGGAGTGTTCGGCTGGCCCGAGCACGCCTGTCGCGGCTGCTCGCTGGGTGCGGATCAGGTCGCGCACCTGGCACATCTGAACGCACGCGACACCACGCTCGCCTACGCCTCACGGGCGCCGCAGGAGGACATCGCGCGCCTAAAGGCGCGTATGGGCTGGGAGATGCCGTGGTACACGATCGCTGACAGTTTTGATAGAGACTTTGGCGTCGATCAATGGCACGGCCACAATGTGTTCTTCCGCGATGGTGACAATGTGTTCCGCACCTACTTCATTAACAATCGAGGTGACGAGGCAATGGGAAGTACATGGAGCTACCTCGACCTCACACCTCTCGGCCGCCAGGAGACTTGGGAGGACTCGCCAGCGGGTTACCCCCAGACCGCGCCGTACAAGTGGTGGAACTGGCACGACAACTATGACGCCGAGGTTTCACCTAACCCAAAGTGGGTCGACATCATAACCGACCCTCAAGCGGCTGCCGCCCGGAGGCGCGCCGAAGAGGCGAAAGCAAGCTAAAGAGCGAGCTAACGAAATGCGGTGGAGCGACGACTTCACGGCCTTCGCGCAGCCAGCTCTCTTCACACCGGAGCTAGGGAGTGCTTCTGGACGATTCGCGAAGCGTCGCTCGCATCGAATGCCCGAAGGCGCCTAAAGCCACTCAGTTGTGGGCTGCAACCGCCATGCCAGTTTCAAGCAGCCTCGCGAATTGTTCGGGGAGCACGGGCCGGCTGAAGAAATACCCTTGCGCCTCGTCACACTGATGGGAGTGAAGAAAGTCGAGCTGCGCTTGGGTCTCCACGCCCTCCGCTACCACCCGCAGCTTCAGGCTTCGGCCCATGCTGATGACGGCGGTCACGATCGACGTCTCCCCTGGGGCAGTGGTGATCTGACTGACGAATGACTGATCGATCTTGATGGAGTCGATGGGAAACTTTCTCAGGTAGCTCAGGCTGGAGTAGCCCGTGCCAAAATCATCGACCGCCAGATGGACCCCCCGAGCGCGCAGAGTTCTTAGGATGGATTCCGCAGACTCTGCATGTTTCATCAGAACACTTTCGGTCAGCTCCAACTCCAGCGACTTCGGATCCAGCCCCGTATCATCGAGGGCTGAGAACACCCCCTCAAGAAAGCTCTCATTACGCAATTCCATCGCCGAGATGTTGACCGCCATTGTCGCCCCAGGCAGGCCCGCATCCGCCCAGACCTGGGCCTGTTTGCAAGCCTCCCGGAGAACCCAGTTGCCGATGGGCAGAATCAGGCCGCAGTCTTCCGCGACTGGAATAAACTGGACTGGAGGAACCGGCCCGCGAACGGGATGGGTCCACCGCAACAGGGCTTCCGCGCCCGTGATTTGTCCAGTCTTCAGATTGATCTTGGGCTGGTAGTGGAGTGCGAATTCCTGCCGCTCCAAGGCTCGCCGCAGACTTTCCTCGATGGATTGCCGCTCCACTGCCCGCACGTTCATTGCGGACTTGAAAAACTGATAGCTCTGTCGCCCGTTTTCCTTCGCCTGATACATAGCGGTGTCGGCGTTCTTGATGAGCGTTTCCGCATCCAGACCGTCGTCGGGATAGACGCTCACACCAATGCTGGTGGTGACGTGTAAATCGTGCTGGTCGATGGAATGAGCCTCGGAAACCGATTGCAGCATCCGTCTGGCGGTAATGGCGGCGTCGTCCGACTGTTCCATCTCCGAAAGCAGTACCACGAATTCATCGCCGCCTTGCCGGCTGACGGTGTCTGAGACGCGCACGCACTCCACCAGGCGCTCTCCGATGGATTGCAGAAGCTTGTCGCCAGTCGGATGTCCGAGAGAATCGTTGATATGTTTGAAGCCATCGAGATCGAGGAACAGAACCGCGACTTTCTTCCGGTGACGGGGCGCCCGCGCGATCGCCTGGTTGACGCGGTCGTTGAGAAGCATGCGATTGGGCAGCCCAGTGAGAAAGTCGTGCTGAGCCGAATGAGCCATCTGGAGAGCCATGGCGCGCGCCGCGCTGATATCACGGAAAACGATGACCGCTCCGGTAGCCTGGCCTTCACGGTCGTGGATGGGCGCGACGGAGTCTTCAATCGGAGTTTCAAATTGGTCGCGCCGGACAAGGATACAGTTCGAAGGGAGATGTACGATCTGGTTTTGTCCAATGGCCATCTCCATTGGATTCGGGATCGTCTCGCGCGTGGCGGCGTCGAGAATTCGAAGAACGTCAGCCACCGATCGGCCGGCCGCTTCTTCCAACCGCCAGCCTGTCATTTTTTCCGCGACCACGTTGAGAAAAGTGATATTCCCTGCGGTGTCCGAGCAGGCCACCGCGTCGCCAATGCAGTCGAGCGTGACCTGGGCGCGCTCCGTGGCCACGAACAGCGCCTCTTCCATCGTCTTGCGTTCGATGGCGTAACGCAACGAGCGCAGAAGCGAGCGCCCATCGATTTGGCCTTTGATGAGATAGTCTTGCGCGCCTTCCTGCAAGGCCTGGGCGGCCATCGCCTCGTCATCCAGACTGGTAAGCACCACTAAAGGAACGCGGGGAGCAACGGCGTGGGTGCGCTGGACCGCACCCAGTCCATGGGCATCGGGTAATCCCAGATCGAGAAGGATGATGTCAACTTCATTTTCTGTCAGATGCTTCTCGGCGTCGCGCAGGCGCTCTACATGCGCCAACGTGGACTTGTGCAAGCCCTGATCGTTCAACATCTCGCGCAGCAGACGCGCGTCTCCGGGATTATCTTCGACGAGGAGAAGCGCGGTTATGGATTTCTTCGACATCCGCTTTAGCCCTGGGGCGGCAACTGGGCCTTGGTCAACCAGAAATCGTTGATGCTCTTCACCAGGCTTTCGAACGCACCTAACTGCACCGGCTTGGTAAGGTAACAGTTCGCGGCCAGTTGATAGCTCTTTACAATGTCCACTTCCGAGTCGGAAGTGGTCAGGATCACCGTCGGGATCGTCTTCAGGCTGCCATCTTCCTTGATGTGAGCCAGCACTTCCCGGCCATCCATTTTGGGCAGGTTGAGATCCAGCAGAATAAGATCCGGGCGCGGAGCATCGGCATAGGGCTCCTCGAGCCGGAGAAAGGCCATAGCTTCCACGCCGTCGGTAGCCACGTGCAGATGGATGGACGGATTCGCGTCTCGGAACGCTTCCTGCGTCAGCCGGACATCACCCGGGCTGTCTTCAACTAAAAGAACGTTTATGGCCATACCACTTCCTCCAATTGCACTCATGTCCCCCCCCATTACGCCAATTGCTTCCCGTCTCATTCGAACGCTCCACCGGCGTTAATCCGGTAGTTCACAAGCCGGGCTCGGTGGACGTCTCGCGGAAAATACCATGCGTCCCTGGTTGTCGTTTTATCTTCACGCATTCCCGTTCATGCGCTTGCCCGCTGCTGCGGCAACTGCACCCTGGTCAGCCAGAAATCGTTGACGCTCTTCAAGAGCGCCGCGAAATCGTCATACTTCGGCGGCTTGGTAAGGTAGCAGTTAGCCTGAAGTTGATAGCTCTTCGACACATCCGCCTCCGCGTCGGAGGTGGTCAGCACCACGGTCGGAATGGTTTTCAACTTGTCATCCGACTTGATGCAAGCCAGCACCTCGCGGCCATCCATTCTGGGCAAGTTGAGATCGAGCAAAGTAAGATCCGGACGAGGGGAATTCGGGTACGCTCCCTCGTGACGCAGAAATGCCATGGCCTCGACCCCGTCAGAGACCACATGTAATTGGACCGCAGCGTTGATGTCGCGGAAGGCTTCCCGCGTCAACCGCACATCTCCCGGACTGTCTTCGACGAGGAGAACTTGTATTGGCATTTTGCTCCTCCCTTGTCTTGCATTGCTTCGTACCCTCCATCCGCGTCAATTCGCTTCTGGTCACCCTTCGATTTGCCGGTTCGGCAAGCGCGCGTTGGCCAGCCAGAAATCGTTGACGCTCTTCACCAGGTTCTCGAACGCGTCGAGTTGCACCGGCTTGGTGAGGTAGCAGTTGGCCTGCAACAGATAGCATTTCGAAATGTCGTCTCCGGACGAGGAAGTAGTCAGGATCACAGTAGGGATGGTCTTCAAGACGTCGTCGGCCTTGATCTGAGCCAGGACCTGACGACCATCCATTTTGGGCATGTTGAGATCCAGCAAGGTAAGATCCGGGCGCGGCGCATCGATGTAAACACCCTCGTGACGGAGAAAAGCCATGGCCTGTACGCCGTCATTGGCGACGTGCAAACGAACGGCCAGATTGGCATCACGGAAGGCTTCCTGCGTCAAGCGAACGTCGCCGGGACTGTCTTCGACGAGAAGAACGTTGAGGAATTGATTTGCGTCTTCTGGGGATTTCATGATTTCTTCTCATTTCCTGCCAGAGCGAAACTGAAGGTCGACCCTTGCCCTGGCTGGGACTCGACCGAAATGGTGCCGCCGTGCCGCTCCACAATTTTCTTGCAGATGGCCAAACCGATGCCGGTGCCGGCGAACTCTTCCCGTTTGTGTAACCGCTGAAACATACCGAAAATCCTTTCAAAGTACTGCGAATCGATTCCGAGCCCGTTGTCTTTCACCGCGAACGTCCACTTCTTGCCGCCGTTCCGGGTGGCCGAGATGTGAACCTTCGGAACCCCCGGGTTCTGGTACTTGATGCCGTTGCCGATCAGGTTCTGAAATAACTGCGTCAGTTGCGTCTCGTCCGCCAGCACTTCGGGCAGCGGATCGTGGGTCACGAGCGCTCCGCTTTCTTCGATCGCGCCCCGCAGATTGATAATCGCCTGCTGCAGCGCGTCTTCGCTCGAAGTGTCGAGCATTTCCTGGCCCTTGGTTCCTACCCGCGAGAACGCCAGCAGATCCTGGATCAGGCGCTGCATGCGGCCCGCCCCATCCACCGCGAAAGCAATAAACTCGTCGGCCTCGGCATCGAGCTTTCCCTTGTACCGCCGCGACAGTAGCTGCGTATAACTCGCTACCATGCGCAGCGGCTCCTGCAAATCGTGCGAGGCAATATAGGCAAACTGCCCCAATTCTTCATTGGAGCGGTTCAATTCCTCGATCTTGTGCAGCAGATTCAATTCCGCCTGTTTGCGCACGCTGATGTCGCGAATCGCCGCCGTCACCAGGATGCCTTCCGCGCTTTCGAGCGGGCTCAGCATGATCTCGATCGGGAACACGCTGCCATTCTTATGACGCCCCGTGAGTTCGATTCCGGTGCCGATCTGTTGCGCCAGCGCGTCCGCGGTGGAGCGTAGAGCGTCCGCAATCAGCCGTTCCGCGAAGCCGTCGGGGACGATGTTGGTCATCTTCTGCCCAACCAGTTCGTCGCGGTTGTAGCCGAACTGTTTTTCCGCCCGCACATTCAGCAGCACGATCTCACCCGCCGTGTTGACCACCACCATCGCATCCGGAGCCGCTTCCAGCAATCCGCGGTATCTGCCCTCCATTTGGCCGAGATGCTCCTCTGCTGCCCGGCGCATGCTGATATCTCGGATTGCCGCCGTT
>JBAWBE010000235.1:0-5674 GCA_049589635.1 Terriglobales bacterium
GTCCCGACCTTTAGCGTCGACGTTGTAAACGTCGCGGAACCGGCGCTTAGGGGACCGGTTCCTAGTAACGTTTTGCCTTGCACGAACGAGATGATTTCGCCGTCGACCGGCGTTCTCGGACCGGAGACGAGTGCGGTGAATGTTACCGGTTGACCGGACGTGGACGGATTTGGAGTCGAGGTGAGTGCGAGGGCGGTCGCAGTCGCAGGCGTCAACATTTCGAAGGCGGCGCCTCCGCGAGCCGAGCCGCCAAGTTGAGTGGTGCCATACAGATTGCCTTGACCGTCGATGGTTAGGTTCGCCATCGGGCGATAGGGGCCGCTCTCCTGACTCATGAAGTTATGCAGCACCGTCTCGTTGCCGGTGGAGGGATCCATCATGAAGACGAGTCCGTTGCCACCCTTGCCACCGTGGGACGTCATGCCGTAGAGGTTGCCGGCGCTGTCGATGACCAGGCCGCCATAGGGCCATGCGCCATCGGGACAAGAGGCGGGACTACCAGCGCCGCAAAATTCATGCAGGATGGTTACATTGCCATGTGGATCCATCTTGAATGCATATCCCGATCCGATGGGCCGCTTCTTGTGCTGGTAGCCGCCGAAGGTGGCCGTGCCATAGAAGTTGCCTTGCGCGTCCATGGCTATGCCTGGGTTGAGACTAAAGCTGATGAGATCGCCCAGAATCAGGTTGCCGGTGACGGAAACCTCGAATATCCCGATTCCGGTGCCATAAACGATACCGCCAGATTCCAGGAACACACCAGTGCCACTGATGAGGTTAAGCACGGTCACTATGCCACTCGGATCGAGTTTGTAAACTATGCCGTCCCCTTGTGGTCCGCCCGAGATGGTGGTGCCATAGAGATTGCCCTGGGCATCCATGGCTAAGCCGCCAATGGGATTTGCGCCGTCGCCGGTTCCGGCAAAAGTGTGGAGGATGGTCTCGTTGCCGGCGGAATCAAGCTTGAAGACGGTGCCGCATCCCAATGTGTGGGGACAGCTGAGGTCTCCTCCGTATTCGGTGGTGCCATAGAGATTGCCTTGAGCGTCGGGGAGCACGGAGCCGAGTGGACTGGCGCCGTCACCCGCGATCCCAGTGAAACTGTAGAGCACGCTTTCCTGTCCACTGACAGCGATTTTGTAGATCGCGCCATAGCCGAAGGCTCCGCCGGTGGCGGTGGTGCCGTAGAGATTGCCCTCCGCGTCAAACGCGAAAGGCACTGTCGGATTCGCGCTGTCGCCCAGTGTGCTTTCGAAGCTATGGATATTCGAGTAGCTGAAATTCTGCGCGCGCGCCGATGTCGTCGCAGTAACGGTCAACGCAACTATGGTCAATGACACAACTACCGCGCTGATGGCGCGCCGGTAGACTCCGAAAACCAACGTCTGGTGATGGATTGTTTTGTGCATAGATCTCCTCTGATGTTGGGGGAAGAGCCTGGTCAGGCCGCTAAACAGGGGAGACAGTTTCGGGGCGCGCTAGGAGCGAGAATTGTCCTCCTATTCGGGAAGGCGGTCAAGATGAAAGGGTTTTGGGTAGTGGTCCATTTGAAATTCACAGGCCATGATTAAATGGACCCACTACCGGGTTTTGGGTGAAAGAATCCTGGTGTGGAATAACCCTGGGTCGGGACGGTTTTGAAATTCAAGAGTTCGGAGGGATGATGCCCAACCGTCGTTCCTTTTCTTCCAACAGGTTGTTTATCTCCTTCACCAACTCCATCAGCTTCGTCGGGTCTTGCTCGACGGCTGCTTGCGCGCATAACTCCATCCAACGTTCTTTCTGTTCGCCTTGCATGGAAAGTGGACAGTAACATTTCCCCAACCGAATCGGAGTGCGCCAAACCGCGCCAAGATGGTAGCTGGGATCGCGTTGCAAAATGCTTTTCGTGGGGGCGATCACGCCGTCGCAGTTGCGCTGGAATTTGCGGAGCAGAGCCAGGTCGACGTCGACGATCAGGCTAAGAGGATCGAGGCGTCGGGCAGATTGTCCCTATATGAAAATCTCCTGCTCAGCGTGGGGCGGGCAGGCCGATTTTGATAAATAGTTGCTGGAATGCTGGGTCGCCATGAAGACTAGAGAAACCCTGATCCCCGCTCAGATTCAGCAGGAGATCGTCATGGGACTGCATGCATCGAGCGAGGTGCTTGAGCGCTTCGCTCCTGTCCCCTAGCCGCGCCTCGTTCTGAGCCAGCCAATAAGGTGACAATTTTCCTTCCGCGTACAGCTTCTTCTGCTCCGAAAGTTCCGCTTTGAACAGGCCGCGTCCGCCGCCCTGGGCAAGGCCTTTTTCGGCCGCCTCGGCTACTGCGGTTTGCGCGGTGTCGTGCGTGAGCTGAGCGTCTTTTTTGAGCTCCAGAATGTAGTTCAGGTAGTCGGCGGTTTCGAGATAGGCGAATCTCAAGTAGCGGTGAGGAGAAAGGAAATCCGGATCGGCCGCCTCGAGTTGCTTTAGCAATTGCAGGGCTTCGTCGTGATGTCCTCCGGACCAAAGCAGGTCACCTTTGTCGGCGAGGATCGCGGGCGAGTCAGGGGAAAGTTTGCGGGCCAGTTCGATTTCCGACAGTGCTTCGTCATGGCGGTTCAGGGCATGCAGAAAAGTTGCATACCAGTGATGGGCTTTGGCGCTATTGGGATCGAGTTCGAGGGCGCGGCGGAACTCTTTTTCGGCGTCGGCGGCGTCCCACATTCCAAAAAAAGTTACGAAGGCCAGTGAGGCGTGCGCCTCGGCGGATTGCGGGTCGAGCTCGACCGCTTTTTTTGCCGCCGCGAAGGCTTTGAAATAGGCTTCATTCCCCGGCATGGCAGAGAACTCGCGCAGCAGGTTGTAGCAGTCGGCTAGGCCGACATAGGCGTCCGAATAGTTGGGATCGTGGGCGATGGCCTGAGTGAAGGCGTCCACGGCCTGATTCAGGCTCTCGGGGGTACGCTTATTCAAGTAGAAACGGCCCTTCAGGTAGAAGTCTTCGGCTTCGCGATTGGCGGATTGATGCAAGCTTTGGGAACGGGACGGAGTTGATTTCGCGCCGCCTTTGGCATCGCGATAGCCGGGGCGAAAGATCCAGATCGCGAAAAGTAGAGCGGGGATTGCGAGGGCAAAGACCAGTTTCCACAACAGAGGGCGTCGTGATGACCACGGCGCGGTTGCGCGATTCGTTGGTGGTTCCGGGTATGTTCCCTCCCGTAATTCTTTCTCTTGCGAATCTTTTCCTTGGCGGTCGTGCCCGCGTAATTCCGGCTCTGGCGAGCCTTTCTCTCGCGATTCTTTTTCATGCACTTCTTTTTCGCGCAATTCCTGCGAGACGGGTTGAGGGAGATTTACGGGGCCGATCCAGCGATAGCCGCGGCGCTCGATGGTCTCGATGAAGATGGGATTCTCGGCGGAGTCGCCGAGGGCGTCGCGCAGTCGCATGACGGCACTGCTGATGCCTTGCTCGAAATCTACGAAGATGTCGGGGGGCCAGAGGGCCTGACGAAATTCCTCGCGCGCGACTACTTCTCCGGGGCGGCTCAGCAGGAGAGTCAGCGCCCGAAATGGCAGATCCTGAAGGCGGACGCGGACACCGTTGCGCTTGAGTTCGCCGGCGCGGAGGTCGGCCTCGAACACACCAAAGCGAACGAGCGCCGGAGGCGTCTGTGCAGAACCCATAGGGATAAAGATGTTCAGGTGGGGGAATTAGCAGTTTACCACCCAAGGAATAGACGTGGAGCGAGGAATTTGGGTTAGCGCGGATGCTGAATTTCAGGCAATAAGTTCGTTTAAGTTTTTGAAACGACAGTCTTTGTCTCGCTAGACGCCCGCCATCCACCCGCTATCCCCAAGCCATTGACCGGGCGGCGTATTCCGGGCAAAGTCGGCGCTGATGTGGAGGGCACAGACCCTCCGCACGGTAGTTGGAAATCCCCAAGACAGATTTTCCCAGGAGACAGAAATGAATTCCATTCGTCCGCAGATCCACGCTCGGTCAGGAATGCTTCCCGCAGATCTGGTCATTATCGGTTTCAACTCCGTCGGTTTTAACTCCTAAATCAAAAACGCGCGGTGAGAACGGCTGCCGCCGCTTGTCACTCGAAGCACAGTGTCGCAACACAGCTCAGCCCCAACGATTGCAATAACAAATTTAATTTCAGGAGACAACACAAATGAAGTCGAATAATTTTCAAAGCAAGCAGTGGGGCATGGCCTCAATGTTTCTGACCCTGCTGGTTGCGGCGAGCATGTTCGCCGGAGTGGTTGTTTCGGCGCAGGCTCAAACTTTCACCACGCTCTACTCCTTCGAAGGCGTGAACGACAACGAGGGCAGCTATCCTTTGGGGCTGGTGCAGGGCACGGATGGCAATTTGTACGGAGTAACGGCGGGAGGCGGGAACGCAGGTGAAATTTCTTCGGGCACATTTTTCAAGCTCCCCGCAAATGACAACGTGACGATAGTCTGCACCTTTTACAACGGAGCGTGCAGGGACTCGCAGGCACCTTCAGCGAATTTAGTTCTGGGCGCGAATGGCGATTTCTACGGGGTAGATCTGAATGGTCAGGTCATCAGACTTACCAACAAGGGCAAGTTGAAAGTTCTATACACCAACGCCAATGCCGTTCCGAGAGCCTCACTGATTCTAGCCTCCAATAAGGACTTTTACGGTACAACGCTGAATGGCGGGGCCAACAACGAGGGCAGCGTCTTCAAGATAACCCCCGCGGGCAAGCTGACCACCCTCTATTCTTTTTGCTCGGTCGTCCAAAGCGGCACTTGCATAGACGGCGCCCAGCCTAACTTTGCGCTGGTGCAAGGCAAAGACGGGAACCTGTACGGGACGACGTCCATAGGTGGAAGCGACGGCGTGAACTCTGGTTATGGCACGATTTTCAAGATGAGCCTGGCCGGAACTCTGACAACGCTTTACAGCTTTCCGGGTTTCACACCCTCAGGCTCGGCGCTGGTCCAGGGTGCGAACGGGAATTTCTACGGGACAACGCTCGACGGCGGTAGTGGCACTTATGGCGCCGGGGGCACGTTTTTCACCGTCACCCCGAGCGGCTCGGTGACTACGCTCTACAACTTTTGCACTTTGAATCATTGCGCAGACGGGGCGGGACCCGCGAATCTCTATCTGGCTACGGATGGAAATTTCTACGGGATTTCATGGTATGGCGGAGCCAACGCCCAAGGCACGATCTTTCAGTTCACCCCCAGCGGAGCGCTGACCACGCTGCATAACTTCGATGGCGCGGACGGATCTGGCCCGAACGGCGGCGGAATGCTGATGCAGGACACCAATGGGACTTTCTACGGGACAATGTATCAGGGTGGTGACGGGTGGCCGAATTGTAATGGCTGCGTTGGCACGATCTACAGTCTGGACATGGGGCTCGAGCCGTTTGTGGAAACCGTGCCGATCTCGGGCAAGCTGAAAGCGGCGGTCAAGATTCTGGGAACGGACCTGACGGGCGCGACCAGCGTCACCTTCAACGGAACGGCGGCTACGTTCAAAGTAGTTTCCAGTTCCGAAATCACGACCAATGTGCCGGCGGGCGCCACGTCTGGTGTGGTTAAGGTGGTAACACCCAGCGGCACGCTCACCAGCAACATGGTCTTTCAGGTGCCATAGCCGAGGGCAGCGGACGCACGGGGTGCGGCTCTATCCATTAGAGATTGAAGCCGAACGCAGTTTGTGC
>JBAWBE010000236.1:0-5047 GCA_049589635.1 Terriglobales bacterium
GTCCTTAGCCGCCTGCATATGACTCCTAAAAAAGTAGTGAGTTGCTAAGTTAGAAGATGCTGCCGATGACCGAGTGCCTTAACTGAGAGCTGATGGCTGAAAGCTGGCAGCGGTCCTCAAGCCACTCCCACCACTCGATATAAATAAGCCACGCCCCCCAACCGCTCCACCACAAATCCCTCGATGTGAAACATTTCTCCCCCATAGACCATCCCCAGCGCTGTTTCAAACAAAACGTCCGCCGAAGCAACATTCCTTTGACTAACCTGCTCGGCTAGCGCCGACCGTCCCGCCAGCACCTCAATCCGCCGCCGCGGTCCATTAGTCTCCGTCGTCAACTCCCGCACGACCACCGGTGCAATCGGAGCTTGTTCCACTCCCGGATCCACCAGCCCCAACTCCGACACCGCGTCACCCGGAAGCCCCGCGGCCGCAAACAACAGAATTACATCCGTGCCACCCAGGCTCCGTAACATCGCGTCCGCCGCCCGCGCTGCTGCGCCTCCCGACATCCCTGTCATGTCATCCAACTTTCTGCGCCACAAACGGCGCCAGCAGTTCGCGCACCGTGTCATCGACCAGCGTGTCGGCGAAGTACCAAAGCTGCATGTTGTTCATCACGCCCTTCTTCACATTCAACCCAGGCGTCGCCTGCGCATTTTTAGCGAGCTGGGCGCAAGCCACCTTCACCGGATCCGGAAACGTATCCCACCCCGCCGTATAAAGAATTTCCAGCTCGTTGAAACTCCACGACAGTGCATTAAACGGCAGCGTCACCTCTCCCGTGTCCGCAAAATAATCCAGATCCGCAACGTTCAAATCCGCCCACCATCCCGGAGTCCCGAACGCCAGCGCGATATTCCACGAGAATTCTTCTTCCGGCAATTCTCCTCGTCTCGGAGTCGCATACCGCGCCCGCGCCGACACGATCGCCGACGTAGCCGGCGCCACAATCGCCAGCGGCAGATAAGTCAGCCGCACTGGCCGTTGTCCATCGGTTCTTAGCCGCTCCGTGTACTGATTGATTGCCAGCGTGATCCTTCGGCAGTGGGAGTCGATAATCGCCGACGCCCCCGTGATCCAGGCGACGTCGGTAGTCGCCTCCAGTCCGTAAGCTTCGTATTCCGATGGCTGCAAGTAATTCATGAGTTACTTCCCGCCTTATCAAAAAGTAAGAGACGCAGCTCAGCCGCGTCTCTTGTGATCCCGGAATGTCTCACTCTTCAGTTCTTAAACTGACAGCTGAGAATCGGGAAATGACAACCACCTACCGGTTTACCTTGACCTCATAGTGCGCATAAGCCGCGCCCTTCACGACAGGCGCGCCGAATTTCACGACCACGCTCTGCGTCAGCAAGGAACTCGGCAGCCCCAACTTGAAAACCCGTGGATTCGGGTCCGTCAGCCAGTGATACTCGATCAGGTCTTCCGTCACGATGTACGCCGGCAGCACCGCAGTGCCGCTCCCCGGCGTTCCCGTATATGGCAGAGCCCATTCCGGAATCAGCGGCAAATCCCCAGCTTGCGTGCTCAACATTTTCACGGTGAGCCCTCCGGTGATCTGCGTGGTCGACATCACCACGTTGAATTCCGCCTTCATCTCCTGGTCGATCAAGTCCAGCAGCACGGGGTTCGCATAGATCGCAGTCGGTCTCACTTCAAACGATGAGCTCGACACCATCTGTGCAATCGTGGTCTTTAGCCCATTCACGATGCTCGCCGTCGTCGCGATCGTCGTGCTGTTGCCGCCCGCCTCAATTTGCCCAATCGCACCGAAGTATTGCGGCGTGGTCGGACTGCTCAACGATGTGTCGTTTCCGTTCCACAGCGCCACATCGTGTGTTCGCATCAACCCCTCAACCGAATCCGCCAGGTCCTTCGCCTGCAAATAAGCAAACTGGCTCTGCTGTGTCCCGACCTCAATGTCGAACAGGTTGTAATTGATTTGTGAAACCAGCGCCTTCAGCGGAACCGTCCGCTCCACTCGTGTTGGCGCCTGAAGCGTCGGCACAATGTTTCGCGGATCCACAAATGCCTGCGTCGCCGATGGTGAAGGGATCGCCGTCTCCTCAAAGAACCGTGACGGATGTCCCGTTGCCGGCATCTGCTTGATCCGTTGCCCAAACACGCCGCGCCGGCGCACGATGTCGAAAATTTCCGTCTGATACCGTTCGATTTCAATCGCACCCGGCCCAAGGAAGTCCGCTGCCGCATGCAAATCCAAGAAATTCGCCTTCATGTCATCTCCTAAATTAAGTTTGAAAACGCTCGTGTGGCGCGGGCGCTCCCGCCCGCGTGCTCTTGTGTCGCGCCCAAAATAAAAAGAGCGCGGTGCCAACCGCGCTCCTCCAACCTCGCAACTCGAATAATCAGGATCTCCGACTGATTCCCGTTTTCTGCGAATGAGAAGGGGTTCCTAATCGATCATCCCTGCCCGTGCCAGTTCCGACTTCACCGCAATCCGCTGTTCAACGCTCAACGCCCCTAGCGTCTTGTTCAGCATCGCCGGGTCCATCTTCTCGCCTTCAATCTCGTTCTTAGCGATCAAGGCAGCCACCACTGGCGATAGCGTCTTTCGCGCCATTCGCGAGGCCTGCGCCCTTAGATCCGCGTTCGACTTCTCCAACTCCGCGACCCGAGCTCCCAAATCTGCTCCGCTCGCTTCAACTTTCGGTCGATCCACATTTTGCGAAATGTTCTCCTCAACGGCCGCCACGATCCGGTCGACCTTTGCATTGAGCATTTCCTGCTGCGCATCCAGTTTGCACAGCACGCGATCCAAACTCTCCGTAGCCGCAGCCAGTCTCTCGGCAGCCGCCATCATCTGATTCGCCATCTCTTCGTTCATCCCATCCTCCATTAGTCAGCTCTTGGTGAAACAGTTCGCATACACTTGTCATCCTGAGCGTAGTGAGGCGCTCGCCGAACGGAGTCGAAGAGCCTGCCCCGAGCGAAGCTGAGGGGACCCCTGCACCGTCTCCGCGCCACAGTCGCTGCGAGGCATTCTTCCCGTGACGTAGACCATTCGCCCTTACCCTGCCATCCAACTCATCCCAACTCAATCCAAGTCGACTTATAAGCCGCCTTGTTCCGCCGCAATACTGCCGCCCCGGTGAATGTCAGCTGATTTAATATCCATACATTCGCCTTGATATCCTCCACGACCGCGTCCGCGATCTCATACGACATCCCCAACCCTGCCTCTGCGGCCGGAATGCCCTCGCCCGCGTGCTTTGGGTTGCCGGAGACCCCATTCATCCGCGCTCTTTGCGAATGAGTGGGATTCTTTCCAATCTCCGCCACCATCTCCGGAAAATCGCGCCCATAAAGAAATCCCGCAACCGTAACCTCTCGCCCCACAATCTCGGCGCGCGTAATGACCCCAATCTTTCGACGCGTATCATGCCCATCCAGCCGTGGAGAGTAATCCAGCGCCATTCCCAGCAGAGAGGGAATTGCCTCTTCCGCCGCCGCCCTGGTTAGAAGCACTCGATGTCCTCGCGCTCCAGCCGGAGCCTTATCCGAAGCCGCGTCGACCACCGTCAACACTCCCCGAAACCCAACCCGATTCGGATGCCCGAACACCTTCGGCATCTCAATCGCCATCGACTCCAGTGACATTCCCATTCCGCGACGCTCCTTGTACCACTTACTTCGGTGCCACTTACTTCGAGAATTTCAAATAATCTCCGCTAACCCGCGATTTCTCCGCACCTCATTCACCGTTAATACGCCACTTTGTAGTAGTATCTGGTCGATCTGCGCCTGCTCCATCTCATCAGTAGCGTCCACATCGATGAATACAAACTCTAAGTCGGTCCATCCCAGCTTCTTCCCGATCGCATCCCGAGTAAGATATTCGGCCATCAGCCTCGCCGTAGGCACAATCGCCGACCGAAATGCCATTTCCGTCATCTCTGCCGCGGTAGCTCGATTGACGTCGCTAG
This sequence comes from Terriglobales bacterium, assembly GCA_049589635.1. Classification (GTDB taxonomy): domain Bacteria; phylum Acidobacteriota; class Terriglobia; order Terriglobales; family Acidobacteriaceae; genus Acidiflorens. The sequence goes on from JBAWBE010000236.1 coordinate 3,948, forward strand.
TAACTCCCAGGAACTGCGCCGGTAAGTCGAACGCGTCCGCAATAATCCGAATTAAGAATTCCTGCCAGGCCAGCCGGAGGTCCGCATCATTCCCCGCTGCAAACCGCAGCACCTCCGGCTTAGTCTCCGCCGACATGATTGGCACCCGCCCGGTGCCCTCAATCTCGTCCTGCCACCACCGAATGAGCCGCTCATGATTAGCCGGAGTTAGATCCTGCAACCAGAGCGCATATTGCACCACCGAATTCGAAGCCAACCGTCCCGCATATCGATGCGCGCTCAAAAATTCGTTAATCGTCTCAAATGCCACTTCGACGCGCCCCAATCCAAATGGCGTATGCGTTCGAGGGTTCAACCGTATGTAACTCAGCTCGTCGTCATTCAAAACAATCTGTCCGTTCGCCCCATACAACCCAGTGACCTGAACATATCTCGGAGAATCCGGGCTTCCATCCCAATCCGGCATAATCCGAATAGTTGCCCCATCCACCGGCCACATCAAAAGAGGTCCTTGCTGCGCCACGGGCCCGTGTAGCGCGACAGGTTCGTGTAGCGCCGGCGTCCCGTTGACTGTCCAAGCCGCGCCCCGCCGCCCCTTGTCAGTCGAAGGCAGCTGCCATCCCTCCACAAGATCAATCTCCAGCGCTCCAAACCCGCCGACAATCACGTCCTCCAGAACCTGCTCCACCAGCGACCGGAACGAGTCGTCAGGATTCGGCGCCTGAAAATTTGTAGTCAATATCTGCGCGCGCAAAGCTCCATCGGGAATTTGCTCAATCGATCTACCGCTTCGAGCCTGTATCCGCCATTTCATCCCCGCGATGCGGTCCTTAATTACGTTGATTGCGCGCCGCGCCACCGGTGTCTCGGCAAACCGTCGCAACGCAGCCGGCGTTCTCTTCGGCAGCGCCGCATTCACCGCGGCCGTTTTTGTGCGCCCCCCAGCGCCCGGCAGCATCGTCACCGGAAATCCCGGATAGGTGAGCGAGGCCAGGTTCGACCCCGCGCCCACCGTCCGCCGCCCGCCCTGCCCGCGCGCGAACAAGCCTGCGGATAGCCATTGCCGCAAGGACACTTCTCCCACCCGGCGCACCGCGCCG
>JBAWBE010000237.1:0-3873 GCA_049589635.1 Terriglobales bacterium
GTGCTGGACGTGGTCAATCTGCGTTTTGGCGGAATCATGGAACCGTCCGAGGGATCGATCGCAGAACCGTTGACGGTGCTGGCCGAACTGAAGCGTCAGGGGCTGATTCGTCACATCGGATTGAGCAATGTAAGTCCCAAGCAAGTGTCGGAGGCTCGAACCATTACCGAGATCGTGTGCGTGCAGAATTTCTACAACGTGGCGCAGAGGAAGGATGATGCTTTGATTGACGAGCTGGCCGCGCGAGGGATTGCCTATGTTCCGTTTTTCCCGCTCGGAGGGTTCACTCCGCTTCAGTCATCGGCACTCGATGCAGCGGCGGCCTCGCTGAATGCCACGCCGATGCAAGTTGCGCTGGCCTGGCTTCTGCAGCGCTCGGCAAACATGTTGCTGATTCCGGGAACGTCGTCCATCGGGCATCTGCGCGAGAATCTGAAGGCTGCGACGCTGCAAATTCCGGCGCGGGTGCTGGCGGATCTGGAATCGATTGGCCGCGGTCTTCGACAATAACGACGACAGTAACCCCGGCAGTAACGACGGCCCGAAGCGTTGATTGTTTATGGCCATAGAGTTTGTGTGAGAACTGCAAAACCTGTACTTCAGCGGCTGAAGCCGCTCTGATTTCGCGGCATTTATGCCGTAGCTAAAGCTACGGCCTACAAATATTCTCGTCTTTTCACACAGACTCCATAGCCCGAAAAAAGGAGATTACCATGCAGACAAAATCCGTCGCCCTGGTCACCGGGGCTAATCAAGGAATCGGTTTTCAAATCGCAAAGGATCTCGCGGCGCGCGGCTTCACTGTGCTGGTCGGGTCGCGCAATTTCGAGCGTGGCGAGGCTGCGGCCAAGAAGATTGGGCCCGACGCACACGCGCTGCAGCTCGACGTGACGAATCAGGCTTCCATCACCGCCGCGGAGAAGCGCATCTGCGAGGAGTTTGGCCGCCTCGACGTGCTCGTCAACAACGCGGCTATTTCGAATACGAGCAAGCGGCCGGAGATGTCCGTCCAGGAGTATTCGAAGTTGACGCGCCCGAGCAACGTGTCGCTCGACGAAATGCGCGCGGTGTGGGACACCAACGTGTTCGGCGTGCTCGCCGTTACGCAAGCGATGCTGCCGCTGCTGCGCGAGGCGCCGGCAGCGCGGATCGTGAACGTATCGAGCGGGGTTGGCTCGCTGACGAGGAACTCGGACCCGGCCTACGCCTACCGCTCGATCTTCGGCCCCGTGTACCCTGCGTCGAAGACGGCACTGAACGCGATCACTCTTGCCATGGCGATCGAGTTGGAGTCAACCGGGATCAAGGTGAACGCCGCCTGCCCGGGCTACACCAAAACGAACCTCAACAACTATACGGGCACGCGGACTATCGAAGAGGGCGCTCGCGAGCCGGTGCGCCTCGCGCTACTCGACGCGAACGGTCCGACGGGCACGTTCTCAAACGAGGAAGGCCCGCTGCCGTGGTGAGCGTAGTCAGTCACCGGGGCCGGAAGTGGCAGCCAGGCTTTTGTGTGCTGACCGCGTAGGGCCGATTGTGGTATTGCTATGCCACAATGCCGGTAGAATCCGCGCCAAAGGCAAAGACCCGGGGCAGCAGCGAATATTCCCGAAGAATTGATCGGGTGATTGACTATCTTCGCGAGAATCTGCATCGCCCGGTGAAGCTGGGCGAGCTTGCTGATGTTGCCTGCTTCTCGGAATTTCACTTCCATCGGATTTTTGGAGCGGTTTCCGGCGAAACGCTGAATAATTTTACGAATCGGCTTCGCCTGGAAAAGGCCGCGCGTCTTCTCCGTTACTCCGACCAAAGTTTGACCGATATAGCGTTGGATTGCGGTTATTCGTCATCGACCGCGTTTTCGCGCGCCTTCCGATCCGGTTACGAGACTTCGCCTCGTGAGTTTCGAAAAAGCGGCGAGATCAAAAAGAGCAAGATTTGCAAAGAACTTTTCCCGAAAGACGAATATGGTCTGCCGATGAGCGCGGAGGAAAAGAAAGCCGCGTTTCCAGTGAGATTGATCGACATTCCCGAAAGGCAAGTCGCCTATATACGGGTTACAAATGCCTTCGAAATGGATAGAGTGCTTGCGGCCCTCGAGACCGTGATCGAATGGGCCAAAGCTCAGGATATTTTTTCGCAAGGAATTCTTTTCGGAATGACGGTGGATGATCCGCACGTGACGCCCAAGCATCTTTATCGGTACGAGGTCTGTCTTGCATCGTCTTCTCCTTTCGAGTGCATGGGAGGAATGTCGAAATTGAAAATGCCGGCGATGCGATACGCCGCCGTAAAGGTTTCCGGCGATCTGCATAAGATAGCAACGGCTTGGGACTATCTTTACAGAGATTGGCTTATCAATAGCGTCCACGAGCCCGAGCATGCGCCGGCACTTGAGGTTTTCCTGGACAAAGAGAAGGCGATGGATTGGTCGCATTTTGAATTGGAACTTTGCGTGCCGGTTCGGAAACTGGCAGCGAAGAGAAGTGTGGACTCCGGGAGCCGAAAAACCGGAACGATCGATAGGAAGGGCAATAAACGAGCGACTGCGTAACGGAGGAAGTTATGATCGACGGAATTGGCGGCGCTTTTCTATTTTCCAACGACACAAAGAGATTGGCAGCCTGGTATCGCGATTGCCTGGGAATCGTTCCGCAGGGCGAAGATGCGGAGTGCAATTCAATTTATGCATCATTCGAATACCGGGATCATGCAAACCCGGAGATTACGCGAACGATCGCGTGGGCGATCATGTCCACGGATCAGGACATCAAGGATAAGCCACGAACGGGTAAGATCAATTACACAGTGAAAAACATGGGCGAAGCGCTGAGCCATCTTAAGAGCAAAGGCGTGGCCATCGAAAAGACCGAGGAATATCCCGGCATGGGGACGTTTGCGTGGCTTAAAGATCCAGATGGCAATTCGGTTGAACTTTGGGAGCCATCCAAGGAGTGAATGGTAATCCCTGGTCGTTCTCCTTTAGATAGACTATCGCGCACATATGAAACTAGCCTAATGCGGTCGGAAGGTCGTCCCTGTCTCCAGCAGAGTTTTCAATCGCGAGAGAATTCGCGGCCATCCATCCGCGTTCTGAGCGTAGGCCTGGTCGTCGTCCGCCCAGTCATCGTTCGTTACCACAACTTTCACCGCCTCCGTCTCCGGAGTCAACTCCACCTTCACTCTCGACATCACCGCGCCATCGCCCATGCCGAACTTGTACTCCAATAGCTTCGGCGGTTCCGCCCGCAGCACCTCACCCGTCACATACCGCATCGGCTTCCCATCTTTGCCCGGCCCCGACCAGGTCATCGCCCCGCCAGGCTTCAGGTCCAACTCAAAGTCTGCGCCCATGAAGATCTTCTGATTCGCCTCCTTCGAAACGAACCCTTCCCAGACCTTCTCCACGGGGGCGGCGATGTAATACGTAAAAATCAGTGGGGCCTTCGCCATATCCAACCTCCAAGCACTCCTCGAAGATCATCTAGCGCCTGGCTCAGACTCTAGCAGAAGACGATAGGAAGAGCCTTTAGACTCGACACTCGGCAACTCGACGGAACCGCTGCTCGCGTCGCAGGTCGTCAAAAACGAATTCAAGAGGAAGATTGTTCTCTCGCTACGGTGGCAGCCTTTCTTTATTTCGCGGTGACCGCTTTGTGTGGCGGCCATAGCCACGTTAGCAGCAGCGCGACCACGATTCCCAGCGAGACCTCCACGAAACGGTGAACAGCTAGAGCGAACGCAGTCTCCGCGGTCCCCACAAGGACCACCAGCGCGAGCGTGACGTTGGCGAGCGCGGAGGCGGCTCTGCCGAGATGCAGGAGCAGGCAAATGACCCCGAGTATCAAGACGCCGGCACCGAACACCAGCGGG
>JBAWBE010000238.1:0-6519 GCA_049589635.1 Terriglobales bacterium
ATCCTTACCGGCTGATCATCGACATTCATGGGAAGCAAAGCCGCGCTACTTTGCTGGCCAAAGCAGATCGGAATGCCACCGATTCGGAATCAGCGGCCAACTCGTCTTCATCTTTGGCAAACTCGTCCGCGGGAGATACGGATGACGAAGCGATTGACGACACCACCGGACACAAAGTTCAGAAAAAATCCGAGAAGGAACACGCCATTGTTGCCAATGTAAAGTCTAGCGACGAGACGAAGGATCGCGAAGAGGCGAGGCTCGAAGCTTTACTGCCCGGAGATGGCACGAGCGACGACGGGGGTGGGAGTCCTACTGAAAATTCCACGTCGACGGGGACGGGCGTCGTCAAGACGACCGTTGCGGTGAAGGGGTCGAGTCGAACGATTCCTAAGACGATTGTCGATGCGGATGACGACGATGCGGCGCCGGACTCCGGAAAACAGGCCAAGAAGCATGGGCAAAGCTCGGCAGGAACGGTGCGCACCAGTTCGGCGAAGAGAGATTCCGTAAAGAAAGACTCGACCACCAACCATGCGGCAGATGACCGAGACGAGGGCTCGACCGAAGAGGCCAAAGCCCTGCCTCCGGATGCGGAGAACGACACGCGCCAGGCGGAACGCACAAGTTCGCCAGCGACACGATCTTCAAAATCCTCAAAGAGCACTTTGTTGCGGGGGACGTCGGGCAAGCGGAAATCCCATGCGGCGTCTAGCGAAGACCTGGCCGATCTCGAGATGCGCGAGGCGCGACCGACGGCGGCCGGCGACCGGTCACTGACGCGCGCCCTGGGATTGAAGATTGGCAAGATTGTGATCGATGCCGGGCATGGCGGACACGACACCGGGACGATTGGTCCGAATGGGCTGCTCGAAAAAGATCTGGTGCTGGATGTGGCGCGGCGGTTGGGGAGGCTGCTCGAAACGCGACTGGGCGCGGAGGTCGCTTACACGCGGCGCGACGATACATTTGTGCCGCTCGAGACTCGAACCGCGATTGCGAACCGCGACCGGGCGGATTTGTTCATCTCAATTCACGCAAACTCGAGCCGCGATTCGGATGCGCGCGGGGTAGAGACTTATTACCTGAATTTCACTTCGTCGCCCGAGGCCCTCGAAGTAGCGGCGCGAGAGAATGCGGTTTCGGAGAAATCGATTCACGAGTTGCAGGACTTGGTGAAGAAGATCGCGCTGAAGGACAAGATCGATGAGTCGCGTGAGTTTGCTTCGGATGTTCAGGACTCGCTTTACGGCGGGCTGGCGCTGAATAGTGCCGGCGTGCGGAATCGCGGCGTGAAGAAGGCTCCGTTTATTGTGCTCATCGGCGCGAATATGCCATCAATTCTGGCGGAGATTTCGTTTGTGTCGAATCCCATGGATGAGCGCAAGCTGGAGACATCTGAGCAGCGGCAGCGGATTGCGGAGTCGCTCTACCGTGGCGTGGCGCGCTATGCCGGCGGACTTAGCGGCGTCAAGGTCGCGAGCAAGATTGAGAAGCCGGCCGGGCAGTAGGCGTCACGAACGAATAAACTCCCGGCTCTGCGAAGCGTTCTTATCTGAGATACGGGTCCTCATAGTTGTTTCCAGCATGACGCTTGTAACTTGCTCCAATCCTTATTTTTCCCCACACTCGCTTTCATGCGACGCTTTCTCATTATGATGGCATGCGCTTGCCTGCTGGCGGGCTGCGACAAGGCTCCAGTCCTCGAAAAACCCGCGGACACTACAGATGCATCTGCGAGCCGGACGAAGGTTGGATCTAGCGGGGTTTACTTTGTCGCGCTCGGCGACTTTCCGGACGACATGCTGCAGGATCTGGTCCGATACTATCGGCAGAAATACAATCTTGAAGTTCAGGTGCTGCCCGGCCTGCCCCAGCCCGAAACCACGCGGCATGTCTGGTTGTGGAGCAAACAAGCAGAGGCGGAGCCGCTGGTCGCGAGCTTGCACTCTGCTTTTCCTGAAATCGCCAACAAACCACATGCTGTGCTGATTGGGCTGACCACGATGGATATTTATCCCGGGTCGGTAAACTGGCGGTTCACCTTCACTTGGCGGACCAATAACCTTCATACCGCAGTGGTGTCCTCAGCGCGAATGGGCCTGCATTACAGCGGAGAACCCGCCGATGGGTCCGATCCGGAAACTCGAGTACGCAAAATGGTCACGAAAGACATTGCGATCCTTTACTATGGCAAGCCTCAGAGCAACGATCCGCATAGCGTGCTCTACAACCAAATCGGGGGTATTGAGGAGTTGGACCAGGTCGGCGAAGACTTTTAGGCGCCAGCCGCCACGAAATTCTCGCTTGAGCGGTTCGCGTTTGGAAGGGCCATGGACTGTCCCACTGGACAAGAAACTTTGGGAAAAAGTGTGAGTGCCACCCGGCCGATGCCGCTCCCGTGACGCTGCCCTAGTGAGTGCTGTCGACTGTCCTTCTGATAGCTGCGCGTTTGGGAGCGTAAGTCTACCATAACTGGCTGGAGGCCCTCCCCCATGAAACTCCTCGTTCGTCGCGGCTTTGCGGCTGGCTTACTCGCGCTCTCCCTACCAACTCTCATTACTGGCGCGCGCATAGCAGCCTTTGCCCAAGAGCATCAACCGGCCGCGACGAAGGCCGTCACGGTCACGATTGATGCGCTTGGCAATCGTCATGCAATCAGTCCTTACGTGTATGGAGTCGCGTACCCGAATTCCGCTGCCGACATTACCGACAGCGGCACCACCGAAGTGCGCTGGGGCGGAAATGCTACTTCGCGCTATAACTGGACGGCTGGCACTTACAACGCGGCGAATGACTGGTATTTTGGCGATTATGGCATTTCGGAGATTGGCGACTCTGATTCGTCGAAGTTCATCAAGGACGTGATTGCGGCGGGCAGCAACCCGCTGATGACGATGGTGATGCTGCCGTGGGTGGCGAAGGACGTGACCGATGGCAGCGCTTACAGTTTTTCAGTCGCGAAGTATGGGGCGCAGTGCGCCGTGAATCATTATAACTCGGATGACGGGAACGGAATCCTAACGGACTGCGCGACTCCAATTACGGGGAATGACCCGAATGATGCCGATGTGCCCCTGAAGGATTCGCCGCAACAGGGAGATCCGGCCAACACCGTCTATCGCAATCAGTGGACGGCGGCTCTGGCCGCGGCTTTTGGGAGCGCTCCACATTTTTATGACATGGATAACGAGATCGATATTTGGGGAAGCACGCATCGGGATGTTCATCCGGCGCCCACGGCTTATAACGAAATGCGCGACACGTTTATCGCCGAGGCTCAGGCGCTGAAGGGATGGGACCCGCAAGCGATCCGGCTCGGGCCGGTGAGTTGCTGCTGGTGGTTTTACTGGAATGGCGCGAATAACAACGACAAAGCGGCCCATGCCGGCAATGATCTGCTGCCGTGGTGGCTGAACGAAGTTTACTGGCAGGATCAGATCGCGGGGACTCGATCGGTGGATGTGTTTGATATTCACGCCTATCCGGACACGCCCGATACTTCGGGCTGGACGCTGGCCAAGCAGCGGGCGCTGGCTTTGCGGATTTTCCGCGATTATTGGGATCCGAAATATGTGAGCGAGTCCGGCGACATCAATCAGGAATGGGCGACGTTCATCGAGCCAAAGAAAACGATTCCCTTCCGCATTCCGCGCATGCGGGCGATTGCGAACATGATTTATCCGGAAACGCCGCTGAGTATTACGGAATGGAACGCGGCGATTGCGGGCGAGTCGGATTTCTCTTCCGCGCTCGGCGATGCCGATGCCTACGGCATCCTGGGACGTGAGCGGGTTTATCTAGCTTCGCGGTGGGTCGCGCCGGTGGATACGAATCCGAATTATCAGGCTTTGAAACTCTATCGCAACTATGACGGCAAGCACGACACGTTTGCGGGAATTTCAGTTTCGGACACGAACAATGCCAGTGCGGGCTTGTTCAGCAGCTATGCGGCGATAAATTCTTCGGGAACTGCGCTGACCGTGATGGTTCTGAATAAGTCTCCGAATGCGACTTACAACGCGCAGTTTGCTGTGAGCGGGTTCACGCCTTCGCAGGTGACGAGTTACACGCTCTCAAAGACCAAGCCGACCACGATTGTGGCCTCGGGCACGCAGGCGTGGTCCTCGACGATGAGCTTCGCGCCTTACAGCGCGACGCTGCTGGTGGTGACGGGATCGATGGCAAAGGCGCCGGCGGCGGAGTGGGATTTGAATCCGGATACGACGATGGTTGCAGCGAACGGAACGGTGACGCTGGCGCCGAAGCTTGTTTCGGGATCGGGGACGGTGACGCTCGGAACGCCGACGTTCGATACGGGGATTAAGGTCGCGGTGACGCAAGGTACGGTTACCACGAGTCAGAATGGAGCCATCACGGTGACAGCGGGCAAGAAGGCGGGATTTTTTCACTACACGGTTCCGGGCACGGATAATTCGGGCGTCACGCAGGAGCAGAGTGGATGGATCGTGGTGGGAAGTCCTCCCGCGACGTTCACGAAGCAGGGAGATGGGCAGCAGGGCGCGCCGGGGGCAACTCTGAATCTGTCGGTGACGCTGAATGCTGGGTCTTCGGGCGGAAGTGCGGCGGGAGCAACCGTGTTTTTCACGGCCAGCGCGGGCACGCTTTCGAGTCGACTCGTGACGACAGACTCGTCGGGGAATGCGGCGGTCGTGCTCACGTTGCCGCAGAATGCCGGGGCTGTGCATGTTACGGCCGAGGGGCCGTATGGCTTAGGGCATCCGGAGGTGGTGTTTACGGAGACAGTGCAATAGGGGCGGGACGCCAGCGCTAACGAAGCACCACGGAAAGAGGGCCGCTTTGGGCGGCCCTCTTCGTACGTTGCCAGAAATGCTGGAGACGTTACTGCTTGTCGTAGACTGCCGTGGAGCTCATTTTCTTGCCCTTCGCATCGGTTGCGGTGACGGTCACAGTGCGGGTCTTGCCGTCGGCTGAGACGACGATCGTGCCGCTGGCGGTAACCTTGCCGCCTTTCTTATTCGTCAGGTCCAACTTGTTGGCGCTGACTGCCTTGTAGGCGCGCGTATCGGCAGAGGGATCGCCGACTAGCGGATAGTCTTTGCCGTCGAACTTGCCGGTCCACTCGTTATGCGTCGGCTTGCCGTCGCCATCGACGCCGTCTACGGTCACTTTTGTACTGTCGCCAGCCGCTTCATAAACCACCGTCATATTCTTGATGGCGCCGGCGGGTAACTTTGACTTGGCTTCGTTCAGCTTCCAGGTGCCCATTTGCGGACTGGCGAAGCAGAGCGTCAGGGCGGCAAAGCAGGTCGCGATCGTCAGTGCGATCGTTCTTATCCTCGTCGTGCTGGGTTTCATGGTTGTCTCTCCTAGTTGGGAAATCATTTAGAAATGCCGGTTGCTAACGGCGAGCCATCGTCGTTGTTTCGGGGGGAGATGTCAAGGACGGGTTCGGTTTCTCGCTCGGGGGCATGCTGGCGCTGCGGCGGTGGCTCTACGGCCGCCCTCGCTGGAAACTTTCGCGGGCTGCCGGTAGTCTAATCGAGTATCAGAGGTGTGCCTTCTTTCGAATGAAATCCTTCGGGCTCTCGATCATTTTCTTATCGGTTCTATTTGTCGGCGCTACCGTCTTCGCGGCTGACTCGCCCGCCCCGGCGGGCGTCCTGCCTGCTCAATTTGGCGGTTGGCAAATCAGCGGCTCCGCCACCCAGAGCACTGATGCGACAGCGGCCGATCCCGCGAATGCGGGCGTCCTCAAGGAATACGGCTTCCAGCGTTTTGAGAAGGCTGACTATACGCGCGATGACGGGCGCAAGCTTTCGATCAAGGCGGCGGTTTTCGACGACGCCAGCGGCGCTTATGGCGCGTTCACCTATTACCAGACGTCTGTGATGCTCGACGAAAAGATCGGAGATCTGGCGGGATCGCTCAATAATCGCGTGCTGTTTTTTCAGGGAAATGTGCTGGTCGATGCGCTCTTTGACAAGCTGAGTGCGATGTCCGCGGCCGAACTGCGAGAGTTGGCCGGCACACTGGCCAAGCCGTTAGGCAGTGCGGGCAAACTGCCGCCGCTGCGAAGCTATCTGCCTAACCGTGATTACGAGAAAAATACGACGAAGTACATCCTCGGGCCAGTCGCGCTCGGCCGCATTGGCGCGCCGTTGCCGGCGTCGACGGTCGAATTCAAATCGGGCGCCGAGGTTGCGCTGGCCAATTACGCGGTCGCGGCGGGCGATGCGACGCTGATGCTGATTGAGTATCCAACGCCGCAGATCGCAATCGAGAAGATGAAGCAGATTGAAGCCTCGCATCAGGAGTCGGCTCAACAGCCAGGTGTAGCGTCGATCGTAGATGTCGGGCCTTACTCCGCCAAGCGCACGGGGCCGATCGTGGTGATTGCCGCAGGCCCGCTTTCGCGCAGTGAGGCGCGAGCGCTGCTCGGGTCGGTGAGCTATGAGGCCGACGTTACCTGGAATGAAAATACCTATCTGACCAAGCGCGACAACCTGGCGAACCTGCTGTTCAACGTGATTGTCC
>JBAWBE010000239.1:0-2295 GCA_049589635.1 Terriglobales bacterium
GATCGAAGGCGCGGGCCGTATGGTCGCCACGCATCAGCAGATCGACTTTGGCACTAATCTCGGCATCCACGGAAGGTAGGGGAACAGGATAAAGACTGCGCGCCGGTTTCTGCTGGAATCCGGTGACCGTGGTCTTGGCCGGTGCACTGGCAATGAGGGCGGCCGTGCGGGCCGCGTGGAGAATGCGTGCCGGAGAAAGATCGTCGGTATAGGCGTAGCCGGTGCGCTCTCCCGAAACCACGCGTACGCCGCATCCGGCGGAAATTCCCTGCGAGGCCGACTTCACCATCGACTCATCCACCATCAGCGAGGTCGAGGTTAGGTACTCGAAATAAAGGTCCGCATAGTCGCCGCCGGCGGAAAGCGCGGCGGCCAGATAGCTCTCAAGGTCTTGATGAGAAAGGCCGTAGTGCTCGAAGAAGAAACGTTCCTGTGTGCTCACAATGATTCGATGCCTTTGCGGCGCCAAATGACTCGAAGCGCAATGTTCATTATCCCACGAGAGAACGCGGTGCCGCGCCCGCACGGCTAATCACGAAGGTCACGCCGGTACGCAAAAGAGGCATGCTCCAAGAACGTCCCGAGCGGCCTCGGTGGGCGCTTTAACGACGCTGCTCGGGGATTCGACACAAATTGAGAGTGCGGCCCGTCACCGCTTTCCGCCTGAGAAGGGTGAACAATGCCGAGATGACTCCGGAATCTCTCGGCAAGATGGTGACCGACTTCCTCGAAGGCTCGCGCGCGGCGGTCGTGGTTGAGGATGGCGCAATCGTCTTCGATCTGGCCGAGTCGAAGTATTCGATTTCAGGTGAGTACAACAAGTGTCTCGTCCATCTGTGGTCGAGCGAACGCAATATCGTACGGCGAGTGGTCGATGCCGAGATCAAGAGCGCGACCTTGCGGCTCCAGGTGCAACGCATGGGACAGAGCCGGCCGACGCGGCTCGATATCTGCCGCGATCGGGATCAGCGCAGTCCGGCGGCACGGCGGGCGGCGCGTGTTAGTTACGAGCCTCATTTGCGGCGTGTGCTGGAGCGGAATTTCCCGGGCTGGACTGTCGTGCGGCTGACGACCGGGATGAATCTGGAGCGCTCGTTCGGTCCCGCATATCTGCGCGGATGGATGCGGCAAGGGCAGCGTGCGCTGGCGATTGTTGGCGTCAACGACCAGGAGACACAGACGACGGTCGATGGCGCGCTGACATGCGGACTCCTGTGGCTTGAGGAATGCCGCCTTGCGCAGCGGGAACGACGCGTGGTTGAGGGACTCGTGCTCGTTGTGCCGAGAGGGTCGGCTACTCTGACCGCGCAACGCATGGCGCATTTGCATCCCACCGCCGCGAAATGGCACTTGAACGAGTTCGACCAGCGCGAGGATACCCTGATTCGGCTGGAAACCGGCGACCGCGGCAATCTCGCAACCAGGCTCGTCCGCGCTGTGGATGAAGAGCAGACGCTGCGGCGCTTTGCTTCATCGATTGCGCGCATTCACGGGATTCTGCCGCAGGCGGAAGTTGCCGTGCTTTCGCCCGCGCTGGTTTCCTTTCGGCGATGTGGACTCGAATTCGCGCAGGCGCGCGTGGCGCACGATCCGCGGAATTTTCAGATTGGGGAGGAAATTGTTTTTGGAGTGGGTGCGGAAGAACGCGTTCTTGATGAACGCAATGAAGCGCAGTTTGCCGACCTCGTTCGTCTGGCGGCAGCTGTACGACACAAAGATGGGCCCAAGAATCATGCGCTCTGGCGGATGCACTCCGAGCGCTGGCTCGAGTCACTGGCTGCAGCGAATATCGCGGCGCTCGATGGCCGTCTGCGAACAGACTTTGTGTACCGCCAAATGCCAGCGTTTTCGGCGGCCGATCGGGCGATGATCGACATTCTCGCCGCGACTGGCGATGGGCGCCTCGCGGTAATCGAACTCAAAGCGGACGAGGACATTCATTTACCGTTGCAGGGGGTTGACTATTGGTCGCGCGTTGCCTGGCATCAGAACCGCGGAGAACTCGCCAAGTTCGGCTATTTTCCTGGGCGCGAGATTTCCGCCGAGAAGCCGCTGCTGATGCTGGTTGCTCCGGCGCTGCGCGTGCATCCTTCGACGGACACGATTCTTCGCTACCTGTCACCCGAAATCGAATGGGAGTTGCTTGGCATCGGTGAGCGATGGCGCGAGGAACTACGAGTTGTGTTTCGCAAACGTGCCAACGACTCTCGAACACAGCCTGGCATTCGCAAGAGCGCATAGATCTGAGACGCGGCAGGCCGCGTCTCTGCTTTTTCCTCTACGCTTGCCTCTACT
>JBAWBE010000240.1:0-14190 GCA_049589635.1 Terriglobales bacterium
GCAGAATCCTGTCGCCCACACGCACTGAGCGGGGATCGATGGTCACTCGGGGAAGCAGTCGTCCGATCGCAGTTGTGGTGACATACATCCCATCCGCCTTGCCGTGCTCGACGACTTTGGTGTCTCCTGCGGCGATGCGCACCCCAGCCTCCCGCGCAGCTTTTGCCATGGCTCGAACTTCGGCTTCGAGAGCGGGCGTGGGCAGGCCAGCTTCGAGCACATATGAAACTACGAGTGCTTCCGCCCGCGCTCCCGAAACTGCGAGGTCGTTCACGGTTCCGTTGACCGCCAGCTCACCAATCGAGCCGCCCGGAAAAGTAAGCGGCTTGACCACGAAACTATCCGTCGTGATTGCAACTTTCGCGCCGCTGATGTCGACCAGCGCGGCGTCTCCGAGGGGACCGGGCGCAGCGCCAAAAAGCAGGGGAGCAAAAAGCCCTTCGACCAGCTTGCGGCTGGCTTTTCCACCCGCGCCATGGGCCATTTCGATCTGCGGGTCGCGGAACCGCGTGGGCGCGGACTCGGGAGGCAGGCCGGCCGAAGCGTCTACGCGCTCAGACTTACCATTGCTGCCTTGCGGTGTTCGTAGTTGTGATAGGCCGCGCATGATCCTTCCGATGACACCATGAGTGCGCCGATAGGATGCTCGGGCGTGCACTCCCGGCCAAACAGTTTACATTGATGCGGTTTCAGTACACCCTTCAGCACTTCTCCACATTGCGCTGCTTTTGGATCGGTCACCCGAATGCCGGGCACTTCGAAGCGTTGCTCGGCGTCAAATTCGGCAAACTTGTCGTTGACGCGCAGCGCCGACTGCGAGATGAAGCCAAGACCGCGCCATTCGAAATAAGGACGTAACTCGAACACCTCGGCCATCGCACGAAGGGCGGCGCGGTTTCCTTCCCATGGAACCACGCGCTTATATTGATTCTCAACTTTGGACTCGCCAGCCTTCAGTTGCCGGAGCAGCATGACGATGGATTGCAGCATGTCCAGGGGCTCAAAGCCCGAGACGACGATCGGTTTGCGTTCGTTTTGCGCGATCCATTCGTAGGGACGGCAGCCGATAACGGTCGAGACGTGGCCGGGACCGATGAAAGCATCGAGCCGCATGTCAGGCGAATCAAGAATGGCGCGAATCGCTGGGATGATCGTAACGTGATTGCAGAACACTGAGAAGTTCCGGATGCCCTCGGCCTTGGCTCGCATCATCGTTAGAGCGGTCGACGGCGCAGTCGTCTCAAAGCCGATAGCGAAGAACATAACGTGCCTGTCGGGATTGAGCCGGGCCAGCTTCAAAGCGTCGGAAGGCGAATACACGATGCGCACATCCATGCCTCGTGCCTTGTGTTCCAGAGGACTCCCCAGAGTTCCGGGGACGCGCATCATATCGCCGAAGGCCGCGAAGATAACATCGGGATGCTGCGCAATGGAAAGACCGTCGTCAATCCTGCCCATGGGAAGCACGCAGACAGGGCAGCCTGGGCCATGAATCAACTCGATATTTTCGGGAAGTATATCTTTCAGTCCGAAGCGGTAAATGGCATGAGTATGTCCGCCGCAGACTTCCATCATGCGGTAATGGCGCTCGGTCCCCGCGAGCCGGCGAATTTCATCCGCTGTCCTCGAAATCAGTTCGGGTTCGCGGAACTCGTCAACGAATTTCATGCGGCTCCGTTCCTTTGGTGTGAGCTCAGGGTTAAGGAACTGGGCGTCAATTCACGTCCTCCAGGCCATATCCCTGAACTTCCTGCATTGCGCCGTCGATCTCGCCCAGCATTCTAAGCGTGCTCATCTGGTCGGCGGCATCCTGCTCGCTGATCTTGCTCATGGCAAATCCAACGTGAATCAGCACCCAGTCGCCGGCCACCGGCTTGTCATCCAGCAACAGGCCGAGATCGATCTTACGCCGCACGCCGACAACATCCACAAGCGCGGAATCCTGATTGTCGGAAGAAATCTCGACAATCTTCCCTGGTATGGCTAAACACATTGTGCATCCTCCGGCGGCGTCATGATTGGCTTCGTCCTTTTCCATGTTCAAAAATCCTGCGCACCTAATTCTCCTCACCGCTGGCCAGATCACGCCAGCTTGCGAGCGGAAATATTGAACGAAAGCTTGATCTCATCCTTGAGCTTAATCGTTCCTCCAACCGCGGTAACCGGCCGAATCTCGTAGTCGCTCAGGCGGATGGAGAAATCCCCCGCCGCCCGCAGCGTGTCGCCGCTGACCGAGGTGCGTGCCATCAAAGGTTGATCCCGTGTGACCCCATGCAGCGTTAGCTCTCCGTTCAACGTTACCGAATATTGCCCTTCACCGGATTGAGTAGCGGAAACTTTGGAGCACTCATAGACGATCTCCGCGTATCCTTCCGTCTCCAGAACTTCCTCGTGCATCTTGCGGTTAATCTCCCCGCGATCCTTTTCGCTGAAGGCTCCAGTGACGTTCAGAGAAGTGGCATCGATTACGATCCCCGCGGAGCTCTGCTCCAAAGCATCCGCATTCAAAGCAACCTCGCCCTCGAAAGCAGGGATCGCAATTGTCGGACTATGCGCAAATGCCGACAGCAGCCCGGTTGCAAATGCACGCGCGGTGAACGCACTTCTCTTGGCATCGATGACGTATCGCACCGCCGTCGATGGCGGCGCTTCTACCGTTGACAAAGGAACATCCCCCTTGGCCAGGCCGTTAAGTGCATTTTGTCTTGCGCCGTCACATGGCCCGCAATTTTAGATAGCGGTCCAAATCCGGCAGAGCGGCACTTGCCAGATCGCCGACCCCCAACTGCCCGAGATATTTCTTTGCGATCGGGTTGGAGAGAATCAAGCCCGCTCCGAAAACGATCAGCGCCACTCCGCTCAGCATGAATAGCGTGTCTCGATCACTTGTTCCATTACCATTTTCCATTGCCACGGCGGTCTCCTTTTGATCGCAGGATATTTACTGGGTTGAATTTGGTTTACCTTTGTCCAGAACTTTATTGATTACCGACTCCACCAACTTGACCGCCTCGTCCACGGCAGCCTCGACTGGCGCGCTCAATCCCATCTGGCCCTCTTCGCCTCCGAGAGTCTCGGGCTCGCAGCCAACGACTAATACATTTTTCACTTCGATATTCATGGCCCGCGCCGTGCGCAGCACTGTCACCGGATTCATCGCATGCGCCTCGATCGCAGGCTGGGACCGAGATGGATCATCCAGCTCTTTCAAGTCCGGCTCAATCACGTACAACGTTCCCGGAGCTTCGCCGTGCGGACAGGCGTCTACCAGAATTGTGGTCTCATAACCATCCTGCAGCGCGTAAGCCAAGTCAAAGCCGCGAATACCAAAGTCAGCTACGCGCACGCTCTCTGGAAGCTTCCGGCTAGCCAGGCGGCGAACCACCTCCACCCCAAACCCGTCATCTCCTAGAAAAATGTTGCCGATGCCAGCGACAAGAATGGTTGGCTTCTGTACGGCTGCGACCGGCGGGAACTCGTCCGGCGAGAGCGGTTCGACTTCTTGTGCGTCGAAGAAAAATCGATGGCCGGGCTGGCGAAGTAGACCCATGTCTTTGCCAGGATCGTTGTCCAGAACAACGCACACGTGCTGTTTGCCTTCATAATCCTGCTCGATGCACTCAACGGTCGCAATTTGTCCGGCGAGCGCGATGTCCATCACGTCGCCGCCTTTGCGGGGACACAGACGCACCCGGCTTCCTGTCCGCACCTCGAATCCAGCGATGTCCAGATGATCAAGAGGAGTTTTTTCTTCGAGGAGTTGCCATTCCCATTCGTTCATTGGGCCTCCTCCTGATTTGAACTAGGGCGGGTTGAACTCGCTACCGGCCGCAGCCCGCGCAGGACTCCGTGCAACTTCATGAACTGCTCTACCGGCATGGTCTCGGTGCGCTCCAGCATTTGCCGGGCCCGCTCGTCCGATTGGCTCATCTCGCGCTTCTCGTCATCGGTCAACGTCATGATTCGCAGGGAGAGAATTTCATCTATCTCCGTGCCATCGAAGAGGTCGCCGGCGCTTTCCGGCGCGATCTGCGGATAATCGTAGAGAATGATTGGCGAGGAGAGTAGCGTGTCGTACTGCCCTTCATTACCGACGAGGACGGGCCATGTGCCGACATTGTTACAGTTCGCTGCCATCCCGGCGAGGGGTTCCGGGGGCGCGAGCAGCGAAATGAATTTTCCGTCCTCCACGCCGAGGACGGTGTGCGTCGAGACAAGCGAAACTAATAATGCGTCTTCACGGCTGGTCTGCTGGGCTACGGCGAAGGGCGTTCGATTGCGAATCCGTATGGTGACTTTGAACAACTCCTCATCGACGCGCTCGCTACTCGCCTCGATCACTCCTTGGAGCGCGCTTCGGTCGCGGAGCAGCACGCCCGAGACTCGACCTTCCTCATTCTTTAAATATTCAAAGTCCTTACCCTGGGAAAATGTGAACGACTCCGACACGGGAGCGTGAATCAGCGCATCGAGATTGAAGACGGGCAAAACTACTTCGCGTTCCACTGCTTCTTGCCAGGGTTGATACAGGCGGCCATTCACGGTAAGGCTGTCGACGACCCGAAACTCTGGTGCCTCGTCTGGTGATTGTTCGCCAACCGGTACAGTCAACTCGCCCACCGATCGCGCTACCAGCTGAAGAAACCGCACGCGCACTTCGATTCCAGTCAGCGAGCCGCCTTCGACCAGGCATTCGGTCTGCATGGTCCAGGCCTCGGTGCCGTTCTGCGCGTCGCTGTACGATTCCGAGCAGAGCACGCCGAAATTCCAGCGCTGCTGATTTTTCACCGACGACGGGCGATAGGGATAGAGCATGTATCCCTCGTACAGCACCGCCTTCGCGATCTTGTCGACCGTCGCCAGATTCATCAAATGACCTTCTCCAGCTTTTCTTCAGTGGGAATAATGCTCTCCAGCACCTCTTCCCACGTCGGGATGCCGTGCTGCACTTTGTATTGATAGAGACGGTCGAAGGCATCTTTCTGCAGGCACAACCACGCGCTGTTGGGATAGTAAAGCTCCATCATGTCGCGCCAAACTCTTACAGGAAACTTGAAGCGGGCTTCCTTGTCCCAGGAAATGGGCGCGACTTGCAGTCCGCCTTCGGGACTCGCGTAAAAGACTGTTCCGCTGAACTGAACGCACACTGGGACTTCACCATCAGAGAGGCCATCAAAGTATTTCGTCGCCGCCACGTTGAAATCGAAACTGCACGGCACGGGGAGATCGACCACGGTTGTTCCCTTGAACGACGGCACGACAAGATTTGCGTGGGTCCACAGAAGGCTACGCAAAGTCTGGCTCCAGCGGCTGGGCTCGCCAAACAAATCGAGCAACCGCTCCTGATCCTGCGGCGTGTATTTACGGCGCGTAACTTCTAGCTGGATCTGGCAGCGCAGCGCGACCGTATGAATTGTCTGCTCCGGATCGGCACAACTCAATCGCAGTTTGAAAGCCAATAAAGGCGTGGCCGCATTTGTGACAACTTCCGCTCCCTCAACTTGAAAGCCCAGATCAGGCATGAAATTCCTCTCCCACGCCGGATGGCTGTTTGGTGTGGCTAGTTACTTCGACCGCTCGCTCCTTCACACTCTTGAAGAACTCGCCTAGCTCCTTCCAGACCTCCGTGCCGCCGGATAGGCCTTTCCAATGCATGCGAATCAGACCGACCAGCTTGTAGCATTCGTCGATCGGAAGCATGTAGTACTCTGCTGCCGAATATCCGCGCGAATAACCCAGACGGTTGACCAGCAGTCCTTCTACATCAGGCTCCATCTCATTCAGGATCGGGTTGCGCGCCACAATGTCGTTCCAGGAATCGAGCGCAAGCAAAGATTCAGTCGCGCCCGCGGGGCTCGGATAGAGCGCGATAACGCGATCCTCAAGGCTACTGCGGAAGAAAAACGCCATGTTAATCGGAACCATCAAACCACTCCATTCGGAGTCGGTAAGATTGAAAGTGGAAAGGGAACGCACCCGGCGCGGCACGCGTTTGTACTTCACACCTTGTCCACTAAATAGAAGAGCGCAGGCATCGCAGGTGCAGAGCAGCTTGCGTTGCGCTACTTCAATCAAGTGGGGATGGTCTGGCCGCAACCCCAAACTGCACAGTTCACAGCGTTCGAACGGACGCTCACGGCGCGCAAACTGACGCAGCGTTCCGAAACCATCGGCCGGTTCTGTGAATTGCCCTGCACCCATAAATTAATCGGTCTGTGTCGCCGTGTTAGTCCGTGCCGCGTGATTCGAAGGCCATCGGCGAGCCGCCCGTCAACTTGTCCAAACCCACAAATCCGGAAGCGGGCTTCTCTTCCAGCCCTTCGATGAGCAGCGAACTCAAATCCGGAGCTGCGTCGTACAGCGCACCTTCCAGCGCGGCCTGCACGGTTTTTGCGGTCGAGCCGCAGGTATGCGAGCCCGTTTCAACCCGCAGCCGGATATCGCCGTTGCTCACGCCGAGCAACTCAACTTCGCAACCCTGTTTTCGTAGCTGAGGCCGCACCTTATCCACTGCCTTCACCACGCGGGTTTCGAGGTCTTCGGGATGCAGTCCGTAGAGAATCAGAACACTGCCCACCAGCGAATCGCGACCCAATCGGTCGATAATATTTATTCCCGGATCTCCGGCCTCGGCGACGATGTCGAGCGCCTTCTCCAAGGCTGCTCCATGCAGATCCATGAGCGACTGCACCAGATGCTTGGTAGCCGCGCGTACCGCGGGATCGGCGATTGATTCTATTTCCTGAACCAGCCCGCCGATCCGCTGGATGTCCTCTCGAAAGTCTTTTCCTTCGGCCACAAGACTCCTTGTCAAACTTTCTATGTCACACTCGCAGACGACCAGGCAATTACTAAAAATAAAATGGAGTGAGAGCGCAGTTTCGAGACGCCAGATGCGTCACGACCTTGCATGACTGGCGGTTCCTGGCTAACACTCTCACTCCTGATCTTGCGGGGACCAATTTAAGGTTGAAGACCAAACATCGGTGAATGATGCGTCTCCAGAACCTTGCCGTTTCCTAAATACATGTGCACACCGCAGGGCAAGCAAGGATCGAAGCTGCGCACCGCGCGCATGATATCAATTCCCTTAAATTTGTCCGGCCCGTTTTCTTCGAAGATCGGAGTGTTCTGCACCGCGTCCTCGTACGGACCCGGAGTGCCGTAAATATCTCTTGGATTGGCATTCCAGGGTGTTGGCGGATAGGGATGGTAGTTCGCGATCTTGCCGTCCTTTATTACCACGTGATGCGAGAGCACGCCGCGAACCGCTTCGTGGAAGCCGCAACCAATTGCTTCCTCGGGAACCTTAAATTCCGTCCAGGTTTTGGTGTGTCCCGCGTGCAACTCGGCCAGCGCCTTTTCCATAAAGTGCAACGCCGCGCAAGCAGCATACACCTGGAAATACGTCCGCGCCCGATCGCGCTCGATGGCATTGCTCCACTTCGGAACTTTCCATTCAAACTCGACCTCGGGCAGGGAAGTGGTCTTGGGCAGATACATCTTCACACTGTGACCGGTGGCCTTGATATATCCGATATCCACCAAGCCGGCCAGCGCGGTCGCCCAAAGTCGCGCGATCGGTCCGCCGCCCGTGTCCATCGCCAGATGATCGCCGGTCCGCTTGTCGAGCCAGCGCGGTGACATCACCCAGGTGTACTTCCCGCCAAAATCGCGCTTCTGCGGACGGGGAATCGTGGTCTGGTTCCAGGGATGGTTCCTGTCGACCGGATTTCCCAAAGGATCGGTCTTCACGAAAGTTTGTGAATTTTTCCACTCGTCGTAATAAGAACTGCCGAGCAGAATGCGGATGTTCAGGTTGATGTCCACCAGGTCCGTGGTCACCAGCTTACCGTCCACGACGATTCCGGGCGTGACGAACATCTTCCGGCCCCACTCCGTCATGTTCTTATACTGGTAGTCGCAATAATCGGGATCGTTGAAAGAACCCCAGCAGGCTAGCAGCACCCGACGCCGTCCGACTTCTTCATACCCGGGCAGCGCTTCGTAGAAGAAGTCGAACAGGTCGTCGTGGAGGGGCACTACTTTTTTCATGAACTCGACATACTTCATGAGCCTGACAAGATAGTCAGTAAATAGCTGGACCGTAGGCACGGTCCCGACGCCGCCGGGATATAGAGTCGATGGATGAACGTGGCGGCCCTCCATCAGGCAGAACATCTCGCGCGTCATGCGGCTCATAACCAGAGCTTCGCGATAGAAGGATCCGGTAAACGGATTGAGTGCGGTCATGATGTCGGCGATGGTCCGGAAGCCGTGCAGATTGGAGTGCGCCGCCGGCGTCGATTGCGCCTTCGCCCAGACCTTGGGGTTCGTCTCCTTGACCATCTGCTCGCAGAAGTCAACGCCGACCAGATTGTCCTGGAAAATATTGTGGTCGAACATATACTCGGCGGCCTCGCCGAGGTTTACGATCCATTCGGCGATCGGAGGTGGCTTTATGCCGAATGCCATATTCTGCGCATAGGTGGCGCAGGTGGCGTGATTGTCGCCACAAATTCCGCAGATCCGGCTGGTGATGAAGTGCGCGTCGCGCGGATCCTTGCCTTTCATGAAGATGCTGTACCCGCGAAAGATGGACGAGGTGCTATGGCACTCGACCACGTGGCGATTCTCAAAATCGATCTTGGTAAAGATGCCCAGGCTGCCTACGATCCGAGTGATCGGGTCCCAGTTCATTTCCACCAGATTTCCCTTTTTGCCGGGGATATCTTTTGTCGGTGCGGTAATAGTGCTCATTCGTTCGCTCCTTTTTGTGTTCTCAGTGGAAATCCTTCAACCGTCGCAACTTAGTAAGATCGTGGATGGTACCCGGTGCTCAATTCCGGACGGGAATGACGCCACTTGGGTTCCTTGTTGACGGTGGCCTGAGTCAGAGATCGCAAGGCTCGAATAGCGCGGCCATAAGCGCCAACGGCAGCGCTAGAGACTTTCCCTCCCGGAGGTTCATCCATAAACGGCATGAACTTGTCCGGGAAGCCGGGCATGGTGCAGCCGATGCAGATGCCGCCCACATTGGGGCACCCGCCGATTCCTGCCATCCAGCCGCGCTTCGGGACGTTGCAGTTCACAACCGGACCCCAGCATCCGAGCTTCACGATGCACTTTGGAGATCCATATACCTCCGCGAAATCGCCCTGTTCGTAGTAGCCGGCTCGATCACAGCCTTCGTGAACCGTCTGGCCGAACAGCCAAGTCGGGCGCAGCTGGTCGTCGAGCGGAATCATGGGCGCGAGTCCTGCCACTTGGTAGAGGAGGTAGAGCACGGTTTCCATGAAATTGTCAGGCTGCACCGGACATCCTGGAACATTGACGATCGGCAGACCGGCTTTCGACTTCCAATCCCACCCGAGGTAATCCGCAAGGCCCATTGCGCCGGTGGGATTCCCTTGCATGGCATGAATCCCGCCGTAGGTAGCACAGGTGCCGCAGGCCACTACCGCCAGCGCTTTCGGGGCAAGGCGGTCGATCCACTCGTTAGTGGTGATCGGCTGCCCGGTTTTCGGATCGGTTCCGAGGCCGGCCCAGTAGCCCTCCTTCTTTATTCTTTCGTTCGGAATCGAACCTTCGACAACCAAAACGAAGGGTTCGAGTTGGCCTCTCTCAGCCATGTACCAGAATTTCAGGAAGTCGTCGCCGTTTTCATACGCGAGGACAGGATTGTGCAAGTGCACCTTGGGAAGTCCTGGGATTGCGCCCAACAGAACGTCCTCAATGCTGGGTTGAGTGGCTGCAGTGACTGAAACCGAGTCTCCATCACAACCCAGACCGGCAGTGATCCAGAGTATGTGAACCTCGGCGACCGGCGATGGTTTTTGCGTGACCCGACCGTACGGAACTGTTTCCGCTGCCATAACTGCGTTCTCCTCTCTCCCTCAACTTTCAGAACGGAGCCTGAACTTGTCCGCTGCAGAAGTTGCAGACGAACTACAACCCTGTGGAGCAGTGTTCTCCGCGTGCGAACAAAATTGAATACTTGTGCGGCGTTAGAATCGAACACTCGCGCCGGTGCCTACAAGCGGGCACACCACTTTTTGAGTTCAGTGGTATGACTATTTTTTATATCGGGGATTCCCTGATAATGACGAAGTACTTGAGAGAGCGAGGAAGTTTGTTAGTTAGACATTATTACGCGATTTTTTCATTCATATTCCATTGAATCGCGTGCTGCATGAGTTCGCGAGAACTGCGCAGCGACAATTTTTCCTTGATGTGAGCCTGGTAGGATTCGACAGTCTTGATGCTGAGATGAAGTTCTTCGGCAATCTGCCGGGTTCCGTGGCCCTCTCCGATCAATCGGAACACTTCCAGTTCGCGGTCGCTGAGGTCGGCGATGGAAGAGTTCCGAAGCGTGCCGGAGCCGGTGATGTAGTGCTTGAGCATCTTGTTGGCGATGCGATCGCTTACGTAGATCTCACCGCTCAGAATCCGGCGCACCGCGACCAGAACTTTCTCCGTCGCCTCCTGTTTCATGATGTAACCGTTAGCGCCGGCGCGGAGGGCGCGTTCCGCGTAAATCGACTCGTCGTGCATCGACAGGATCAGCACTGGCAAAGTGGGATGAGTAGTGCGGATCGTTTTCAGCAGATCGAGGCCGTCGGGACCGTTCAACGAGATGTCTACGATGAGGACGTCGGGATGCGCTGAGGCCAGCACATGCATGGCGCCGGTCGCTTCTTCAGCTTCGCCACAGACCACCAGATCGGGTTCGCGATTGATCAGCAAGGCCAGACCTTGGCGCACGATTGGATGGTCGTCGACCACCAGAATTCTCTTCTTGGTGACGGCCTGACTATGCGGGTTCGGCGCTTTGAACATCACGCTCATGCTTCACTTCATTTCTTCGTCATTCACTCTTTTTCGCGGCTTGAGGAAAGACCGGAAATAAACAAGTCACAACGGTCCCACCGGTTGGGACGCGTCGCACGGTAAGCGATCCTCCCACCATCCGGGCCCGGTAGTTCATCAGTTGAAGCCCCATCCCTTTGTTGCCGGGAAGGGCGTCCCCGATGCCACAGCCGTCGTCCTGAATTGTAAGCGCTCCCTGGCAGTCGTCGGCAGCCAAACGAATGACGATCTGCTGTGGCTTGCCGTGTTTGATCGCGTTGTTCACAGCCTCTCGCGCAACATGATACAGATGCGTGGCCACGGTCTCGTCATGGATCAGCACTGGAGTGAAGCACTGGAAGCGGCAGCTTATGCCGAATAGATCCTCCACCTCGCCTGCCCACTGCTGCAAAGCCGACATCAGCCCCTGCGCGTCCGACACTACGGGAAGCAATCCGCGCGCCAGTTCCCGCGTTTTGTTGATCGCCTCGTTCACCAGGTTCACGATCTTGGCGGCGTCACCTGACTCAGGCAGATTCTTTTCCATCAGCTTTTGTTCCTGCACTTTGCTCATGAAAGCGATGCCGGTCAAGTGCTGGCCCAATCCATCGTGCAGATCCTGCCCAATGCGGCGCTGCTCCCGCGCACTGATCTCCAGAATTGTTTTCTCCAGCTGTTTGCGCCCCGTGATGTCGCGAATCGCGCTTGAAACCAGTACGCCCTCTTCCGTTTCCAGCGGGCTTAGGCTGATTTCCACGGGGAATTCGCGTCCGTCCTTATGCAAGCCGTAGAGCTCTTCACCGCCTGATCCCATGGGGCGCACTCGCGGCTCATGAAAGAAACGCTGACGGTGTGCGGGGTGCTTGTTTCGCAAGCGTGCCGGCACCAGCATTTCGAGCGGCTGGCCCAGTAGATCTTCGCGCCGGTAGCCAAACAATTTTTCCACCTGCGCGTTGACCAGAACAATCTTGCCTTCCGGATTGACCACCACGACTGCATCGGGCGCGGCCTCCAGCAATCCACGGAACTTGGCCTCCGCCCGTTTGCTGACGTTGCGTTCTTCCTGCAGCGCTTCTTCGGTTCTCTTCAAATCGGTGATATCAAAACCCACGCCGTGAATGAACCAGGGCTCGCCGTCCTCCTTGCGGATCATCTTCGCCTCGCAATGAAACCACAAAATTCGGCCATCGCGCGCGACCACCCGATAGGAAGACCGAAGCGGGTTGCCGGTAAGAAACATCTCAGCCGCTTCCGTGCTCCAGCGCTGCTTGTCTTCAGGATGAATGTGGCTGTACCACCGGATCGGATCCTCCAGCCACTCTTCCTGCGAAAAACCGAGTGCTGCTTCAATCTGAGGGCTGACATAGGCCTCGCCGATGCCGCGGTCCAGATAAGCCATGAACACAACTGCCGGAATCTGTTCGACCAGGGCTCGATATCGAGCTTCCAGATTCGGCAGTTGCGATTCGTCCGGGCCCGATGAGTTGCGGTGTGAATCCTGTTGGGACTCCGAAGACCATCCTTGGTCTGGCCGACCGGGTGGATACGCAACACGTCTCGCGGTTGCGGGATTGTGGTGCTGGCTGAAGACTGCAGCGAGGCCCTGAAGGATTTCCTCAGCCTGCGACGGATTCAGATCGGGCTCTGCGACCGTTGAAACACCGCTGTTGTCCGCCACTTTTGATCCTGGTTCTTTCATCGCAGTTCGCATTCCGACCTTAAGAAGGTCAAAGCATCAATGCTGCTAAACCCAAAATTAACGTCAAAAGCGGCGGACAAGAGTATCCGCCTTACACTAGCGGCAAGTCGGCTTCCGCCAACTGGGTTCCTTGTTCAGTGACGACTGCGTAAACCGGCGCAAGGCATGAATGGCGCGTCCGTAAGTCTGCACCGCCGCCGACGACAAGAGCGAACCCGGCGGCTGATTCATAAAAGGCATGAACTTGTCCGGAAAGCCCGGCATGGTGCATCCGATGCAGATGCCTCCGACGTTAGGACATCCGCCAATGCCACCCATCCAGCCACGCTTCCCAACATTACACTGCACCACCGGCCCCCAGCATCCCAGCTTCACAATACAAAGTGGAGATCCATATTCATCCGCAAACTGCGCCTGCTCGTAGAATCCGCCGCGGTCACAACCCTCATGCACGGTATTGCCAAAGAGCCACGTTGGACGCAAGGCCTCATCGAGGGGAATCATCGGTGCGCGTCCCGATGCCATGTAGAGCAAATACAAAAGTGTCTCCATGAAGTTATCCGGCTGCACCGGACATCCAGGCACACACACGATGGGAATCCCCCCCTTCGACTTCCATTTCCATCCCAGATAGTCGGGAAGGCCCATGCATCCCGTCGTATTCCCTTCCATGGCGTGAATGCCGCCATAAGTTGCGCAAGTCCCCGCCGCCACTACCGCCCATGCGTGAGGAGCAAGTCGATCGATCCATTCACAAGTAGTGATCGGCTGGCCGGTCTTCGGGTTCGTGCCTAGGGAAGCCCAATAGCCTTCCTCCTTATTATGTTCGTTCGGAATCGACCCTTCGACTACCAGAATGAAATTTTCGATCTTCCCCTCGGCGGCCTGGTGGAAAGGCCTCAGGAAGTCGTCGCCATTGGCCAGTGCGAGGAAGGGGTTGTGCATGGTCACCCTTGGGATCCAGGGAATTTGTCCTAGAAGAATATCTTCAATGCTGGGCTGACTAGCCGCAGTCATGGCGATCGTGTCCCCGTCACAGCTTAAGCCGGCGGTAATCCACAGGACGTCGACTTCGGGGATGGGACTCGGAGTCCCACCGCGAACTTCGGCTTTCACCATTCTGACTCCCCTTAGAGCCAACTTCTGGTTAGAGCTTGCCAGAACCCCGTTCCAGTTTCCTTTCGCGCCAGAAACGCCGCGCTGAATGCTGGCGGCTAAGGTATCACGATAGGGATGTGCGTTGATAATCGGGGATATTTTAGCGGATTCCCACTCGTTTACGCGCTACGTAACGTCGCGTGCGGCATGGAAAGGATGAGAAAAGCCCGATCCCTGAAATCGACCGGAAACCGGACAAAACATGCGTTTCTTCAGCTGCTGTCTTTTCCTGGCTTCTTTTTGTCGGAGAAAGACATCCAAGCTTCAGATTCGGGAGGATTCCTCGTGAAGACCTTGTCAGCAATCACTATGGGTGTTGGGGTAGCAACGTTGCTTTTTGCGGGGTATGTGTTTCTTAAGGCGATTCCAGATGCGGGCCGATACTTCAAGATGAGCCGGATGTAAAGCACTCCTTTAGCGTCTCCCGGCCGCTGGCGCGGCGAACGCGACGTGCCTAGTCTGACTGGAAGCTGCCAAGAAAACAC
>JBAWBE010000241.1:0-5512 GCA_049589635.1 Terriglobales bacterium
ACTTCGGCTGTGACCAAGGCCCTTGGAAGGGTTCCACATCGTCGCCGTACCAACCTTCATACCCGAACTTCAGGGCGTGGGCGCCCTTCACGTGAGTAAGCACGTCCCGCCAATGGTAGTTGTGCTGAATGAAATCGCCTTGAGCAAAACCCACGCCGAATGCCTGCCCCGCATCCACGTTGATCCCGTTTACAGTGACTGACGGAACGAAGTAACCCGACGGCGTGGCCCCGCTGCCCAGGACGCCTTCTACGCGGCTTTGACCGATCGTAAATTCATTCAACATCGTGGGCGAAAAAGTATGCGTCCAACCGGCCTGCCCCGCGACTTGCCAGGTATTGTTCAGCGCGGAGAATTGCGGCATGGCTGAAGGTGCGCCAGTCAGGAGGAGGGTGCGGAAAATGCTGGCGTAAATCCGATCGTTCTTGAAGTCTTTGTCCAAGCGGCCAAAATACTGCGTGCCGTTGCGTATCGACGTGCCGCCAAAGGAGCCGGTATCGACCATTGGAGTGGAACAAGGAATGTTATTTGCCACCGGAGTGCCACAAACTCCGGTACCAAGAACGTCCTGCGCAGTTTGGGAAACGCTAACCCCGGTTACACCAACCGGCTGATAGGTAGTCAGTAGACCAGTTCCTACCGTCTTCGCGAGCGCGGGAGTATTTTGCGCAAATTGTATAAACTGAGGCGCTGCAAAGTTCACCGATCCGCCGGAACTCGCCGAAGAACGCAGCGGCTCCACTGCAAAATAAAAATAGAAGCCGTGATGCGGAATCACCGGACCACCGATCGCAAAATCCATGTTATTGGAATGGAATGGCAGATAGGGGAAGCCGACGAAGTGCTGGCTCGCGAACATCTTCTCGTAGTTGAAATAATCCGACGCCGAACCATGGAATCGGTCGGAGCCAGACTTCGTGGTGAACATCGTTTGAAGTCCGGCAGCGCGGCTGTACTCACTCGTGAAGGTATTGACCTGAATACTGGTCTCGCGAATGGCTTCCGGTTGCGGAGTAAGATTCAGAACTCCCTGACGAATCCCGCTGGTTACGTCGAGCCCGTCCACCACATACTGATTATTATTCCCGCCCTGGCCATTGGCGCTGGCGTCAACCTGCTCTTCAGTGGAGTAATTGTCCACACCTGACGCTGGACTTCCCGCAGCGCTCGTTCCCAGGCCGGAAGCTCCTGGAGCCATCGTTACCAGCGTGACCAGGTTTCGGCCAACGATGGGTAACTGTGCGACCGCCTGATTCTCGAGAGTCAGTTGCGTTCGGCTATCCGCAGTGTCGACCACTGGGGCCTCAGTCGTGACGCTGATCGTCTCTGAAATCGAGCCGACCTTCAGCGTGACCGGCACGCTCAAGTTCTGTTCGGTCAGCAGGGTGATGTCGACTTCAGACTTAGCGAATCCGGACGCTTCCACAGTAACTTTGTAGGAACCGGGAGCGAGGCTGAGGAAGCGGAAATTACCTGCAGCGTCTGAGGCAGTTGTCTGCATCGCGTTTGTGGCCACGTTTCGCAACCGCACTGTGGCTTTGGCTATGCCCGCCCCGGAGGGGTCCTGGACCGTACCCTGCACGCTACTGGTGAACTGAGCGAAAGCGCTGACTGCAGAAAACAGAACCAAAATAGCAAGACAAATCGTACGACGGCTTCCCGGCATGGTTCCTCCCAAGCTGGCGCCTCGTCATAGAGGCGCGACGAGAAAACGTTTACTAGGCGAAGTAATGTATACATATTAGGCTCGTCCGCTGTCAAGAAAATTTTCACCGATCAGCAAGGCGTGCCTGGAATAACAACCAACACTCCAAGCTCGGCCGTCATCGTGACCAGCCAGAGGAAAACTGAACCGGAAAAGACGCCGGTCTAGCTCCGCGTCCACCCTTTATTGGGGGAGATTCCCAGCCCTTCGCGCAAGGTAATCAAACGGTTCGCTGTGAGATTCTTGTAATGTTCGTGTAAGCCGTTAGGCCAATAAACCTCAATGTCAACGGCGCTGCTACCGCCTAAACCGAAGTGCAAGCGCGAATCGTTGCAAGAGTAGAAGCTGGATTGGCTAAGCACCGCCTGAGCTTGCACTTTGCCGCCATAGCGCACCAATACACGCGCTCCAATTGCGCTGCGGTTTGATTTAACTCCCTCCAGTTTCACCTTGATCCAATTCTGTTTTTGCTTGATGTCATTTCGCAATAAAGAAGGGGATTCATTCAGATTGATGACGAGAATATCAATGTCCCCATCGTTGTCGAAATCTCCGAACGCACAACCGCGGCTACAGTGGGCCGCCGTCACGCCCGGCCCAGCCTCTTTGCCCAATTCTTCAAACGTGCGGTTGCCCAGATTTCGAAACACCGCTCGAGGAGTTTTGTTGGCATACTGCGGCAATTTGCGCTCGACCTCCGGATATACACTGCCTGTAACCATGAACAAATCCGGATATCCATCGTTATCCAAATCGACGATGCCCGCACCCCAGCAGATATAGCGCGTATCGACTGCGAGCCGCGAAGACCGGGTCACATCGTCGAAGTAGCCCTTCCCGTCATTGTGATAAAGGCCGTTGGCGTCTTCGGCAAAGTGAGTCTTGAAGAGATCTAAGTGGCCGTCCAGATCGTAATCGCCCACCCCAACGCCCATTCCCGCCTGCTCCATGCCGTCGTCGCTGAGTGCCACCCCGCGCAGTACGCCTTCTTCGCGAAACGTTCCATCGTGGTTGTTCATGAAAAGCAAACTCGGAGTGGAATCGCAGGCAACAAAAATGTCGGTCCATCCGTCTTCGTCGAGATCGGCAGCAACTACTGTCATCCCATAGGACCCGGTTGCGCCGGCAATCCCCGCCTTCTGGCTCACGTCGGTAAAAGTTCCGTCGCCATTGTTGTGGTATAGCGAGTGTCTTGCGGTGGGCAACCCGCGTGGTCCGCATTCAACCGGGACGCCCTTCCAATTGCAATTTACGTTTTCACCTGGCACTGGCGCGTGCTCGAAGGAGAAGCGCACGTAGTTGGAGACGAAGAGATCGAGGTGGCCATCCCGATCGTAGTCAAGGAAACTGCAACCGGCCCCCCACCGCGGTTGATCGCTCAATAATCCGGCGGCTTTTGTGACTTCGGTAAACGTTCCATCTCCATTGTTGCGGTACAGGCGGTTATGCCCGAAGTAGGTGCAAAAGATATCCTCAAACCCGTCGTTGTTGTAATCGCCGATGCAAACACCGGAGGCCCAGCCCACGGAATTCAGGCCGGCTTTCTCGGTTACATCCGTAAAGGTACCGTCGCGGTTGTTTTTGTAAAGGCGGTTCGTCGCCCCCGGCGGATCTTCGGTTAAGCGTGTACCGGACAAAAGGAAAATATCCATCCATCCATCGTTGTCGTAGTCGATGAAGGCACAGCCGCAACCGACGGCCTCCAGGATATATTTCTTACTTTCCACTCCCCCGTAGATCACCGGAGCTTGCAATCCAGCGGAGGATGCTACGTCTACGAAGTGAGCGTGAAAGGGCCGTCCCGAGGGCGCCGGTCGAGCGACCGGCTGGACTGTGTGAGCAGCGACCCCTTGCGCCAGAAGTTTCGGAGTTGCCGCCAACGCTGCGGAACCGAGGGAGAGTCGCACAAATGCACGGCGGCTAAACGTCAAGGCTGCGGTTTCTCCATGGAGGGGGATTTTTCTTCCACTAGCTTATACCGATTGCGCTCAGCCTCTTCCTTGGCCCCTTCTATCCTGAGATTGGCTAATCGCTTGAGCAGGTGGGGAAGTTCTTCTGTTTGGCCGCTCTTCCGCAGCGCCTGAATCAAGTGATAGAGCGCTGTCTGGTCTTTGGGATCGCTGTTCAAGGCCTTGCGGCATTGCTCCACAGCAGCTTCGTTCTCTCCCGCCTGCAGATAAAGTTTCGCCAGAACGTCGCGAGCAGCAGCTAAAGAAGGCCGAAGCGAAATAGCTTGCTTGGCAGACGCCATCGCTTGCTTAAATTCCGCGCTGCCTGCTTCGGGACCGCGCTGTGTCAGAATCTGCGCCTGCAGATAAAGAAGAAAGGCGTCATTGGGTTTCCTCGCCAACTTCGCTCGCACGGTCGAAAGAGCGCGTTCCGGATCATTTTGTTGCACAGCGGCGAGGCCTTCTGCAGCCGAACCGACGGACTGACCTGGGTTAAGCGCATCAGCCGCTTCGAAATCAGCCTCCGCCTTGTCGTATTGCGCCAGCTGTACGTACAGCACGCCGCGCGCTAGGTAGAGTGGTGCCGCTTTCGGCTCTGCCACGAGTCCAGCGTTGATCATATCTACTCCGACTTGAAACGACTGATGGTCGAGGGAAATATTGGCGAAGTCGACGTAAAGGTTCACATTATGCGGATCCGACAGAATTGCCTGGCGAAGAACGCGCACCGCCTCCGGAGTGTTTCCATCTGCTTCATAGGCAGACGCCGCTAGCGTGAGGACATCGGCGTCCATCCTGTTTTGTTGCAGCAACGGCTGCAAAGTCGCGATGGCATCTTTTGGACTCTGCGCCGCCATCTGGACCGCTGCCAGTCGATAGCGAGCATGGATATCCGTGTTCGACTGCGCCAGCGCGCGAGTGAATATTGCAATTGCCTTCTGAGTCTCTTTCAGTCTCATCAAGCAATCGCCGTAAGCCTGCATCGCTTCAGGCTGGGAGTCCACCACTGAGCCGCCTTGCTCAAAGTGTGGGACCGCAGCGGCGCAGTCCCCGCGCCGGTAATCAAGCACAGCCAGCATGGCATGGCTGGTCGGGTCTGCGGGATGCAGTTTCAATATTTGCTCTAACAGCGGAGCGGCTCCGTTGCCGCCGCCGTCGTATTCAATCTGCGCTGCGCCCTCCAATGCTGGCAAATAATTCGGCGAAATACGCAGCGCGTGGCGGAACGCGCCTAGCGCTTCCGTTTTGTTTCCTTTGCCAGAAAGAGCGATACCGCGCAGTGCCCACAGTTGTGGGTTCTTGGGTTGCCGCTCCAGATCGGGCTGCAGAAGTTGAAGTGCCTGGTCAAAATGCCCCACTCGCAACGCAGAAGTAACAGGCTCGATTTGAGTTGGAATCGTCTGAGCAACTGCAAAAGGCGAGACGACGACCAAGGCAGCCAGAACGCCAAGCCTGGCAATGGCAAACATAAAACCCATCTTGCCACATCCTAGCAAAGGATCACCCGCTTGCGAGGAAATCGTTTGCTCAATATCGACAACGCGCGTGATTTTCTCGGTCAGGCGGACAACTCAACCCCGATTGATTGCGAGCTGCGGCCCGGGCTCTAAGACAATTTCCTCGGAATAACCATCCAAACCTTACGGTGCAGATGGCTTTGACCCTCCTGCCATGCCGCTTGGCTTAGTGAACATGGCATCATCGATCGGACTATTCTGCTGGATCGCTGTTAACTGCATGGTTGAAATTCCGGCAGCCTGAGCAACCGTTCTGCGAAATGGAACCTCCACACCTTCGACGTCGCGGTAGTCGCCAAAGTCTATTTGCGTGGGCGCCAAACCGAGCGGCGATTCAGCAT
>JBAWBE010000242.1:0-3068 GCA_049589635.1 Terriglobales bacterium
AAGGAAGAAGGCGGAAGACATACGCCGTTCTTCAAGGGATACAGACCGCAGTTTTATTTGCGTACGACGGACGTGACGGGCGTGGCGGAGTTGCCGGCGGGCACGGAGATGGTGATGCCGGGGGACAATGTCAGTCTGGTGATTGAGCTGATCACGCCGGTTGCGATGGAGAAAGGCTTGCGCTTTGCGATTCGCGAAGGCGGACACACAGTCGGAGCGGGAACGATTGCCGAGATTGTGCAGTAAGGCAGGTCAGAAGTAAGAAGTCGGATTGCAGAAGTGAAAACTAAAAGCGGCTTGCTTCCTGCCGCCAGTTCTTTCTTCCCGGAGACGCCGGGAGGGGTTAAGAGAGTGACACAGTGAGTGGACAAGAGAGAATTCGCATTCGGTTGAAGGCTTACGACTATCGCATTCTGGATCAGTCGACGGGCGAGATCGTGGAAACGGCCAAGCGTACGGGCGCGCAGATCGCCGGCCCGATTCCGCTGCCCACGATGAAGAACAAATACTGCGTGTTGCGTTCGCCGCACGTGGATAAGAAGTCGCGGGAAGCGTTTGAGATCCGCACGCATAAGCGCCTGCTCGACATCCTCGAGCCGACGCAGCAGACGGTGGACGCGCTGATGAAGCTCGATCTGCCGGCGGGCGTGGATGTCGAGATCAAGGCGTTCGGTAAGGAACATAAATAGCTGTCAGCTTTCAGCTATCGGCCTTCAGTAAAGGCGTGGTCGTTGAAAGTTGAACGAGCCCCAGCCAATAGACGGCGGACGTTGATCGGCAAAACGATGAACGCCGGGCCAAGCTGGGAACGGAGAAGCAAATGGCAAAGGTTGCAGGAATTTTGGGCAAGAAAGTCGGCATGACGCAGCTCTTCGATTCGAAGGGCGAGGTGCGGCCGGCTACGGTGTTGAAGGCGGGACCATGCGTGGTCACGCAGCACAAGACCAGCATCAAGGATGGATATGTCTCCGCGCAGATTGGCCTCGTCGAGTTTGTAAAAGAAAAGAAGCTCACCAAGGCCATGCAGGGACACTTTGCCAAGCACAACCTTCCGCCGGTCAAGTTTTTGCGGGAAGTGATGATCGAGGTTGAAGGGCCGAATGAAGATCCGACCAATGCTGCCGTCAAAGTTGGCGACCGCGTGCTGGTGGATATTTTCGAAGGTGAGCGCTTTGTCGATGTGGTCGGAACGAGCAAGGGGCACGGGTTTCAAGGTGTGGTAAAGCGGCATCACTTTGCTGGTGGCGCGAAGTCGCATGGTTCGATGTTCCAGATCACCGGTTCGATCGGCTCGTCGGCGTTTCCGTCGCGCGTATTTAAGGGAATGCGCATGTCGGGACATATGGGGAACGCGCGCATCACGACGCGCAACCTGCGGATTTTGGGTGTTGATAAAGACGAGAATCTGCTGGTGGTCGAGGGCAGCGTGCCGGGTCCAAATGGCGGATACATCGTCATTAATAAGGCTAAGAAACCACCCAGAGAGCGCCGCGGGTTCGCGGGTTCGGCTACGGTTGATCCGTTGAAGGCGGCTAAGAGAGCGGCCAAGAAGGGGTAAGCAGGGCAAGATCAGAGGCAGGGTCAAAGGCCGCGGGCAGGAATGCCCGCGCCACACGAGCGACACGAGAAAGAATATGGCAACTATTGATGTACACAATTTGAGCGGAGCTAAGGTTGGAACGATTGACCTGGCCGACGAGGTTTTCGGTGCGGTCAATGAAGACCTGCTCTGGGAAGCGGTCAAGCAGTATCGTGCCGCTGGCCGCGCGGGCACGCATGCCACCAAGGTTCGTGGCAGCGTTTCCGGTTCGGGCAAGAAGCTCTGGAAACAGAAGGGCACCGGGCGGGCGCGTATTGGCTCCGTCCGATCGCCAATCTGGCGGCACGGCGGGACGGTGCATGGACCGCAGCCGCGCTCCTATGAGTACGCCTTCCCGAAGAAGAAACTTTTGGGCGCGCTGCGTTCGGCGCTGGCTGCGAAGTTTGCCGATGGCAAGCTTATGGTCGTCAATTCGTTCGAACTGAAAGAAGCGAAGACGAAGGCATTCGCTGCCATGCTCGGCAAGTTGAAGATTGATGGCACGACGTTACTGGTCGAGACTTCGATGGCCGAGAACAGGAATCTGGAACTCAGTTCGCGCAATATCGACGGCTTGGAGTTGGTGCGCGGCAATGAAGTGCATCCTTATCACCTGATGCGCTACACGCACATCATCTTCGCGCAGCCTGCGCTCGAGAAGTTGCAAGACTCGCTGCGGAAGACGGCATCGCGGCGCGATCATGCGGCCGAGCCGGAGCCGGAAAAAAAGAAGAAGCCAGCGGCGCGTTCGCGTAAGGCGAAGACCGAGGTGGCCTAGGGGCTAACAGATATGAAATCCGCATATCAGATCATTCAAAAGCCGGTCATCACCGAAAAAGGTTTGGGAATTAAAGAGACCCAGAACACGCTGGTGTTTCAGGTTGCTCCGAAAGCGACGAAGACGGAAATCAAGCAGGCTGTGCAGGCTATTTTCAAAGTGAAAGTCGCTTCGGTGCGCACGGCGAATTATCCGGGCAAAGAGCGGCGGCGAGGCAAGTTTGCCGGCTACCGTCCGGACTGGAAGAAAGCGTACGTGCGGCTAAGGTCCGGCGAGAAGATGCCGGAGTACGCGCAGAATCTGTAAGAAGTCTTCAGTTGTCAGTTATCAGTCGTCAGTTAAACCGTGGGTTGACTGATAACTGACAACTGATGGCTGACGACCGAAAGCCGAGAGTTCTATGCCGATTAAGACATACCGACCGACAACGCAGACGTTGCGCTATCGCACGCACCTGACGACCGACGACATCACTTCGTCGAAGCCGCACAAGCCGCTCGTAGAGGGCAAGATTCGCACCGGCGGACGCCGCAACTCGGGCGACACGACCATGCGCTTCATCGGAGGCGGCAACAAGCGCAAGCTGCGCACAATTGACTTCAAGCGCGACAAGCACGGCATTCCAGCGACGGTGATCACGATTGAGTACGATCCAGGCCGCTCCGCGCGCATTGCACTGCTGAGCTATGCGGACGGCGAGAAGCGCTACAT
>JBAWBE010000243.1:0-13090 GCA_049589635.1 Terriglobales bacterium
GCCCAGGGCAAATGCGAACAATGCGTGCCCGTGGGTTTCAATTTCAGTTTCACCATTCCTGCAAGCGGGTCTGGCAGTTTGTTTTTCACCAACGACAGCGGAAAAGCGTGGAACTCCCTCAAGCTGATCGAAACCGGCGTTCCTGCCGCTGACGTGAGCTGCCACTCCTCGATGTTTTCCAGTTGTTCAGTCACGACGCTCCAGAACGGTTCGGTTCAGATCCTGTTGAGCAACAACAGCAACGGCCGCGACTGGAGAGATCACGGCATCGCGAACGGCGGCAATTTCCAGATTCAGTTTGCCTGCGTCAAAGGAAACTGCTGGCCTGGTGGCATCACGGTAACAGGAAAGGGTTCGGCTGGAACGATTCCGGAGCCGGCCACCGTGGCCCTGATGATTACCGGGATGGCAGCGATCTTCTCGCGCCGCAAGGTTTGGAAGAATCGCTTTAACGCCTAGCCGATCTCGTAAATCGCTTGGGTGGAAAGTTAGTAGAAAAGTTCGGTGGAAAAGGTTCGGTAGGAAAGTTCAAAAGGCACGGCTTTAAGCCGTGCCTTTTAGTTTGTGCGCGATGCTGCGAATAGCTCGGGCGACCAGACCTGCGAAAAAACTCCGTACAGATCCGAATAGGGAATCCGCGAACAGGAGCCGCGCTACTTCGTGGCTTTCTTCGAGTACTCCTTGACCAGCTGTGTGTACTGCGGCAGCGGCTGGAGCTTCTGGAGCTCAGGATCATTCCATGCTTCCTGCGCGGGGTAGCCCTTCTCCAGAGCCTGCTTCAACAATTTCAAGCCTTCCTCGGGCGACCCAATCAGCGTTCTTACCTGGGCCTCGGAATACAACAACTGCACATCGTCAGGCTTGATGGCGCGCGCCTGCTTCGTATACTGCAATGCATTCGCGGCATCGCCCTTCTTGGCATAGAGAAGCCCGAGATCGCCCATGATGGAAGCTGATCGCGGGTTCACCTGCAATTCCTGGAAGGCCAGCGAAATGGCTCTGCCATATGCCGTCACCGCCTGTTCCGAATGTCCCGACCAGCGGTAAGAATCGCCCAGGTTCCCAAGCAGCACTTCGTCGTTGGGCCTCATCTCGACTGCTTTTTCATACATCTTCGTGGCTTGATCGTAATTCTTCAGGAAGAAGTACGCGGTGCCAAGATTCGAATAGCTGTCGGCGTCGGGAGAGAGGGACAGCGCTTTCTGAAACTGCGGAATCGACTCGCTCCACTTGCCTTCACGCAGAAACAGCGAGCCCATGTCGGTATAGCCGTTGGGATTGTCGGGCGCGATTTCGGTGACCTTCTGGAACTCCGGCAGCGCCTTAGCCGAATCGCCGAGTTCCAGATAGGCCTTGCCGAGCGCGATGTGGTTTGCCCAGTTGTAAGCATTCGCTGTGATTGCCTTTTGGTAGGAGGCAATCGCATCCTCGCTTTGACCGCTTCGACTGTAGGCGTCTCCCAGATTCCGATATGCCTCATCCGAGTTTGGCGCCAGTTCCAAAGCTTTCTTCAGCTCCGCTATAGCCTCCGCGTTCTTCCCGGTATTCGAATAGACGGCGCCCAGCGAAAGGTGAACCTCCGGTAGATTGCCCGACAGCCGCTCAGCCTGCTGCGCCGCCAGAGTCGCCTTCTGTGCCCAAATGCTCTCCTTGGTCTCCTCCCACATGCGCACGCTCGCGTCGGCCCGTCCCGAATAGGCGAGAGCGAAATTCGCGTCCTTGTCGATCGCCTGGTCGAATAACCCAATCGCCTGCTTATATCCATCCTGGCTATGGGCATTGCGCAGCGTGTTGCGCCCCTGGAGGTAAAGGTCATACGCTCTCGCGTTCTCCGTCGGGTGCGAACCTACGCGCGCCTGTTCCTCATCCGTGGGCTTCAAAGCCAAAGCCGTGCTTACGTTGGTATAAATCTGGTCTTCCAGCGTCAGCACATCGCCCGGGGCTCCCTCAAAATCCTGGCTCCACTTCCTCTGCCCCGTAGCCGCGTCGTCCAGGCTCAAGGTGACCCGGAAGCGGTCGCTATTGCCCTGCACCATGCCCTGCAAGACCAGATTGACCCCAAGGGCGCGCGCCAGCTTCGGCAGAGGCAGATCTTTTGCGGCCTCGCTCTCCACCGCTTCGGTCGACGCGACGTGAACCTCCTTCAACTGAAACAGCTTGGCAGAAAGCGCTTCCCGGATGCCGTCAGCAACGTATCCCAAAGCTTTTTGGTCGCCGATCAGCTTGAGCGGCAGAACCGCAACATACTCACCCTGCTTAAGCGACGGAATCCCCTGCGCTGTGGTCCCCGCCGTCCCTCCGCGATTCACCAGCTCCCGCCCAGCGAATATCGCCAGCGCGATCACCAGCACGACTCCCGCGATCCACATCCAGCTTCTTCCAGGCAGCTCGAGCAGAAAGCGCGCCGGCCGTATGATCGGGTGCGCGATCATTTTCGAAAGCGCTTCCGGCGTGATCGTGGGATTCGCCTCCCATGTCGACAATTGCTGGAGGAGTTCCACAACCGAGTGATAGCGATTGGCCGGTTCGCGCTCCAGGCAGCGGCTCACGATCGCGCTCAACGACCGTGGAACCGAGCCGTCCACGTCGGTTGCCGAGCGCGCGTCTTCACGCGTGCGCTTCATCAGGCTGGCGATCGCAGTGTCGGCCTCGTACGGCGCCTTGCCTGTAAGCAGTTCGTAAAAGATCAATCCCACGCTGAAAATGTCGGAGCGCTGATCGAGTGTCGTGCCCAGCGCCTGCTCGGGAGACATATATTCAATCGTCCCCACAATCGCTCCCGTTTGCGTCATGCCCGCTTCGCCCAGCGACCGGGCCAAGCCAAAGTCCATCACCACGATGCGCCCGTTCTTGTCGCGCATGATGTTCTGCGGCTTCAGATCGCGATGGATTACGCCCTCGGCGTGGGCCGAGTCGAGCGCCCGGCACACCTGCTCGATCACCGAGATCGTTTCTTTCGAAGAAAACTTTCCCTCGCGCCGCAGCAGAGTTCGCAGATCATCTCCGTCCACATACTCCATGCTGATAAAGCGAATTCCATCAGCCTCGCCCAAATCGAAAATGCGGACGACGTTCTTGTGCGTGATGTTGCGGGCAAGAATCAGTTCTTGCTTGAAGCGCTGGAGTATCGATGGATCGGTCGCCAGTTCAGGCCGAATCACCTTGAGAGCAATCAACCGGTCAAGCTCGCGGTCGCGAGCCTTATAGACGGCGCCCATTCCGCCCTGGCCAAGCACGCCGAGAATCTCGTAGCGCCCGCCAAATAGCACGCCCGGCTGTAGAGTCTGAAAAGCTGAAATTCCTGAAAGACTGGGGTTGGGAGTTAGCGGCGGCCGCTGCCGAATGTACGGCATTGCCTGCGTGGCGCCTGGAATCGGCGTCCCATGCGGCAGAGTCGGCGTATCGGTATCGTGGTCTCCCGGTAAGGGTGGGTCAAATTTGGGCCATTTCGATGGCGGAGGAGGCGTCTGCGCTGCAGCCGCAGTCCAATCCCGGCTGGGCAGATTGGTATTATGCCGCGTCGGGCTATCGGAATCTTTGCCCTTGTAATCGCGCTCATCCATTGGGGTTGCCCGGGACCGGAAGAGCCGACACGGGAGTACGCATCGTTCCCGTGCCGAAAGCACGCTTTCGCCTCAGGTTATCGATGGGGAGTTCGAGAACCCAGCACTCCAGATATTTGTGAGTATACCCCGGAACCTCTCCGCGGCGACATAGATTTCCCGAGGCCTGTACCATCTGCCAGCATATTAAA
This sequence comes from Terriglobales bacterium, assembly GCA_049589635.1. Lineage (GTDB taxonomy): Bacteria > Acidobacteriota > Terriglobia > Terriglobales > Acidobacteriaceae > Acidiflorens. The sequence continues at coordinate 3,755 of JBAWBE010000243.1, forward strand.
AACATAACATCCGGCACTGAACTATCCTGTGCGACGACCGCGTCACCCTGTGCGATTTGCGTCTCCGGAACGCCCTCTTTTGCCTTTCCGGCAGGTAGAATGGCAGGTAGGACAAAGGATCTATGCATCTCGCCCGGGGTCTCCCAAAAGCGCGCTTTGCCACGTCAGCAAGATAAAAATGCGCCCACTTCCAAGGTCGCTGTAAACTCTGCCCAAAATAGCATTGCGCCTCTGGAAGTAGTGCTAAAAAACCGCTTTTCGTATCAAAGATTCCTTATGGTAGGGAAGCGAACAAATTCCGAAGCCTCGTGTCGTAGGGCGAAAGAATTCGCTACTTGATCGAAGCGCGAACTAAACAACGCCTATGTACATACACAGATGTACATGGTTCCACATCAAACACTCTGTGGAAAAGTAAAAAGCCCGGATCCGCATGGACCCGGGCTTAAAGGATGTAGCTACGCCAGCCGCTACTTGCCGACGTAGGTTTTGACCGAGCCGATGCCTGTGCATTTGTCGAAGCCCACCTTGCACTGCGAGCCGCCCAGCGTGATGTCATTGAAGTCGTCGGAATACTCTGTCGGGTTTGCCAGTTCGTTGTAGATCGTCGTCAGTTCGGCAACGCTTCCCTTCGCCTTGTTGCCGGCGGCGTTCACGATGCCGGCCATGGTCGGCGAAGACCAACTCGTGCCACCCACCGAATACCAGGCCCCACCGATCACGATTCCTGCACAGCAGAAGTCGGACGAGACATCGGGATACCCACGCTGCGTTCCCACAATGCTCTGCACTCCGTTCTGATAAGCGGGACGCGGCTCATACGGGCTTGAGTCGCCGCCTCCGCCGTTCGTGTACCACTGTTCGTTGAGGAAGTTGCCGTTTTTGTCGCGGTTGAAATAAGTCCCGCCGACCGAGACCACGTTGGGAGAGGAACTCGGATAGATGCTCACCCCAAGTCCGCCGTCACCGCTAGATGCGAAGTAAACAACTTGCTTGTTCTTGAAGAGTTTGTCCTGCGTGCTCTCGGTGCTCCATTCCGGATCGCCCCAGCTCATGCTGACCACGCCACCGCCGGCCTCCTTTACGAGCTTAGTTGCGAGCGATACTGCGTTCCAGAACGGATCGGTTGCGCACGTTCCCGTGTTGCAAAGTTTCGATACGACCAGGTAAAGCTTGGCCTGCGGCGCCATGGCGTGCGCCCACTCGATGTCCAGTCCTTCTTCAACCTCCCAATCGGACTCTACTTCAGGCTGTTTTTTTCCAGGCCAGACCTGGGTGAAATCAGCTTGCGGAATTCCGTAGTAGGTCGAGAACATCGCGAGATCGGAGGCCGCGGTCGGATAGTAGCCGGCATCGACGATAGCGATTGCACCCCACCCGCCTGTCGGCAGCGCGGTGGCGGTTGCCACCGGGCAACCCGGTGTCACTGTTACCAATTGATAAACACATGCGAGCGATCCTGGAGATTCCACTCCCGAAGGAGGTCCGCCCTGCGGTTTATCGGAATCGACAAAGAAATAGTTTGTGTGATGATGGCCGAACTGCGGCATGCTCGAGGCGGGATAAATAATCCGGTGTCCGTTGAATACCCCTTCAATGCGCTGTTGTGCGGCTGCCGGGACCGTAGTCGTTCCCACAAAAACCGCGCCTCCCACTGCCAGAACTCCCACAATCCTGCAAACTGCAATGAAACGTTTCATTCACTCACTCCTGTCGGTAGTGCCTGAATCGTGTTTTTATCGTCCTTCAGGCCGTCGCTAATGATGACGGGTGCCTCGGTCAAAAGCAAGGCCGAAACAGGTTATTGCCCGCGGGGTTGCGCAATGGTTTGCACATTTGGCGGCAGCGCCGAGCCTGGAGGACGGGGAACGGAGCAAGAACGAAAAGAAAAAGAAGCTCCTGATCCGCGTGACTCAGCGTAAATCCGCGGAGGAAGAAGTCAGGTTTCCGCAACCAGCGCGGTCGAGGAGCCCACCCACTTCATATTCTTATTGTGATCGACGCCCATCATCAGCCCTCGGCCCATGCGGACGATGGTGAGCACAGGGCGCAGCTCATCGAGCCAAACATACATAAGGCGCAACTCAACCTTCGTTTCTCCGAACGGAGTTTCGACAACCGGCGTGAAGTTCAGCCGCTCCTGAAGAATGTATTCGCCACGCTTAGCCGCGGGAATCGCGTCGATATCGGCGCGCGAGGGCGCGATGACTACACCCAGTCCAGCGAAGGAGTAAAGCGGCTTCAGCACGAAGTTTTCCAGATCGGCTGGAACCTCAGTCAGTTGATCGAGGAACCAGGTGCGTGGGACTGACGGATGCTTGAGATAGGGAATGGAATATTTGCTGATGCGGAAATACCAGTTGGGATGGCCCGCCCACTCGACCTCAAGATCGTCACGAAAATCGAAAGGCAGCGCGATCCCTTTGCGTTCGAGCTCGTCGACGATGGTGCGGTTATAGATGCGCTCGATCGGAACTTGTTTGCCGTTCTCCTCATAGAAAAGGCGCTTGCCTTGTTTGCGAATTTTGGTGATGCAAACAGTGCGAATGCCTAGTAACTGCTCGGTTAACAGGAAATCCGGCCGCGTCTTTTGCTCTTCGGGATGAACTTCCATGAGCACGACGTTCGCGGGGTCGTGTCCGGCGACGATGGCGTCTTTTAGAAGCTGTTTGTAAGACGCCGTGTCGAGGCCGCTCAGAAAGTATTTGAGTTTCGGATCGAGCCCGAACACGTCCATGTACGCCTGCGACAGAACGGGCTGATAAGCATAGAGGGAAGGGAATGCTTGCAACTCAACAAGCTTGGGTTGAAGTTCGCCGGAAGCATCCCGCACCAGCCCGAAATCAACCTGGATGAACATCGGATTGGCCGCTTCGTTTGGAACGCGAAAGTTTGCCGGGATCGAAGCCTCAGACCGCGTGCGATATTTCGGATTGTTAACCAATTGGTGGATAAGCGCTTTGCCATCTTCGCCCATGCGCTCGACCAGCGCGCTCGGAAAAAAGCACGGAGTTTCGCACAGGGCGAAGGGAATCTCCATTCCGCAACGGGCAGCCATCTCGCGGCGTAAGCGCTCATATTTTTCGTCGGTGAAGTTTGCGTTAAAGGAGTGGCGATAAGAGGGAATCATGTCGTCGGCAGTTGGCTTCGTATCAGGGCATCGCTTGGGCGATCCCGTTGAGATTCGATAATGGTTGCGCAGTCAGGGGCTGACCTCAGTACCAGCAAGTCCAGCAGCCAGCCCCAGAAGCCTCAGGCTTCGATTAGGAATTTGCCGCCCTTCATAATCTGCTCATCATCCGCCCAGATGTCGAACTTCCTCCCGACCACATCGATGTGCGTCGACGAAAACCAATCTGCGCCAGTGTGGGCCCCGTAGGGATTGCCGAAAGCAATGTGTACGCCGGGAAATTTTTCATCCTGCAAAATCTGGCCGATTACGTCTTTGAGTTCAATGTTCGTCCCGATGGCGAACTCGCCTACGCGGTTGCTGTTTTCGTCGGTGTGAGTGTAGGCCCAGAAATCGTCTTTCAATTGTTTGTTCGAGGAGTGCGCCTCAATCAGGCGATTCTTCTTCATCTGGACCGTCAGCGGTGTCGATTTCAGGTCGCCGAATTTCGTGCACAGATAATCGCCGACTACGCCATCGATCACGAACGTGCCGTTGACCTCGCCCGGCGTGGTAAAGATTTCGCCTCCGGGCAGGTTGCCCCATTTCTCAGTGCTGATGATCCCGCTGGTCTTGACCCACTTGTAGTTGGGATTCATGTCAGCAGTCAGATCGGTGCCGGAGGGAGTGGTGGCGCGAATCTTGCGCGCGACGCGCACGCGCTCAACCACCTTCGCGCTGAGCCGGTCGACCTTCATAAAATCCGCGCGCATGCCTTCGAGCATGATCTGCTTGTTGATATTGACCATGTGCGCGTGGCGAATCTTGAGGCGGTTGACGATGTCGGTCATCTGAATCCGCGATTTGAGTTCGTTGGTCTGTGCCTGCACCGCGAAGATACTGACCTGGCTTTGCGCGAGATCGTCGGCGATGACCTGCGGAAAGTCGTCAAGCGGGCGGGTCGCAACTTCTTCGAGCACCCACGGGTGATACTCGGCCCCGACCGCTTCGAGTTCATGAGCGAGCGCCGCCGCGATTTCAAGGCTCGCTTCGTCGGTGATTAAGGTAACCCGTTCCATAGGCTGCACGCGCAAGCAAACGCGGATGGCATTGTGCGCTCCCGGCGTAAGTTGCGGATCAAAAGATAGCTGATTTAATAGGCGGGGGGAATGTCCGTTTGATTTTCCGTTCGTGTTTGGCAAATCGTTAGTCTCGTAATGATGTTATAAGTTCTTATTCTAGTTCCAGGTTGTTCTAGACAGCCTTGGCTTCCGGCAATTGCTCTTCGTCGTCTTCGGCTTTCCCGACGCCCACCTCGGTCTCTTCGATGATGTAGTCCATCACCGCTTTCATGTCGCCGGTTTCTTCAAAAACGCGCAACTGGCGATCCGCGCCCGTACCCATATCCATAATCTTCCGGATGTACTCAACCTCTTCGCGCGAACCAAGTTCATCGACCACATCGTCGACGAACGCAAGATATTCCTCGATCAGTTCGCGCTCCGGAACTTCCGTCTGCTTGCCGAAATCGATGAGCTTTCCGTTGATCCCGTAGCGCGCCGCGCGCCACTTGTTCTCCATGAGGAGCGAGCGCCGGTACAGACGGAATCCCTGGTTCGACTCGTGCAGCTTGTACAGCTTGACCACGGTCGCCTGGATGAGCGCGGCGAGCGCAATCGTTTCGTCGACCCGCATCGGAATGTCGCACACCCGGAATTCGATGGTGTTGAAGAATGGATGCGGGCGAATGTCCCACCAGATTTTTTTCGCATTGTCGATCGAATTGGTTTTGATGAGCAGCTTGACGTAGTTTTCGTACTCACCCCAGCTCGGAAAAAAGTCGGGCATGTTAGTGCGGGGAAATTTATCAAACACCTTACAGCGATACGAATGGAGGCCAGTCTTCATTCCCAGCCAGAAAGGCGAGTTGGTCGAAAGCGCGAGCAGATGCGGGACAAAATAGCGCGCGTGGTTCATCATGTGAATCGCAGTTTCGCGATCCTCGATGCCAACGTGTACGTGCAGTCCGAAGATCAGGTTGGCGCGCGCCACCAGTTGCATGTCTTCGACAATGTTCTTATAGCGGTCGTCGGGATAAACTTCCTGCACGCGCCAATCAGCGAAAGGATGCGTAGCGGCGGAAGCAAGGCGCAGCCCATTTTCGCGCGACAGGCGAATCATGTGACGCCGCAGTTTTTTCAGCTCATCCTTGGCGTCTTTGATGTTGGCGCAGACCGACGTTCCGACTTCGACCACGGACTGGTGCATCTCGGCCTTCACACGCTCCTGCAAAACCAGCTTGCCCTTTTCGATGATTTCGGCGTGAATGTGCGACCGCAGATCCCGGGTCTCCGGATCAACGGTCTGATATTCCTCTTCAATACCGAGCGTGAAAGTAGGCTTCATCGCTGTAAACAAGCCGCCAAGCAGGCTGCGAAGCCGGCGGATTATCTAGTTAGTATACCGAATGTGGGCGACAACAGGCGGAGATAGTTAAGCCGCAGATTCGGGCGATTGGGGATTGACGGTGGGCGTATGCTGTAAGAATTCCAGGGCGAGCCTAGTCGAAATTCCGCGAATCGAATTCAATGAGAGGGGAGTTCCTCCGGCATGGAACGTATCCGATTCATCACGCATGGTGGGAAGAGGATTCTAGAGTTCGACCTGACCGGCTGCCTGCCGTCCGAGGTAGAGAAAGTCTCTCGCGCGCTGCCGGATCATGTGACGGCGGAGCCTGTGGCATCGGTGCGCATGCTGGTGGATTTCACGGGTGCGTCATTTGATGACGAAGCGCTTCGGACAATGAAGGAAGCCGCGATTTTTAACAAGCCGCACATCAAGAAATCGGCATGGATTGGTACGGCAAGTTTGCCACATACGTTCCAGGAAGATGTAAGTAAGTTCTCGCGTCGGGAGTTTTCGGTGTTCAAGGATCGTGACCAAGCTTTGGATTGGCTGGCCAAGGATTGAAATAGTCGTAGCCACTCGACGCATTTCGTAGCGCCGTCGTCCCGCGTGCAGTTGTGACGGCGACCCGCTGCTATGTGACTAACCCCGGTCGTCGCGTTTTAGATCACGCCTTCCCCGCCTTTTCCTCCAGCTTGTCGAGAATCCCGCTGGCAGCGTCCAGGATCTCCTTATCGAGTTTGCGATTTGAGGCAATCGCTTCCGCCAACGGAATCGAAATAATCTTGTTGCCGCGGAGCGCCGCCATCTGGCCGAACTCTCCACGGTGCACCATGTCGATGGCGCCCAAGCCATAGCGGGTCGCGAGCACGCGATCAAAGGCACTCGGCGAGCCTCCGCGCTGAATGTGTCCGAGAACGACGGAGCGCGTCTCAAAGCCGGTGCGCTTTTCGATCTCTCTCGCCAGCGCTTCGCCGATCCCGCCCAAACGAAGATGGCCAAACTCGTCGCGGCCTGCCTCCTGAAGTACGTTGCCGTCGTGCGTTTCGACCCCGCCGGCAAACTTCGCGCCCTCAGCCGCGACCACAATGCTGAAGTAGCGCCCGCGCTCGTGGCGCTGGCGGATAATCTCGGCCACCTGATCGATGTCGAAGGGAACTTCTGGCACGAGGATCACGTCGGCCCCACCGCCGATGCCGCTGTAAGCCGCGATCCATCCCGAGTCGCGTCCCATGACTTCGACCACGATCACGCGATTGTGTGCCTCGGCAGTCGTGTGCACGCGGTCGATGGCGTTAGTCGCGACGTTGACAGCTGTGTCAAACCCGAAAGTGAAGTCGGTGCCGGCGAGGTCGTTGTCGATGGTCTTGGGCACGCCGACGACTTTCATTCCCTTGCCGAAAAGCTTGTGAGCGACCGAAAGCGTGTCATCGCCTCCGATGGCGATGAGCGCGTCGCAGCCATGTTGCTTTAGGCTCTGCATGCAGCGCTCGAGGCCGTCGGCATGCTTGGCGGGATTTGTACGCGAGGTGCGCAGGATGGTTCCGCCCCGCGGCAGGATTCCGCCGACGGTTTCGAGATCGAGCGGCATGGTTTTGTTTTCGATCAGCCCGCGCCAGCCTTCCATGAATCCCAGAAATTCGTCGCCATAATGGAAGCTGCCCTTGCGCACGACCGCTCGTATGACTGCGTTGAGGCCGGGGCAATCGCCTCCGCCGGTTAACACGCCGATCTTCATTGCCTGCTCCTGAATATAAGTTCGTATGTTGATTCAAAATCAGGTTATCACGATGGTTTTGCTAATGGTGGGAGCAATCAGACAGTCTACATCGGACAAATGTCTACTGGCCAGGGCGCGCGCAAATGCTTGACTTCAGCGCTCATTGCGAGTCTAGTGTTGAAGAAAAGGAGATCGGTATGAAGATACTGGGCCTTTTGCTTTTTCTCTTCGTGTGCCTCGGCGTCTCGGCGCAGAGCTCGTCCAAAGCTTCCGCTGGGGCAGATTCGCGCGACGCAGATTCGCATGGAGAAGCTTCGCGCAAGGCGAAATCATCCAAGCCGCAATCGGATTTGCTTGCGGCGCAGGTTACAGGCGGAGCCGATGATCGCCTGACGAACGATCGCTTCCTTATCAACATGAACATGAAGCCCGATACGCCCGACTCGCTCGACAATGCCAATTCCTGCGCGTATATGCGCACCTATCGCGTGAAGCGCCAGGCGCGCAGTTCCGATACCGTGGCTCCGGCGGGCTACACGACTTGTGTTCCGATGCGCCATTTTGAGATGAGGAGTGCAGTCGAGACAAGGACGGGCTCGGACGGCGACAAGTGATAACGTGTGAACCTGTCGATTAAATCCACTCTCTAAATTCAGCGCACCGGTTACACTCGATCCTACATGCGCGTCCTCGGTATCGATTGCGGCACCGAATACACCGGCTACGGAATCGTCGATCTGGTCTTTGACCGAGACCGCGATCGACCACGAGATGCCGGGCACCGCGATCCCCGCTATTCCACACGCCCTGAAAACGATCGCCTGGTCTGCATCGCCTGCGGCGCCATCAAGGTTTCTCCTCGCGATCCCATGCCGACCCGCCTTGCGGGTATTGCTCGCGGGCTGGAAGAACTGATTGTTCTGCATCAACCCAACCGTGTCGCCATCGAAGATGTTTTCTACGCCGTCAACGTAAAGTCGGCGCTCAAGCTGGGGCAGGTGCGCGGCGTTGCTATGCTGACCGCCGCTTCGGCAGGGCTCGACGTCGCCGAGTATTCGCCGCTGTCGATCAAGTCGGCAGTCGTCGGCTACGGCAAGGCGGAGAAGCAACAAGTGCAGCAAATGGTGGCGCGGCTCCTGAGGCTCGATGAGATTCCTGAGCCGGCGGATGCCGCGGACGCGCTCGCGATTGCGATCTGCCATTTGCATACCGCGGCAACGCTCGAGTTACAATCCGTGGGCTTCGAACGGCGATCCACGCGCTGACCGCGCATCGCGCCCCGCCTAGCCCTCATTCGCATAGGTCTGGGGCGCATAGGTCCCGGGCATAGACCCCGCATGTGGTTTCGGTATTCACGGCTCGCAACCCTAGTTACCTCCGCCATTGTCCTAACGTCAATAAAACCGTTTCCGGCTCTTAATCCGCCCTGTCCCAACTCCATTCTTGCCATTGACCACTCGTTAGTGCACGCATCGCTTTCTTTCGGGCATTCTCAAGTTATGCTGTTTTGCGGTGGGAGCGCAGTTTGCGCCCCGCCCGGATCGCGCCCGACGTGCGGGTCTTGAACAATCTTTAAATTAGGAGTTTTCATGCTTCCCCGCCACACATTGCTTGCCATCGTCATCTCGCTCATTTCGATTTCGCCAGCATTTGGTGCCTCAAAGGCTTCCTGCACATTCGACACATTCGATGTTCCCTCCGGCTATACCATGAGTTCGGTAGAAGGTATCGCCGATGACGGCACCGTGGTTGGTCAACTGATCGACAACAAGAGCTTAGTCCCGGTCGGCTTCATGCGATCTTCTGGCGGAGAGTTCACGACGTATACTGCGCCGAAATCGAGCACGACCTGGATCTATCAGCAGAACGCGACCGGCACGAGCGCCGGTTCTTACCTCGACAGCAAATTCAAGGTTCATGGCTTCACCCTCGTGAACGGCGACTTCGCCGAACTTGACTATCCGGGGGCGGCCAATACCTGGGCGTTTGGCGTGAACCACGTCGGCGCGCTGACCGGCAGCTACGGCAATGCCGGGTCGGTGAACGGATTTCTGCTCTTCAACGGGCAATATACGAACCTTGTATATCCGAAGGGTGCAAT
>JBAWBE010000244.1:0-1993 GCA_049589635.1 Terriglobales bacterium
ATTTCAACCGGCCCACGCGTGAGAAGTCATACTTCCGCGGGTCGAAGAACATGCCCTGGAAGAGCGCGGTGGCCGTATCAAGCGTTGGCGGATCGCCCGGCCGCAGCTTGCGGTAAATTTCGATCAACGCTTCCGAAGGAGTCGTGACCGAATCGCGCCGCAGCGTCTGGCTGATGACCGTGCCCACGTCGTCGCGCTCGGGGAAGAAGATGCTCATCTCAACGACGCCGCCCGATTCCAGAATCTTCGCCAGTTTGTCGGCGGTGATTTCAGAGTTCGCTTCGAGCAGAACTTCGCCCGAGGTCGTGTCAACGATGTCGCTCGCCGCCCATGCGCCTTCGAGGTCCGTGGTATCGACTTCGATCTCGCTGATCTTTGCCTTTTGAATTTCCTTCAGGATCGCCGGCGAGATCTTGCGGCCGGAGTGCGCCACTTCATCGCCCGATTTCGATTTGACGCTGTGCGCGAGCTTCATGCCCAAAAGGTTGGTGGGCTTTTCGCTCGTGGGATCAAGCGTCCAGAAAATTTTGTTGTCGCGAATCGCCAGACGATCGGTCGTGTAGAACGTCTTCAGAATGTCTTCGCCCGAACGCAGTCCAAGAGCGCGCAGGAAAATCGTACCCAGGAATTTGCGCTTGCGGTCGATACGCACATACAGCACGTTCTTCTGGTCGTACTCGAACTCAACCCACGATCCGCGGTAGGGAATAATCTTGCCGAGGAAGTAGGTGCGATTGTTCGCCGTTTCGAAGAACACGCCCGGCGAACGGTGCAACTGGCTCACGATTACTCGTTCCGTGCCGTTGATGATGAAAGTTCCGTTCTGCGTCATCAGCGGAACGTCGCCGAAGAAAACTTCCTGCTCTTTAATGTCGCGAATCGAGCGATTGCCGGTCTCGAGATCCTTGTCCCAGATCGTCAACCGCATCGTGACCTTGAGCGGCGCTGAGTACGTCATGCCACGCTCTTCGCACTCAGCCACGTCGTATTTCAGTTGCAATCCAACTGGGTCGCCGCACTTGTTACAAAAATCAGGAGTGTTCGCGTTGTAGGTGCCGCACTTGTGGCAGAGCACGTCGCCCGGATGGAACGGGTCAGTAATCACCGTCGATCCGCAATTTTTACAAGTGGTGCGCAGGTGGTGCAGCCCTTTGAGGTGACCACACTTGCACTCCCAGTTACCAATGGCGTAATCCACAAACTCAAGTTGTGATACGTTGCGGAAGTCGGTGATCGGAAATACCGACTGAAACACGGCTTGCAGTCCGCCGTCTTCACGCTCGCTCGGCAGCTTGTCCATCTGCAGGAAGCGGTCGTAAGAGCGCTTCTGAACCTCAATGAGGTTCGGGATCTGGATGGTTGCTGGAATTTTGGAAAAGTCAAAACGCTTACGATGGATGCTCATCTTTGCCATTCGAAGAACCTGCTTTCACGCAGCCGGGGCTGCCAGTACAGCGCGGAATGTGGGCACTACCTAAACGAGGGGCGCGAAAGTGCCCCGGAGTAAAGCTAGCGAGCGGTTTGCGCGGTAAAAAGACGTAGGCACCTGCAAGGACATGACTGTCCGCAGGCGCCGCGTGCGACGCTTAATCTTGAATAACTTGTAAAGTTCCGCGCCAGTTCAAAAAGGCCTGTTCCGTCCCGCCGCCCGCGGGACCGGCTGCCATACATCACCCAGCGAACCTATTCCGCTTCCCTGGGTTTAATTCTTGAGGACTCGGGTTCGCTGTCGCCTCGCTGAGGCCAGAGTAAGCGGGTTATTTATAAGATGTTAACACGCTCGTGTTGGATTCAGCTAGTGTTCGGTCAAAAAATTGCAGGCAGGCGACGGAACGGTTTGAGACGACCTCCAACACCGACCCCGCCGCCCCGCCAGCGAAGCTTACTTAACCTCGACTGTCGCTCCAGCCTCGGTGAACTTTTTCTTGATGGTCTCGGCTTCGTCTTTCCCGACGCCTTCCTTGATCGGCTTCGGAGCGCCATCGACCAGGTC
>JBAWBE010000245.1:0-2555 GCA_049589635.1 Terriglobales bacterium
AGTGGGATGTCAGCGGCCCGCACTTTGCTGGGTGGGAGATTTATCACGTTAAGGGGTCGCCCGTTGATCCGGATCGGATTTATGCTTCGCAGTCCAGCGGATGGTTTGGACAGATTATTCAGCGGTCGGATGATGGGGGGAAGACGTGGCATCAGCCGGGGACTCCGGCGGGAGCGGCGCCGGCGGCGGGTCCTCCTAAGGCCGAGAGTAACAAGTTTGTTTATGACGCCGCGACCGCGCCTCTGACTACGCATCAGTGGTATGACGGGACGCAGCATCCGTGGGAGTTCAAACGCGTTTGGCATCTGGAGCCTTCTTTGACTGAGGCTGAGACGGTTTATGCGGGCGTGGAGGATGCGGCTTTGTTCAAGTCGACGGATGGTGGGAAGAATTGGGCGGAGCTGCCGGGATTGCGCGGGCATGGATCGGGACCTGGGTGGCAGCCGGGAGCGGGCGGAATGTGTTTGCATACTGTCGTGCTTGATCCGTCGAATGAGAAGAGGATGTGGATTGCGATTTCGGCGGCGGGGGCTTTTCGGACGGATGATGGAGGAGCGACTTGGAAGCCGATTAATCGCGGGCTTTATTCGCAGTACATTCCGGATCCGCGGGCTGAGGTTGGGCATTGCGTGCATCACGTGGCGATGAGTCCGCAGAAGCCGGGGTTGATGTTCATGCAGAAACATTGGGATGTGATGCGATCGGATGATGCCGGCGATTCGTGGCGCGAGATTAGCGGGAACTTGCCTACGGATTTTGGCTTTGTGATCGATGTGCATGCGCATGAACCGGAGACCATTTATGTGGTGCCGATCAAGAGCGACTCGGAGCATTACGTGCATGAGGGGAAGTTGCGGGTGTATCGGAGTAAGTCGGGCGGGGATGAGTGGGAGGCGCTGACGCGCGGGCTTCCGCAAAAGGATTGCTATGTGAATGTGCTGCGGGATGCTATGGCCGTGGACCGTCTGGATTCGTGCGGGATTTATTTTGGGACAACCGGCGGACAGGTTTATTGCTCGGCGGATGCGGGGGAGTCGTGGAATCCGATTGTTCGGGATTTGCCGGCGGTGCTTTCGGTGGAGGTGCAGACGGTGTAGCTTTCAGCCGTCAGCCGTCAGTTAAACCTGGTTCGTTTTCGGGTTGCGGAGGACTGCCTTAACCACTAAGGACACTAAGGTACACGAAGGAATGCGGGCTTCGACATGACGAGCACTGGTTCGATCCGAGTGGTGCTGCCATTTCATCTTCGAACGCTGGCGCAGGTTGGGAGTGAGGTTACGCTTGACGTTCGTGGGGCGGTTACGCAGCGGTCGGTGCTGGATGCTTTGGAGGAGCGGTATCCGATGCTGCGGGGGACGATTCGGGATCATGTGACTAAGGAGCGGCGGGCGTTTTTGAGATTCTTTGCTTGCGCGGAGGATTGGTCGCATGCAGCTCCGGATGACTTGTTGCCGGAGGCGGTCGCGGCGGGGAAGGAACCGTTTGTCGTGATTGGGGCGATTGCGGGTGGGTAGGTCGCGTATTGTCTTCCGGTCGATTTTTGTTGTTCGAAAAATCCCCACCCTAAAATCGCAAAGAACGCGATTTTAGAATGGGGCACCCTTCGGTCGTTCAGCAACCTACTTTTTGCTGGACGGATGTAGTTCGATTATTTCTGCGGTTAGTTTTCCTTTCTTGATTTCTAGTTTTCCTACGCTGATTGGCAGGTTGAATCTTCTTGGGCCGGCGCTTCCTGGATTGATGTAGAGCACTCCGTTTTTCTCCTCTATTTTGGGCTGGTGGCTGTGGCCGTAGATTACTGCGGCTATTCCCGCAGCTTCGGGCTTGAGGTCCAGCTTCGCTCGATCATGAAGCATATAAATCGTCACGCCTTCGGCTTCTAGTAGTTCGGTTTCCGCGAGGGTGACGGACCAGGCTTGCGTGTCGACGTTGCCTCGGACTGCGGTTACTGGGGCGATTTCGGTCAGCTTATCGAGGATTGCTTGGGCTCCTATGTCGCCGGCGTGGAGGATTTGGTCGACGCCTTGGAGACCTGCCAGGGCTTCGGGGCGGAGTAGGCCGTGGGTGTCGGAGATTAGGCCGAGGAGCATGGAGACCTAAGGACTATTTCACCACAGACGCGCGCGGTTCACGTCAGAACTGCTGGAGCATTTTCGGCGTATGCTTTTTCGCGGGCGAGGGCGCCCGCGCCACACTGTGCGGCAACATTTTCATCACATTTTTGGGTCGTTTGTGTCACGGCTTTGTTGGCGGTTGTTTCATATACTGCTTGTGTGCCTGCTGAACCTCTTCGCGCCCCTGCTGACAAATCATCTCTGATGGCTGATGGCGTTTTTCCGCGAGTCGACTCGGGCATGGATTTGCTGGAGCCTTTGCGGCGCTATTGGGGGTATTCCTCGTTTCGGCCTAAACAGGAAAGCATTATTCGCAGTTTGCTGGCGGGTCATGATTCGTGCGCCGTAATGCCTACTGGGGGCGGCAAGTCGCTTTGCTATCAGCTGCCGGCGGTGGTTTCGGGGAAGACGGTGGTGGTCGTTTCTCCGCTGATTGCGTTG
>JBAWBE010000246.1:0-2616 GCA_049589635.1 Terriglobales bacterium
ATGTAGCGAAGTACCTTGGCGATGGCGTGATGGCGTACTTCGGATGGCCCGAGGCGCACGACAATGATGCCGAACGTTCCGTGCGCGCGGGACTGGCGATACTCGAGGGCATTGCCGCGCTAAACAATCGAGACGTGAAAAGTGACCGTCCCAAGCTCTCGGTTCGCGTCGGTATCGATACCGGCAACGTCGTGATCGGGAAGGGTGGCGGCAGCGAGTCGGAACTCTTCGGCGATGCTGCCAACATCGCAGCGCGAGTACAGTCGGCGGCCGATCCGGACGCGGTGATGGTCACTCCCGCCGTTAATCGGCTGGTTTCTGGCCTGTTCGTGGTAGAGGAGCGCGGCGCCCATCGACTCAAGGGAATCGCCGAACCAGTCGAGCTGTACCGAATCATGCGGCTGAGCGATGTGCGAAATCGTCTGGCTGCGTCGATGGTACACGGTCTTACGCCGTTTGTTGGACGTGACGATGAAACGCGCCTTTTGTGGAGTCGCTGGCAACGCGCAAGCGATGGAGACGGGCAGGTGGTGCTGATCTCGGGTGAAGCGGGCATCGGCAAGTCGCGCCTGGTCCGCCAGTTTCGCAAGCAGCTGGCCCAGGCCCCGCATCTCTGGCTCGAATGCGCCGGCTCGCCGTATTTCCAGAACACGCCCTTGTATCCAATCGCGGACATGCTTCAACAAGGCTTCGCTCAACGTGGCGATTCGGACGCCGCGAAGCTAAGCGAGTTGGAAAGAGATGTGGAACGGGCGGGTTTGAAGCCCACCGAGGCAGTACCGCTTATCGCCCCGCTGCTGAATCTTCAGGTGGACGAAAAGTATCCGCCGCTTTTGCTCTCTCCCGAACAACAACGCAAACGGCTTCTGACGACACTCGCCGGATGGCTTTTCGGCGCAGGTCAATCGGTCGTGATGGCCGTCGAAGACTTGCATTGGTTCGACGCGTCCTCACTGGAGCTGATGCAATTGCTCATCGAGCAAGCAGCCACGGCCCGATTGATGTTGGTCTGTACGGCTCGGCCCGAGTTTCGCCCGCCCTGGTCATTGCGGACGCATCACGCACAATTAACGCTGAATCGCTTGAGCGCTACCCATGTGCGCGAGTTGGTGGCCAGCGTGGTGGCGCACAGCGCGCTCTCGGTCGAGACGATTGAAAAAGTCGTCGAGCGGACGGGCGGAGTGCCGCTGTTCGTCGAGGAGTTAACCCGCGCCGTGCTTGAGAAGGGCGGTGCGACGCCTGCGCTCCATGAGATTCCGGCCACTCTCCATGATTCACTGATGGCACGGCTCGACCGGCTCGGTCCGGCAAAAGAGATTGCGCAGATCGCCTCGGTCATCGGGCGGGAATTTTCCTACGAGCTACTCCACGCCGTTTCCGAGATACCAGAGAACGATATGCAAGCGGCGCTGGCTAAGTTGGCTAACGCGGAACTTATCTACGCGAACGGCATTCCGCCCGAGGCGACCTATACGTTCAAGCACGCGCTGATACAGGATGCAGCATACGACGCGCTGCTCAAAAGCAAACGAAAGCAAGTGCACGATCGGGTGGCGCGCGTACTTGAGAAGAACTTTGCGGATACTGCACAGACACAACCTGAGCTCCTGGCGCATCACTACACGGAGGCAGGGCTTGATGCTCCCGCAATCTCCTACTGGCACAAGGCGGGGCAGAGAGCTGCGCTGGGTTCGGCTAATCAGGAGGCTATTGCTCACCTAAATGGAGGACTTGAATTGATCGAAAGATTGCCAGACGCGCCGGAACGATATGGAATTGAACTTGCTTTGCTGACGACTCTTGGCCCGGTCCTGATTGCCACCAAAGGCTACGCAGCTCCAGAAGTGGGCACAGTATACGATCGAGCGCGAGAATTGTGTCAGCGAGCAGAGAACTCTTCGCAACTCCCTGTCGTCGTCTTCGGACTGTTTGCGTTTTATGTCGTTCGAGCCGATCACGAAAAGGCTCTTACACTTGGAAAACATCTTCTCAGTTTGGCCGAGAGTGCGCAGGACCAAGCTCTCCTAGTGCAGGCTCGCAACGCGCTTGGGTTAGCCTTTTTTTTTCAGGGCGATTTCGCGGACGCACGCGACCACTTGGAACGGAGTCTCGTCCTGTATGACCTGGACCAACATCGCTCCCTCGCTTTTTCCTATGCGGGGCAGGACCCCGGGGTGACTTCGTCCATCTTTTGGGCTTGGGCTTCGCAGGCTACCGGTTATCCAGATCAAGCTCTCAAGCGAAGCCGCGATGCGGTCAGTTTGGCCCAACAGATCTCGCACCCATACAGCCTTGCTTACGCCCGCGGTATCGCGGCCGCAGTCCATCAGTTTCGGAGGGAGGAGAAATTGACCCAGGATTTAGCGGACGCGAGCTTGGGCGTAGCTATTGAAAACGGATTTCCATTCTGGTCGGCCTTTCAAACTATCCTGCTGGGCTGGGTATTGGTTAAGCAAGGAAAAGCAGATGAAGGAATAGCGCAGATGAGCCAGGGAATGGAGGCCTATTGGGCTACCGGAGCAGAACTGCTTCGACCTTACCTAACTGGCCTGCTGGCTGAGGCGTTAGCGGATAGCGGATCGATAGAGCGGGCGCTCGCCATACTTGACGAGGCCT
>JBAWBE010000247.1:0-2490 GCA_049589635.1 Terriglobales bacterium
ACTAACAATACCGCGCCAGCCATCTGCTGGATCTGTGAGTTGACTAACGTTTCCTGTGTCGCTAACAGAGCTGTCTGGGTCGTTAGTAAGTTCAAATAAGGATCGAGGCCGGTGTCGTATCTCGACTTTTCCAGGTCATACGCTTTTTGAGCGGCGGTTACTGCGGCTTGTTCCTGCTGGATTTCCGTAAAGAGCAGGCGGGTTTGTGCTAGATAATCTTCCACCTGCTGGAATGCTGTCAGAACGGTCTGACGATAACTGGCTACGTCCGCATTGTAAGTCGCAATGTATTGCTCGATCGTGGCGCGGCGAAGCCCGGCGTCGAAGACGGTTTCGGAGACCGACGGCCCTATGGACCAGACGCGGCTGCTGGCGTTGAGAAGCTTGCTGATGGCGGAAGAGGCGAAGCCGCCGCTGGCGCTGAGGGTGAGAGTGGGGTAGTAGGCGGCGTAGCCGATACCAATGACGGCGTTGGCGGAAGCCATCTGACGTTCGGCGGCCGCGATGTCGGGGCGGCGCTCCAGGAGTTGCGATGGCGTTCCCGCGGGAATTGCGGGCGGTTGCACGGTCAGCGGCTGCGCCGGCATGGTGAAGTCGGTCGCGGCTTTGCCGAGAAGAGTGGCGATCGCGTGCTCGTATTGCGAGCGAAGGACTCCGACGTTGGTGGCGGCGGCGCGCGCGCTTTCGAGCGTTTGAATGGCTTGCTGGACGGAGACTTCGGTGTCGGTGCCTACGTCGTAGCGGGCTTTCGCCAGATCTACTAGGTCGGCGTCGGCCTTGACAGTGGCGTCGAGCACTGCTTGCAGGGCGTCTTGTCCACGGATTTCGAAATAGGTCTCGGCTAGGGTCGCTTGTTCCAGCAGGCGCTCGTTTTCCAGGTCGGCGGCGCTGACTTGCGCGTTAGCCTGGAATTCGCGGACCGTGTTGCGGACCCGGCCGAAAAGGTCGGGAGCCCAGGTGATGTCCGCAGGGATCTGGAATTCGGAGAACGTGCCTCCGCTGGTTGGGCCGGAGCTACTGCTGGCGGTGCCTGCCGTGTGCGAGCGCGTGGCGGAGGCTCCTACGGTGGCGGTTGGGTAGTACTGCGCGCGCGCTTCGCGGATCTGGGCGCGGGCGGCCAGATAGTTTTCGAAGAAGACTTTGATGTTTTGGTTGTTGATATTTAATTGCGATTCGAGATCGTTGAGCTCGGGCTGATTGAAAATTTCCCACCAGTTGCCGTGAAGCATGGCGTCTTGCGGCGAGGCTACTTTCCAGCCGTCGGCATCCTGGAAATTGACCGGGGACTCTTTGTAGTTGGGGGCTGCCGGGGTTGTGGCGGAGGGCTTGTGATAGTGGGGGCCTACGGTGCAGGCTCCGAGGCCGAGACAGAGCAATCCGGTGAGCACGATTCTAGGAAGGATCGCCGCGATTCTTTCGGAATTCATCTTCACTTTGTTTTTACCTACTCTCATGCGGTGCCTTCTCCGGCTGCGCCATTCAGCGAATTCAGTGTGTCGTGCTCCTGGCCCAGAATGCGGAGGCGCAGACGGTCCATAAATAAGTAGACGACAGGCGTTGTGTAGAGCGTCAGCAACTGGCTGACGATTAACCCGCCGACTATGGAGAGGCCGAGCGGTCGGCGCAATTCGGAACCTGTGCCGGTGCCGAAGGCCAGCGGAAGTGCGCCGAAAAGCGCGGCCATGGTCGTCATCAAAATAGGCCGGAAGCGCAGCAGGCAGGCGGTGAAGATCGCGTCATAGGTGCTCATGCCTTGCTCGCGCTCGGCTTGCAGCGCGAAGTCGATCATCATGATGGCATTCTTTTTGACGATGCCGATCAGCAAGACGATGCCGATGATCGAAATTACGTTCAGGTCGTTATGAAAGATCATCAGCGCCAGCATCGCTCCTACGCTGGCGGAGGGTAGCGTGGAGATGATGGTTAGCGGGTGAACCAAGCTTTCATAGAGAACGCCGAGCACAATGTAGACGGCAAGGAGGGCGACGGTGACGAGGATCCATTGGGTGCTCAATGAATCCTGATATGCCTGGAGGGTGCCTGCGAAATAGCCGTGGATGGTGGAGGGGGTGCCGAGCTTATCCTGCATTTGCGTGATCATGCGCGTTGCATCGCTGAGGGCGAGACCGGGCGCAAGGTTGAACGAGACAGTTACCGACGGGAACAAGCCTGAGTGAGCTACGGAGAGCGGCGCCGTGTTGGTTTTTATCGAGACGACCTTGGATAGAGGAACATTGCCGTTGCCGTTGGGAAGATAGATATCTTTGAGACCGGCGGGCGATTGCCAGTAGGGCGGCGCGACTTCGAGGATGACGTAGTACTGATTGAGCGGCTCGAAGATGACGGAGGTCTCCTCCTGGCCGAAGGCGCTGTATAGCGTGGAATCGAGCTGCTGCGGACTGAACGCGAGCTGGGCGGCGGCCACTCGATCGTAGGTGAGATAGGTTTGCAGGCCACCATTCTGCTGATCCGAGTTGACATCCTGAAGGC
>JBAWBE010000248.1:0-3562 GCA_049589635.1 Terriglobales bacterium
ACGTGCTTCCGCGCTCCCCGGCTGCCTGACCGGGCGGAACGCTTTGCAAAGGCGTGGATTGCCATCCATTTATGTATCAGGAATGCGCGGGAAGAGCAAACCCCGCCACGTCTCATTGGAACCGAAGAAGCGGCCGGGAGTTGCCTGAGGGACTGTGCCGCCGCGCTTGGTCAGCGATTGAGCGCTGTCTTCAGGTTCGGCTAAGCCTCTTGCGCTGCAGGAATCGGTTGGAGAGGAATCGCGGCGCGGCTGCTCGGCAGTAGAGGCAGATGAATTTCTACCAGCAATCCGCCTTCGGCGCGATTGAAAGCTGCCACTCGCCCTCCGTGAAAACGCACCGCCCTCTCGGTAATGGCCAGGCCCAGTCCAACTCCCCCGGTCTGGCGACCGCGATCATCGTCCAGCCGGTAAAACGGTTGAAATAGTTTCTCCAGCGCATCCGGAGGAACTCCCGATCCGCAATCGGTGACGCTCACTACCGCTTCCGCACCATTGGAGGATTCGGACTTCTCCAGATGGATCTCGACCGTTGTACCCTCGCGAGTGTAGCGTATAGCATTCCGCACCACATTCTCGATGGCGCTGTGTAACAAAGATGCCTGGCCTCGCACTTCCCAAGTCCCGGGAGGAAGGTCGCTGCGTACGTGACAATGTCGCGCCTGCGCTTCGAACTCGGCATCTTCCGCCACGTTCAGCACCACTTCCTCCAGAAGAACCGGAGTGGGTGGCACGCGCTGCTCGCCATCTTCCAGGCGCGCGAGCGTGAGCAAGCGGCCGATTAGCTCGTTGAGGCGGCTGGCCTCCAGTTCGATGCGCTCCAGCATGGTGGCGCTCTCCGGTCCGGAGCGCTGCCGTGCCAGTCCGAGCGCGACATTCAAGCGCGCCAGCGGAGAACGCAACTCGTGCGAAATGTCATTGAGCAGGCGGGACTGCGCCTTCACCAGCGTTTCCAGCCGGCCGGCCATGGTATCGAAATCCCGCACCAGGCCCGCAATCTCGTCGTGGCGGCGGCTCTTCGGATTTCCCGCCCGCGCCGTCAGATCTCCCGCCGCGAGCAGTTGCGTGGCGGCGCGTAAGCGAGCCACCGGCTTAGTCATATACCACGCCAGAAAATAACAAACCAATCCCGAAGACAGTACGGCGATGATCAATCCCGGAACCGGCATACCTCGTGGTCCAAAAAACACACGCGGCCCGGGGGGCAGGCCCATCACCAGCGTGTAGCGATGTTTTCCATCGGAGGAGGCACGCGAATCGCGCTGCACGGGAGGCGGCGGAAAAACAATTCCGTCACGGGGCGAGCGGGCTCCGCCCGAGGCGATACGTATTGCCCAATCGGGCGCGCCGCGATGCGAAACTTCTTCCCCATGCTCGTCGAAAAGGTAAGCGCGCACATGCTGGGTCGCATCAAGATTATCCAGATACTGGCGGAGTTGCGTACTCCCGCCCTCTTCATAAGCGTTAACCGCATCGTTCATGGCGGTGGTGCGTAGCGCTTCCCAAGTGGCGCTACGCGGGCGAAACGCAAGAGTGACCAAGATCGCCAGCACGATGAACAATGCCTGCGCCACCCAGAACGATAGAAAAATTTTGAGGAAGAGCTTCATGACGAGGTTTTTACTTTTGCCTTTTCTCCAGCGTTTTCCCGCGGACGGGCAAAAATGTAACCCACGCCTCGAATCGTCTTGATGTGTTCGTCGTTGTCGGTATCCCCAAGCTTCTTCCGAACTTTGCTGACGTGCATGTCGATGCTGCGATCAAAGGGCGAGAACTTGCGGCTGAGCACGGCATTCACCAGGCGCTCGCGTGGAACGACGCGTCCGGCTTCGCGCAACAACACTTCCAACAAATTGAATTCCACCGAGGTTAGTTCCACGGGATGGCCATCGCGACTCACGCTGCGAGTGGCCGGGTCCAGTTCAATCTCGCCCACGCGCACAACGTCAGGAGCGGCCGGAGAAGATTTATCTCCTCGGGTGCGGCGCAGGACAGCTCGAATGCGCGCAACCAGTTCCCGAGGGTTGAAAGGCTTCGGCAGATAATCGTCAGCGCCAATCTCGAGGCCAACAATCCGATCCACATCTTCTCCTCGAGCCGTGAGCAGCAGCACGGGCAGGCGCGAAGTCGCTCGAATGCGGCGCAGCACCTCAAAACCATTGATCCCGGGGAGCATGACATCCAGCACTACCAGCAAGTAACCGCCTCCGCTGGCCTGCTGCAGGCCACTCTCTCCATCGTGCGCGGCTTCCACGACGAAACCTTCCGCCTGCAGGTATTCGCCCACCAGCGTGCACAGTTCAACGTCATCGTCGATAACCAGAATGCGTTCCATGTTTCCGGTTCTCATTGTGCACCATGCAACTGGCAGTTCCGGTAAAGAATTGTCAAAACTCGGAAGTTTGCCAATGACAAAACTTTACTCGCCTTTACTCACGTTTTACTACTTTTCGCCCGCAATCGTGTTCCTATGATTGTACGCAAAAGCGCCGCGTTCCTGAAAGAAGTCCTTGCAGGGCCGGTTTGAAGGAAGGATGTTTATGAAATCGATTGGTCTTCGCTTTATGGTTGCGGCTCTGGCTGTTTTGTTGGGCAGTGTAGTCGCAAGATCGCAAACCGCGGACACGACTCCGCCACCGATGCATGCTGGAATGCGCGGCCCACTTGGCATGGATGGCCACATGATCCAGTTTTATGCCAAGTACCTGGGTGTGACCGACGAACAGAAGGCCCAGATGAAGGCTACTCTCCAAAAAGAACGGCCCACGATTCAGCCGCTGATGCAGCAGCTACACCAACTGGACCAGCAACTCAAGCAGTATGAGGAAGGCACCTTCGATGCAGCCAAGGTGCAATCGCTGGTTTCGCAGCAGGCACAGACTCTGGTTCAGCTGAAGGTGGAGCAAACCCGCGTTCACAACGAACTGTACCAAATGCTGACGCCCGATCAGCAGAGCAAGCTGAAGGAATTCGAGGCCAATCGGGCAGCGCGCATGCAGCAACGGATGCAGAACGCTCCGGCTGCTACGCAAGACCAAGAGTAAGATACCGGGCAGATAACTTGCTGGATCGGATTCACTCGCGGCGTGAGTTAGCTTCCGATCCACTTTTCTCCCGCTCAGGCCAAGGGAAATTATTATGGATATGGTGCAAGTATTTGTCTTAGATCTAGGTTGGATATTTTTCATCGCGTGGGGGATGGTTCTTGCGACCGTAGGTGCAATCGCCTTCGGGCGAGACTTATTTCCGTCCACTTCGCGGCCACGCTACGAACCTGAGCCTCTTTCCGTCCAAGGCGACTGAAGCGCCTCTACTGAGATCGGCCCTACGAGGATGAGCGCGAGATAGATATCGCCTAATCTCTTCCGGCCTCGAGCCGTCTGCCCTGCGAAACTGAACCCTGCCTGATAAAATTTCATCTACATCAACCACATGATCCCTCGCAGCATGCGTCCGCTCCTGCCCTATCTCAAGCGCTATCGGTGGGGCTTTGTGTTCGGGACTTTTTGCGTGGTGATAAGTAACGGAGCTTGGGCGGGCCTTCCTCGCGTGATTGGCCAAGCCG
>JBAWBE010000249.1:0-6846 GCA_049589635.1 Terriglobales bacterium
GAGACACACTTATAGCGCTGTCACTTTTTTGCCCCCTAGAAGGGAAACGCAAGGAACGGGGCAATGTTCTACTATGCCACTAAGCTCAGCACGACAAGCATGGGAGCCTGTCGCGTCTCTCCTGAGACTCGCGGATGGTACGACCGCATACATACATCAAAACGTGTCTTGAGTTCAAGAGTTAATTTCTTAGGGAGCTGTGGATAACTCGGTTTCCGGGAGGGCGAGTCGGGGTGAGTAACTCAGTCGAGATGGAAATTATGAGGGACTGGAATGCGAAAGGCTAAGGAGCCTCCGAAGTATGACTTCAATGAAACCTGTACGCACTGCGGGTACTCAATGCCTCCGAAAGAATATCTGCGGACGGGCGAGTGGACGATGATCTGCCCGAAGTGCAAGAAAGAGTTTGAACTGCGGAAACCAGCGAGAATTTACAAAACTAGCTAAGTGGTGAGTTTTTGTGCAGGGAGGTAAGTTATTGTGCAGGAGAGGGTAAATGTGCAAAGCCGAGCCGGACAACTTCCCCCGTGTCCCTCTATGTACCCAGCGGGATTAAGCTCTCTTGCTGTGTCTGATGAAGTCTCAGACGAGCGCGATAGCGTCGATCTCAACCAGCACATCCTTCGGAAGCCGCGCCACCTCCACCGTAGACCGTGCCGGCGGAGCCTGGTTGAAGTATTTCCCATAAACTTCATTCATCGCGCCGAAATCTCCCATGTTTTTAAGGAAGACGGTACACCGCACAACCTGGTCCAGACTGCTGCCCGAGGCTTGGAGAATTGCCGAAACATTCTTCAGCACGCGATCCGTCTGCGCCGAGACGTCACCAGCGACGACTTGTTGCGTAGCGGGATCAATCGCCACCTGCCCCGAAGTAAAAAGTAATCCTCCAGCGCGAATCGCCTGCGAGTAGGGGCCAATTGCCTTTGGGGCGCCCTCGGTTGAAATCACTTCCTTCGTCGTCTTGCCCGTCGTCCCAGTCAAAATCCAGCCTCCTATTCAAAAAAGCGAACTCTGCCGCCGATTCGGCGTAATTCCAAAATGTTCGTAAGCAAGCTGCGTAGCCACGCGCCCGCGCGGCGTGCGATTCAAAAACCCAATCTGCATCAGAAACGGCTCGTAGATCTCCTCAATCGCATCGGGCTCTTCCGCCAGTGCCGCGGCTAGCGTATTCACGCCCACCGGCCCGCCCTGATATTTTTCAATGATCGTCAGGAGCAGCTTGCGATCAATGTCATCAAAGCCATGCTGATCCACTTCCAGC
Source organism: Terriglobales bacterium (assembly GCA_049589635.1). GTDB lineage: Bacteria > Acidobacteriota > Terriglobia > Terriglobales > Acidobacteriaceae > Acidiflorens. The sequence continues at coordinate 1,265 of JBAWBE010000249.1, forward strand.
ATCGAAAGCGCGGCCTTGGCGGTAGCCTGATCGATCTGACCCGCAGCGCGCACCTGCGCATAATCACGCACACGCCGCAGTAGCCGATTCGCAATGCGCGGCGTCCCCCGCGACCGGCCGGCGATCTCATCCGCCCCAGCGCGATCAATTTTCACACCCAGGATTTCCGCCGAACGCTCAAGAATAATCCTCAGATCGTCATTCGTGTAAAACTCAAGGCGCAGCAGCAGCCCGAATCGCGAACGCAGCGGCGCTGAGAGCAGCCCGGCGCGTGTAGTCGCTCCGATGAACGTAAATGGCTTCACGTCCATCGTATGCGTGCGCGCCGACGGCCCCTGCCCGATCATGATGTCGAGCCTGTAGTCCTCAAGCGCCGAGTAAAGAATCTCTTCCAGCGCGGGCTGCAAGCGGTGCACTTCGTCGATGAACAGCGCCTGCCGCTCCCGGAGATTGGTAAGAATGGCCGTCAACTCACCCTTGATCTGCAACGTAGGCCCTGAAGTCTGCTGGAATGCAACGGCGAGTTCGTTCGCGATGATGGTAGCCAGCGTAGTCTTGCCAAGTCCGGGAGGCCCATAAAGCAGCACGTGATCGAGCGCCTCACCGCGCGACTTCGCCGCTTGAATTGCGACGTCCAGATTCTCTTTGACCTTCGCCTGCCCGATAAACTCCGCCAGCCGTTGCGGCCGCAGCTTCAGCTCAAACGACGAATCGTCCTCGACGGGAGCAGCCGATACGAGTCGGTCTTTCATCGGCAAGTTGGGATTGTGTTTAGCGAGAGCCACTCAGCGAGATGTTAGCAGATGTGAGATTGTGGAGGGGCAGACGCCTCTCCGCCATCAGCGCAGCAAAGCAACTGACGGTCCTACTGCCCAATCACTCCCAGTCGCACGCCCTTGAGCTTCCCCGCGTCAAACCATGCGACCTTCTGTCCGAACCAGGTCTTCGTTCCGCCAAGTTTGTACTTCTTGACCGCCGTCGGAAAATCGCGTGCGGCCAGGATTATCGCAACCGGCGATTCCCCAAACTTCGCGATCCGCTCCGATATCCATCCTCCACCCGACACCAGAATCACCGGCTCTCCGGGAAAGTACGCCATCTTTCCCCACTCCTTTTGGGTTTCGATGATCGGCTCAGTCCATCCGTATGCCTTGCGAAACAACGCAATCGAGGCATCGAGATTCGCAACACCCACCACGACATTCTCCACTCCCGAAACCGGAGCGCCCTGCGTGCTCGCCGAAGTCTGCACACGCCACGCGCGGGGGGTCTCGTCCTCAATAGCAAACGGCAGCACCGACCCGCGCGAACCTGTGCCAACCTCAGCGGTACTCCACTCGATTGACATGCCATCCGGGCGTTTTCGACTGCCATGTTCCGGAGCCGTCACCGCGATCCCGGCCTTCTTCAGTCGATCCACTTCCTGGAGCAGAACGTTCGTGCCGACCGCCCACGCGCACGTGACGGCATCTTCTCCCATGAACTTGGCCCATTCCGAGCCAGTCGTTACGCCCGCCTTCACCGGCGCGATCAGCTCAATATAAGTACCGTCGTCGAAGCCGATGCCAGCCATCTGAGTCACGCCATTGCCATGTGGTCCGCCAAAATCAGGAGCCAATCCAATGTCCGTGAACATCTGGCGAAGCGGATCGAGGTTCGAGCCACAGACCGAGACATGATCCAATTCCAGAGTCACGCTTTTTGCTGGTTGAGCCATTGCGGAATTTGACAGCACCATTGGGAAAAGTGAAAGCAATAGCACAAACGTTGTGGCGGAGAAGCGGCAAGGCACTGGGGGATTCCGCCTGAACATGTGGGCCTCCTCGGAAACAGGAATGGTACGCCAGAATAGGGCTGCCAGAAAAAACTTTTTGCGACTCCGCGGCACTCTCCAACACTCATCCAAAAAACGAAGGGCGGCCAAAGGCCGCCCAATGCACCTTTCTGACACCGTTCTACTCTTCCTCTTCCTTCACCTCGCCGCGCAGCGCCTTCGCCTTCTCAATAATCTTCTCCTGCAGCTGCGCCGGAACGACGTCGTAGTGGTGCATCTCCATATTGAAGCTGCCCCGGCCCTGTGTCATGGAAGTAAGGTCCACTCCATAGGTCAACATTTCCGCCATCGGAGCCTCGGCCTTCACGATCGTGTTGCCACCCTTGTTGTCCATGCCCTGAATGCGCCCGCGCCGGCTGTTCAGGTCTCCCATGATCCCCCCCGCGAATTCGTCGGGGACGGTTATCTCAATGTGCATGATCGGCTCGAGCAGCGTCGGCTTGGCCACCTCCATCGCCTTCTTGAAAGCGATGCGTCCCGCCATCTGGAATGACAAATCGTTCGAATCCACATCGTGATACGACCCGTCGTAGAGTATGACCCGGAAATCGACCATTGGAAATCCGGCGAGATAGCCGCGCGCAGCGGCGTCCTTGATTCCCTTTTCGACAGGGGCAATATAGTTCTTGGGAATCGCCCCGCCGAAAATGTCGTTGACGAACTCGAACTCCCCACCCCGCGGCAGAGGCTCCATCTTGATCTTGCAATCGCCATACTGCCCGTGTCCGCCGGTCTGTTTCTTGTGCCGGCCCTGCACATCCGCTTTGCCGCGAATCGTCTCGCGATACGGGACCTTCGGCGCTTTCAGCACCACCTCGGCGTGGTACCGCTTCTTCATCTTCGAGACCACGACCTCAATGTGCTGCTGACCGGTGCCTGCAATCAAAAATTCCTTCGTCTGCGGATCGCGGAAGAAGCGCAGCATGGCATCCTCTTCCATCAGCTTGTGCAATCCGACGCCGAGTTTGTCTTCGTCAGACCGCGTCTTCGGCTCAATGGCAAAAGTGATCGCCGGCTCTGGCAGCTTCACCGGCGGGTACTGAATTGGCGCTGCCTTGTCGCCCAGCGTATCGCCCGTAAGTGTCTCCTTCAGCTTGGCGACTGCGCCGATATCTCCGGCATGCAGCTCCGGAATTGGAATCGTCTGTTTGCCCTGCATCACCCAGATGTGCGCGAATTTCTCAGCCGTGTTGCGATTGAAATTCTGCAGCGTGGCGTCGTTCTTCAACACACCGGAGAAAACTTTGAAATAAGAAATGCGCCCGGCAAACGCGTCCGACACTGTTTTGAACACAAATACGGAGGCCGGTTCATTGTCTGTTATCTGACGGGCGGCCGGAGTTCCATTGCTGCCCGGTTGCCCCGTAACCGCATGGTGCTCGCTCGCCGCCGGCGTGTAGTCGACAATGAAGTCCATCAATTCGTCGACGCCAATGTTGCCGAGGCCCGAGGTAAACAGCACAGGGAAAAGTTTATCCTCACGAATCGCCTCATGTAGCGCCGGCACCAGGTCTTCTTCCGGAATCGTTCCCTTTTCGAAGTACTCTTCCATCAGCTCGTCTTTGCCCTCGGCAACGAGCTCAACCAACTTCTCGTGCGCTTCTTTCGCTGCGTCGGCCATGCACGCCGGTATCGGCCCTTCTTTTCCCTTGCCGCTGCCACCCATGTCGTACGTGTAAGCCTTCATCCGCACCAGGTCGACGATCCCGGACAGATTCTTCTCGCTGCCAATCGGAAGTTGCAGTGGGGTAACGGCCCGGCCAAATGCTGCCGTCAGTGATTCGAGCACGCGCTCGGCGTTGGCTCGTTCACGATCCATCCGATTCACCACGATCATCCGCGGGAGGCCGATTTCCTCGCAGTACGCCCAAACCCGCTCGGTGACTACTTCAACACCCGCCACGCCGTCGACCACGACCAGCGACGCATCCACCACCGGCAGCACCATCTTCGCCTCGTGGACAAACATGTTGAACCCCGGCGTATCCAGTAGGTTCAGCTTCGTCTTACCCCACTCCACGCACGCCAGACCCGTCGAAATCGACATTTTGCGGGAAATTTCTTCTTCATCGTAATCGGTCGTCGCGGTCCCGTCGTCCACATGCCCGAAACGCTGAGTGGCGCCGGCCGTCTGGAGCATGGCCGACACCAGGGTTGTCTTGCCCGCATGGCCATGCCCGATCAAGGCAAGGTTGCGGAGATTCGCTCCTTCGTAAACTTTCACGGTCGTCTCCTTCGGCAGGCTTTCGGGAAGATGTGCTACGGCCCGGAAGAGATGAGGACAGGTGCAAGCCGGCCCAACGTCGCCTGCGAAAACAGTGATGCTAACACAGGCGTTCGGGGGTGCTCAAGGAAGGGACAGGAGTTCCCTGCCATGAGAATCTAACGGTCAATGTTAGATTTTCATGGTACAGACCTTGGCTTCAGCACGTCTGGGTATTGGAATTTCGGGGGGCGAGACAAGCGGGATCTCTCGCCTCGTCACAGATCTGCCTTCTTCTCCGCAATCAACCCACGAATCTTGCCCACAAACTCCCCAGCCGCCATATCCTCGGTCTTTTCTTTCCCCCGAGTCCGCACATTCACTTTCCCCGCTTCGGCTTCCTTATCTCCGACGACCAGCAGAAACGGAACCTTCTGCATGGCATGCTCACGAATCTTCGCGTTCATCTTCTCATTGCGAGCATCCACCTCCACGCGCACGCCGACCGCGCGCAACTGCGCGGCAACTTTCTTTGCGTACTCCACGTGGCGTTCCGCGATCGGAATCATTACCGCCTGAACGGGCGATAGCCACACCGGAAATGCGCCGGCGTAGTGCTCAATCAGCACTCCAAAGAAGCGCTCCACCGACCCATACAGCGCGCGATGCACCATGACCGGCTGTTTGCGCGTTCCATCCTCAGCGACATATTCAAGATCAAACCGCTGCGGCAGATTGAAGTCAAACTGCACAGTCGAAAGCTGCCACAGTCGCCCGATCGCATCCACCAGCTTGATGTCGATCTTCGGGCCGTAGAAGGCCGCCTCACCTGGAATCACCTTGAACTCGATATTCAATTCCTGCAAAACTTTTTCAAGCGAACGCGTCGCCCGATTCCACTGCTCTTCGCTGCCGACAAAGTTCTTACGGTCGTTCGGATCCCACGTCGAAAGCTCAGTTTGAAACTTGTCGAAACCAAAATCCCGTAGGACGTCGCGTGCAAATTCCACGCAATCGGCAATCTCTTTCTCAATCTGTTCGGGAGTACAGAAAATATGCGCATCATCCTGCGTAAAGCCGCGAACGCGCAGCAAGCCATGCATCACTCCCGACCGCTCATACCGGTATACCGTTCCCAGCTCGCCCAGCCGCACCGGCAAATCGCGATACGACCGCAGCGAGTCTTTATAAATCAGAATGTGCCCCGGACAGTTCATCGGCTTTAGCCGATACTCGGCGTCATCCAGTTCCATCGCGTCGAACATGTTCTGCGCGTAATAACCCTCGTGGCCAGAAGTCTGCCACAGCTGTTTGCGCATTACGTGCGGCGTGTATACCAGCGAATATCCACGCTTTACGTACTGCTCGCGCATCCAATCTTCCATTTCTTTGCGAATGATCCCGCCCTTCGGATGCCAGAAGATCAGCCCCGGCCCGGCCAGTTCCTGAATGGAAAATAGATCCAGCTGCTTGCCCAGCACGCGGTGATCGCGCTTCTTCGCCTCTTCAATCGAGTTCAGGTAAGCGTCGAGATCCTTCTTGGAG
>JBAWBE010000250.1:0-2659 GCA_049589635.1 Terriglobales bacterium
TCTGGCTCAAATAACCGTTGAGTTGACAAAGCAGAGCATTACGGTCTTTTTCCGCCCAGTCGGCCAAGTGCTGGACGAAGTTCTCGACTTGGTCGCGAGTAGCATCGCGGAGAGTTTTGACTGCGCAGAAATCGGTGGCGTAGGACTTTACTAGAGTGCCGTCGAGTTGATAGTGCCGAATAATCTGGCAAAGGCGATCGCGAACCTTGGGGGCGCTGTAGTTTTGGTTTCGGATAGCAGGTTGGGGTGGAACCTCCCCCTCATCCCGGGCCATTTGCGATTGCTCGGCGAGGGAACCAATCTCCTCGGCCGAACAGATACCGACCCCGTAGGCCTTGCGAAGAGCGCGGTTGACAGCCCGTGTTTCCGCGACGCGCATTTCGGCGCCGTGAACAAGGAAGGAAACATTGGAAGGATCGGCGTCGCCGTATCCAACAAAGCCGCGACAACGAGCAGATTTGTAAACTGTAGCTCGGAAGGTGTAGCGGCAACTTGCCTGATCCGACAATTGACGAACCGGTTGGACCTGCATTCCAGAGCAACGACAACGCTTAGCCAAGCGGATCAATCCAGCGTGGGTCACGTACCAAGCACCCTTCAGAAGAATGATGTCTCCGCACCTTAGCGAGAGTGAAAAGTTGCGGCTGAGTTCGCGCAACTGCTCGAGCAAGACAGGCGATAAGGGCGAAGATATGAATCTTTTGGCGAAGCGGAGGTTTTGCCTCACTAACGCTGCTTCGTTGGCACGGGGTTTGGGGTTCATAAAGCTCCTGTGTTGGCGGAAGGTGCACAACGGGCAACCATGTTCAACAGTGTACCACGTTTAATACTCTGTCCAACAATTTTTTACCGGCCTTTGGATGAAAAGGTCTAAAATTCACGCAAGCTATGACAGCAAAGGATGAACGGATTGGGTTCAGAGTAACTAGCGAAGTCAAGACCGCCCTTTCGCAGATCGCAAGAAAAGAGAGCCGAAGTGTGGCACAAATTTGCGAATTGTTCCTGCGAGGCGGGATCCATGAGTACGAGCGAGAAGGCTCACGATACCTTCAACTTCTAGTAGGACGGTCGAAAGAGAAAGGCAGGTAGTACAGGTGGTTGACCACTCTGGCTCAAAGCGCCTGAGTCGCAAAGCCTTGCCAGTCCGCCGCTGCAACAGGCGGCCTTTGCTTTTTTCATGCCATTCCTAATAAAGCCTCTGAACTTGGGCGAATCGGAGGAAGAAAGACTCACTCGGCCCCCGCTGAGCCGTCCGCCCCGCTACCCAAACTTGAGACCGCAACGGCAGTCCGCGACGCCGTCGCGCAGCTGATCGCCGATTTATGCCGGAAATCTGGCTCCTAGGATTGCGGCCGGCCTCGCACCGCTCCTGAATTTGCAGTTACGGGCGATTGAGACTACGGACCTGGAACGGCGAATCGGCAAGGTGGAGAAGCTCCTAGCTAGGTCTATTGAAGATCCGCTTGGGGATCTACCTGAACAGCGGGCCAATTTGGGCCCTAATAGCGAGCTATAAGGTGTACCGCTTGAGCGACGGCCAATGCTCTACTGGTTTATTGCTTCGGATGCCTTAAGCGGCCCAAGCCGTGAAGCTATCTAAATAACATTTCCTACTGAGTATATCTTGACAGTACTGATATATCATTTAGCAAAATGCCTGCGGCTCCAAAATGTCTCGTCCGATTCACGAAGCTTCGGTTGATCTCGATGACAGGTTGCCGTCCTTCATGCCACTTCCGGTGTTCACGCTGTCGGCCTGAATCTTGATGTCCAAAACGCCTGGTCGTGACATCTGGGGACGTGAACGTCATGGCGGCGTCCCACTTGTCGAAAGTACCCTCCAGAGCCACTGACGCTTTCACGTTAAAAGTAATCTTGCTTTCTTCCGGCGTCACCGCGAAAACAGGAAGTGGCTCCCGGCTTAGGAGGGGAGCGCAGCAGACGCTAAGAAACAGAGTAAAGCTAATCGCATGGAGTTGAATGTGTGCCTTCCAAACATAACTCTCCTCCCAGCTATACTGCTCCTGATTATTCGCCGACCGGACTCCATGTGTTGTCCGGATCAAACTCGGTCATTGCGGTTGCGGTTTCTGTCGTGGTCTTCCCCAGATCCTTCTGCAGCAACACGCCATCCTGGTTGATGATGAAGGTCATCACTCCGGAATTTCCGTACTCCGCCGGATAGGCGACGAAAGCGAATCCGCCAACCATTTTTCCATCGACCACGTAGTCCTTCGCGCCGCCGGGGGCGTGACTACCTTGTTTCTTTAGCATACGAAAGTGGTACCCGTGGAAAGCTGCGTGCGAATCTGCCTTTACCTTATAACCTTCGTCGGTGGCGTAAGCCGCCATCGGCCCGAGCGGACTTCTAGGCTGGCCCTCTGGCGACTCCCAATACAGCCCGTTCTGCTGGCCAGAGTCGCTGATGAACTTCACGGCGTATTGCTTCGCGTTACCGCCATCATGACGCTGGGAGAAATACTCGGCCTGGGCGTCGGCCAACGCGCCACAGATGTCGATGACCGCCAACTCGTTCCGACCAATACGGCGAGAAAGAATCTCATCCTTGCCCGCTGCCGTATCGAAGAACCACCGCCCGCTCGCATTCTTTTTCAGGGGGATTGGAAAAGGAAAATTGTCTGCTCCTACGAGCAGCATC
>JBAWBE010000251.1:0-2381 GCA_049589635.1 Terriglobales bacterium
CTAATACTCCTGGGTGGAAGGTTTGGGTCGGCGGTGCGAATCTATCGAGAGCTGGCGGCGAGTTCTTTTTTCTGAACATCGATGGCCGCTTGCATCATCGATGGGTCTTTAGCGAAAGTCCGGGCGAGGAGAGCGCGCGCTTCGTCGTGCCGGCCTGCCTTATCGATCGCCAACGCCAGCCAGACTTCGGCGATTGGAGTGTCGTCTAACGTGATTGCGCGCTGGAGGCTTTGGATTGCTCCATTGGCGTCGCCGGTAAGCAGGAGCGTGCGACCGTATGCGAACCAGGCCGGGCCCCAATCGGGAGTCAACTGCAGAGCGCGTTGATAGGAGATTTTGGCCTCGGCTAGATTGTTGCGCGATTCGAGTTCTTCGCCGAGCAGGATTTGTGCGCCGATGTTGCGAGGTGCGACCTTGGCGGCATTGGCCAGCAACGAGAGATTGTTTCTCCAGGGCTGGGCTTCGGCCACGGTGGTTAGAGCAAGGGCGCACAATAAACCGGCACACAGGAATTGCTGCACGGCCGGGCTGATCGCCTTGGAGGCCGACTCGCCAGCCTGCAATAAAGCGATCGCAGCCAGGATACAAAAACCTGCCGAAGGCGTGTACAGATAACGGTCGTGAACCAAGTCTCCCCAATAGAAGACGCGGAAGTTGAGGACGAGAAGAATGGGCGGCACAAGGAGGAGCAGCGCCGCTGCCACAGCGGGGGTGCGGCGCTTCCATAGAAAGACGGCTGCGATCGCACAGCTTGCCAGCACCGCAGTCAGGGGAAGCCAGAACGCCGCCAAGTTTGCACGCTCGACGAGATCGTAGTCGTAGAGAATGCTGGTGTGCATGGGCAGGATCAAGTGACGCTCGTAAAACCAAAGGATGCTCGGCCACGTTCGCGCCATGTCGAGCAAGGATGTTGGGGTTACGGTCGCCATCAGGCCGCGGAGGACATGCGTGCGGACTATGAAGTAGAAGATCGTAATGCCGAGGTAAGGCGCGAGGACTAGTCCAAGACGCCGGAGGTCGAACGTCCTCGGAGGATCGAGGAAAGCTACTGCCATCACCAACGGCGGAATGATCAGCGAAGTTTCCTTTACGAATAATCCTACGGAGAATGCCAACAGCGAAACGCCCCACCAGCCGTAGCGTGCCGCGACTGATCGGGCTGCTTCGTGAGCTTTGAGGAAGGCGAGCAGCGTGGCGAGGGTCGCGCCGAGGACCATCAGGTCGGGCGATGCCGAGGGCCACACTACGCATTCCACGTGTACTGGATGGACCCCAAAAAGCAATGCTGCCAGCTTCGCCGCCTGCGGTTGGATACCGAGCCGAAGCGCGAAGACATAGAGAAGGAGGGTGTTTCCTATATGCAGGAGCAGTGAAACCAGATGAAAGCCGAATGGTCCCGGGCCGAAAAGGACGCGCGTCAGGCAGAGCTGGGCGAAAAATAACGGTCGATAGAAGACGGGCTGCGGGACGTTGTGAAAGCCCAGCGCTTTGGGGATGAACTGGGTGAAGAATCGCGGGACGTGGTGGAGCGAGACGAGGTCGGGGTTGTGGACGATCTGGGGCAGATCGTCGTAAACAAAACCGTAGCCGAGCGTCGGAAGATATGGGAGCGCAGCGGCCAGAGCCAGGATCGCGATCCAAAGCCACGGGCGTGGTTGACCGGCGTGAGAAGGCGCATAGTTCGATTCGGCGGGAACGGCTTCCGCGATCGTCGTTGCTACGTTCATACTGTTGCGCTCATCTTGCTACGCCCATGTCTCTTCTGATTTTGCCCTCGCCGTGGCAGCGGCGCAATAAGTGACCAAGAGATCCTCTTACGTCGGTTATGCGAGGTCTTCATCCTCAAACATGCTGTCGCGCATCCTCAAACGCGGCCGCATGGCGGAACCTGCGCCCCGGCGTTCGGTCGCTGCCCTATCCACGGCGCACCTTATAATGGTCGCTCACCCATGGCGACCGCGCAGCAGATTCCTCCACCTCCTCCACCGCCGGACATGAAGCGAAAGGCCGATCACTTTTGGCAGCGCGTAAGCGAAGGTCTGGCGCTGCATCAACTCTGGTCGCAGTTCGAAAAAGATGCGCGGTCGAGCTACCGGCTCTACTCCTCCGGGCTTACAGAGAAACAGGCTGGACAGTCGCGCTGGCAGCGCTTCTGGTACATCGCCAAGGCTTTGTTTTGGGCGGTGATCGAGAAGCTGTCACCGGCGCGGCGCGTGCTGCTGCTGGTCGGTCTCATTCTGCTGTTTCTTCCAACCGGAGCGGGGCAATACCCCGACGAGAAGGGGCATATTGAGTTTTTCAATTTCGACACGCACATGTGGGGCGGCCTGGTGATTTTGCTGGTGCTGCTACTAGAGCTGGCGGATCGCGTGGTGATGAAG
>JBAWBE010000252.1:0-8245 GCA_049589635.1 Terriglobales bacterium
TCAATCCGGTTCGGTGGGCAAACAATTCACCGCAACCGCCGTCATGATGCTGGTGGAAGAAGGCAAAATCGGTCTGGACGATCCGCTCACAAAGTATTTTCCCGATGGCCCTGCTTACTGGAAGGACGTTACGATTCGAGAACTGCTGAGCCACACCGCGGGGTTCACCGACTATCCAAAGGACTTCGATATGCGGCGGGATTATACCGAAGAGCAGGCGCTCAAAATTGTTGAGAGTATTCCGCTTGCGTACCCGCCGGGAACGAGTTGGAGCTACAGCAACCTTGGTTATCTAACCTTGGGAATTCTGATTCATAAGGTCGCGGGCGAGTTTTATGGAGATTTTCTGCAAGAACGCATTTTCCGCCCGCTCGATATGCGGACCGCTCGCATTATCGGTGAAGCGGATATCGTACCCAATCGCGCGGCGGGGTACCGCCTGCTCAAAGGGGAATTGAAGAACCAGGAGTGGGTGTCGCCAACTGTTAACACGACGGCGGATGGCAGCCTATATTTTTCGATTCTTGATCTTGCCAAATGGGACGCCGCGCTTTATACCGAGAAACTCTTGAAGCGATCGAGTCTGGACGAACTGTGGACCGTGGCCAAGCTTAAGAATGGCAAGCCGAATTCCGGACATTACGGTTTCGGATGGTTTATCGCGACCAGGAATGGCCACCACGTCGTGGAACACGAAGGCGCATGGCAGGGTTTCGAAACCGCTATCTCGCGCTATGTCGACGATAAACTCACGGTCGTCATTCTGACCAATCTTGACGTCGCCACCCCCAAAAAGCTCGCGGATCGAGTGGCGGAGATGTACTTGTCGGGAACGGCAAAATAAAACAGCCGATTACTCTTAGTCTCCGTTTAATCATGCCCTGCCAGCCCATCTGAAACTAGTCTAGAACGTCAGCCGTAGCGCGAACTGCCCTATGCGAGGGGTCGCCCCGCGGAAGGTGCCGGTGTTCGTGACCTGACCGAACGTTGGACCGTCAATGTTCGCCGCACCATCGCCGAGAGTCGGCTGCGCGAACTCGGGATGATTCAGGGCATTGAAGAACTCGGCGCGAAACTCCAGCTTGTAGCGCTCCGTGATCGAAGTAGTTTTGGCGATCGCAATGTCGAGATTGGTCAGGGTCGGACCACGCAAAAAATTGCGCGGTAAGCCGTAGGTGCGATCCGCTGGGTTGTGCACCGGGTCGACCTGCGGGAAACAGGCATTCGGAACGCCTCCGTCAAAGTATTCGCTGTTCTCCAGCGGCACGTTCGAAAAACTATTGGGATCGAAGATAAAGTTGCCAGTGACGGCTTGGGTTGAGATCACGCACTGATATTGGTTGGTCTTCGGAATTAGAACTGAGTTATAGGTGATCTCTTGAATGGTCCGCACGTGCCTGGGATCGAACGTTCTTATCGGCGCAACCGCCGCCACACGCGTAAGGCCAGGATCGCCAGCACCGGAGCTACCCGGGTTCGTCGGATCAATAGAATCGGGCAACTGGGCTGAGAGGTCATAGGGGAATCCGGTCCTATAAGTAAAGATGGGGTAAACGCTCCAGCCCTTCGTAAGGCGCTTTGGTCCCGAACTCCATGCACGATCAATAGGCAGATCCCACCCTCCACTGAGGCTGATGCGATGGCGGACATCGCTGTCACCAGAAGCATAAAAAAGATGAGGTGCGTAAGTGGGGACAGAGAAATTGCGCTGCTGGAAACCCGAAGCATTGTCCAGGTTATGGCCATAGGTGTAAGCGACCGTGTAATAGACCGTGCCCACGCGGGAATCTTTCGGTTGCCGCGTCAGGCTCGCTTCCAGGGCATTGTAGTTGGCATTGGATACGTTCTGAAATTCCGGAAGCTGCCCGAAGCATCCCGGGCAACTGCTGTCCAGCACGTGGTTCGTGGTTCCGAGAACCATGGGGTTAATGTCTTTGAGCGAGGTCAGTCCCCGCCCCGTGCTGCCAACGTAGTTCGTTTCCAATACCATGTCGGCGAAAAGATTACGTTGCAGGCTCAGGTTGTATTGGTAAATGTAAGGAGTGCGCAGGTGCGGATCATCGAGATAGATGGCGCCGGTGCTATTGATCGGCAGAAACGGCGTGAAATCGATGTTCGATGCAGGTGGCTTCGACGGAAAAGTATTCGCCACGCCCAAGCTGACGCAGTCACCGTTCAGGTCGTAATTGCATGCATTCGGGAAAGGCTGGCTCATGAACGTGAGCGGCGCATTTACCTGACAGTTACCACAATAGGGTGGGCCGTCCGGGGAAGTGTAGAAGAGTCCCGCGGAGCCCACGAACGGAGGCTGGCCGTTGAACTGGAGATTGTCTTCGCCTTTCAGGATGTCATAAAAAATCCCCACTCCGCCGCGCAGGCTGGTCTTGCCACTTCCAGTCGGGTCCCATGCAAATCCGAAGCGCGGAGCGAAATTTTTCTTGTCGGGGAAGTTGGTTCCTTTGGGAGCGCCCGGATCGCCCGGAAAAACCAGCCCGAGCGGCGCATTCACAAATATGTGCGACTGCTCACCCGGGATTACGGAAAACGTCCGTCCCTTGGTATCAAACTTGGGTGAGTTGTACTCGTAGCGCAGGCCTATCGTCAGTACCAGGTTCTTGGTCATGTGCCACTCGTCCTGGCCAAATGCATACGTGCTCTTGCTGCGAATATTGGAAGGTGCCAGCGCATTCTGAAAGTAGGCATCGGGCGTGCCGAGCAGAAAATCCGCATAGTCGTTTCCCGCGCCTACGAAATTGTCAGTGTAGAAGTCGAACTCTCCGTTCAAATAATAGCCATATTCCAGATTCTCCTGGTAGGGCGAGAAGCCCGCGCCAAATTTCCAGTTGTGTTTTCCCCGCGTCCACGAAACCGCATCCGTCCAGGAGAATGTGTTTTCGATAAAGGTCGTGGGACCGTTTTCCGTCGGGCCAATCAAAAACCCGTTATCGAAAAAAATGTCAGTCGGTCCGGTCGCCAGATCGGGAGTGATCTGGATGCCGAGACTGGGGCCGGTGGGCAGCTTGTTTGCCGGTTGGTCCGACAGGAAATTCGTGCGGTGGACGACAAAATGAAATTCGTTGAGCACGGTCGGCGTAAAGATCCGCGTATATGCCAGATTGAGATAGTGGTAAGTTTTCTTATTCGTGGCAGGGAAGCCGGGGACGCTGGCCGTCGGCGCCGGATTATAAGTGCCTTGGTACGGATCGCCCGCGCGGTTCCAGCCGAGAGTAGCGGAGATCTTGTCCTTGCTATTGAGATTGAAATCAAGTTTGCTGGTTAGCTCGTTGCGATTGTCCTGTGCGCCTTCCGATGTCGAAAGCAGACCATTGGGAGCGGTTGGGATCAGGCCGGCTTTGATGTAGTTCTGGGCGATTGGATCGATCTTCGTGGGATCGATAACGGCATTGGCCACGCTTCCGTTCGGAGTCGTAAACCATGGATTCGCCGCCAGGAATGTGACCACATTCGGATCCGGGCACCCCGCGCTGCTCTTGCAAACGACGCCGTCGAACGGTTCGGCTTCGGAGAAGTTCCCCTGCAACTCTAATGGCGTGTAGACCGGAGAGTCGATGATCGGATAAGCCTGAATCTGGCGCTGACCCTGGTAGGCAAGGAAGAAAAAAGCCTTGTCCTTGACGATCGGCCCGCCCACCGTGGCTCCGAACTGATTACGTTTCAGGTCGAGCCGTGGAAGGTTCTGCTGCTTGTTGAAGTAGTCGTTGGCATCGAAATCCCTGTTCCTTATGAATTCGAATGCGCTGCCGTGAATCTTATTGGTTCCGGACTTCGTCACTATACTGATGATCCCGCCGCCGTTGCGTCCGTATTCCGCGGTGTAATCGCTGGTCAGAATTCGGAACTCCTCAATCGCGTCGGGATTGGGATCGAGTACATTGCTGTTGTCCAGCAAGTCATTGTTGTTTCCGCCGTCCAGCAGGAACGTTACGGAATCGGTCCTTCCACCGGCGATGCTGTAGTTGCCCGCGCCCTCGTTGTCGTCGTTGCTCTCCGTGACTCCGGGCTGAAGCAAAGCCAGATCCAGCATGTCCCGCCCATTGAGCGGCATGTTGGTGAGGGTTCGTCCAGTGATCGACTGGCCAAGAGTCGGGTTGATAGTTTCCACGGGTGTCGCTTCAGCCCCAACGTTGACGGTCTGATTCTCCGCGCCCACCTCCATCTTGAAATCGCTGCGGAGCGACTGGTTGATGAGCAATCTCTGTTCCGGGCTAACCTCCGAACGAAAGCCAGCGTGCTCGGCCCTGACCGTGTAGGTGCCGATGGGCAGTGACAGCACCTGGAACGCGCCCTCTTTGTTGGTCGTGGCAGTGCGTGCCTCCTGGGTGGCGATGTTGGTCACCGTAATCTGCACGCCGGGGATCACTGCTCCCTGCTGGTCGTAGACCGTTCCGAAAATCCTTCCAGTCGCATCCTGAGCCGAAGACAAGGCTGGCGCTACCACTATTACCAACGAGAGCAACAGGGTCCGAGGAAGTTTCATGGCCTTCTCCGATTCAACAAACTTTCCCACCTAAAAGTTCTGCGTTCCAATTGCCAGCTACAATGACCAGGTAAAAGAGGGAAGGGAACCGGCTCTTCGGCTATGTCCCTCTCTCAGTTTCCCGCCTATTGTCTTCGTCGCGATTTGACTTTTGATCGAGCCCTCTTTGCGGCCGGTAGTCCCGCTAGCGACCCTTGCTGCTGAAGCGATCCCAGGAATACGCTTTCGCCGTTTGCATTCTCGTCCAGCCATAAGAGCTGGCCGCCGTTTGCCTGATAGATGGCCAGGTTGTAACTCGGGTCAGCGGAAACCGTTACCCCCAGCTTCATCGTGTACCGCCCCGCGTTTGCCAGATCCGGCGTTGCAGTCCCCGTGAAGGTCGCGGTATCGGTCCCGTCCGGCGGAGTGGTGTCGAAGATGAAGAAAGGATCGCTCAGTAGCCCGGTGGCTCCGCTAAACACGCCGCCGCTGACCGAGCCCTGCCCAACAAAGTCAAACTCCCAACCAAGGTTCGGACCTCGCGCATCGTTATCCGCCTGCGCTCCAAAAGCGTATGGGCCAGCAAAGCTGCCGGTCGCAGTGTCCGTTTGTGGAATCAAAACTCCTGTGCCACTGAGATCAAATCCATCCAGTTCGGCAACCAGCCCTCCTCCCAATCCGCTGGTCGTGTTATTCGGATCGTTCAGGTTAAGGAGCGGGTCTGTCATGTAGATTCCAAAGACGCTGACATCTCCCAAGTCTCCCGGCGTGAGTGTCAGACTTCCGTATCCATTGCTCGCAACCGCATAGTTGCCTGAGATAGAGGCCTTGGGGGCGATAACGCCGTTATAGTATTCGTTGTCGTCCGCGACGCCGCTCAATGTGCCGTCACCCGGAGCGGTAGCAAACATTCCGGCAGCAGCATAGAGGTTTCCGAACGAATTACTTTGCACGCCGAAGATGGAACTTCCCAGCGAGGCATCGCTGAAAGTTCCCGTCCCCTGGCCGTATGCCGAACCGATCGCCGAATCGCCCGCATCCACATCCACGTCGATGATCCGTATCGCTTCTGGACCAACGATGTAATAGTTGAGCGTCATTGCCAGGCCGCTGGTAATAGACCCGCGCCCAAAAGCATCGGGGCCGGTGATCGCGCCGCTGAAGGATGTTCCCAGCGTCGGAGTCGTCGCAGCTCCCGCATCATCCACATCGAAAGTACCTTGCAGCGAGGTGCCGCCTGCCGAGATCGAGAACACTCCTCCAAACACGATCGTCTCGTACGACGGATCCACTCCCGTAAGTGTGAAGGCATAGTTGCCGTCGTTGAGCGCGCTCGACAGGGTTTGCGTGTCCATGCTTCCGCTGGACGTCGCCGACCCGTCAAACTGAATAATGAGCGCGTGATTCGTGTTCACAAACTGGACGCCCAGCGTTTCGACGCCACTCTGACCCAGGTTCGGGTTGTCCGTCGTGAGCGTGAGCGTTCCCTGGCCCGTCGTTGGATCCACCACAAGCGCGGCCGCTGCCGGCAGTATGTTGTCGGGCAGCGGTTCAGGTGAATTCAGTCCGAGGCCATCGTTATAGTCTTGCTCGCCGCCGAGGACATTGCCGTTGCCATCAACGGTCACCGACCCTGCCAGCGCGTAAAAGCTCGGCCCACCGTTGAAGTCCTGATTGAGAGCCTCAAGTCCGCTCACGTAGAACGCGTAATTGATCGCTGTGTTGGTGAGAATGAAATTAGCCGGCTGCGCCCCTGACGCAACCGTAGCCGTAACCGTATAGGTTCCGACGGATCCATTCGCAGTGAACGTCGCCGAGGTGGCCACGCCGCTTGCGTTGGTGGTAGCCATATTCACTCCGCCCGCGAATGTGCCACTCGCCCCCACCGTTGGAACTTCGAACGTCACCAGGGCGCCGCTTACAGGCGCTCCGTTCGCCATCACGGTCGCTACCAGCGGCGCTGCAAACGCTGCATTAACTGTCGCACTTTGCGGCGTTCCGCTCGTCGCTGTGATCGATATCACGGCCCCAGTAATGTTCGTCAGATTGAAATTGGCCGGTGTTGCTCCGGCCGTAGAGGCTGTTACTGCATAGCCACCCACAGTCGAATTCGCCGCAAACGTCGACGAAGTAGCCATGCCGCTCGAGTTGGTCGTATCGGTTTCCGTAGTTGTTGCATTTGCGAAAGTACCGCTCGCTCCCGATGTTGGAGCCGTGAACGTCACCGAGGCGCCGCTTACTGGGTTCTGATTACTGTCCACCACGGTTGCAACGAGCGGCGCCGCGAATGCCGTGCCGACCGTCGCGTCTTGCAGCGATCCGCTGGTTGCCAAAACGGCCGCTGCGGGTCCCGAAGTGTTCGTCAAACTAAACGTCGTAGTGGCCGTCACTCCTGCAACGGAAGCCGTGACCGTATCGGCCCCGATCGTTCCATTCGCGGTCAAGGTCGTCGAGGTGGCCACGCCGCTGGAATTAGTAGTGTCCGTTTCCGTATTCGTTCCATTGGCAAAAGTGCCGCTCGCTCCCGCCGCCGGAGCCGTGAAGACGACAAACGCGCCGGCCACTGGCGTTGAGCCCATCGTCACTGTTGCCACCAGCGGCGCTGCGAACGCCGTATTGAGCGCCGTGCTTTGCGGTGTTCCGCTGGTCGCCGCGATGGATTCAGCGGGAGGATTGAAGTTCGCGCTATTGCAGCCGGCGAACAACACTAACGAGAGCAGAACCAGAGCCAGGAGAAGTGAGCGGAGGACGTTAGCATGAGCTAGTTTGATTATTTTCATAGCGCCTCCCCTGTCTGCCCTGTCTTCTGGCCGCCGCGTTTACGCGCCTGTGGGGACAGCACCACCCCGTGCTGGTTGCGGATGATGTAGACCGCGCCGTCCACTCTAACGGTGCGGACCACGAAGATGGGCTTGTCCTTAATCGTCTTCACGACGCCGGTTGCCTCAATCTGCTGTCCTGCAGCGACGGAAACCGCGCCATAGCCTTGCAACCCGAATTTTCCCAAACTCGCATCCACCGGACCTGAAGAGGTTGCGATGAGCAGATGCGAACCGGCAATCATTCCGGGCGCCGCCTTCGCTAGCACGCTCGTCACTGTGCCAGTGAGCGTGATCTCCTCTGTGATGTCGTAATGGAAGGGCGCTGCGGACCTCGAGGCAGCCGGCGTTGTCTGCGCATGAACAGCGCATTGGGATGAGATAAGAAAGAGGATGGCCAACACACATAGTCCCGACAGCGCTTTCATCACTTGCCTCCGAGTTAATTCTTGATCCGGCGTTTCGAGTCGCGTCTCCGGTTCGCGCATCGCACACCCCGACATCTTCTGCCTTTAAATGTTGGGATGAACTGACGACTGCGGTGCTCCACCATGGGCATCACGATCGTGCCCGACAGTTTAACCCCACTTTCGAGTGACGAAGATCTAAATATGTAACTCAACTCGGGGTCACATTCTCCAATCAAATTCGCGGTAGGGCCCGACCGTTCCTCAGAGGGCGAGGTCACGCGTTGAGATCGCACGGCTCGATGTCTTGGTCGCGAACGCGGTCCCAGTCATGATCATCTCGATGGGTCCGGCCTCTTCATTCACTTACAATCGCTCCTTTTGACGTTAGTCGCTATTTTGTTATAGTTACCCTCACATTGTGTAGGGACGCGATCGCGGATGTTTCCGCGATCGACGAAGGAGGAAGAGGCCGTGTCTGGTGCGTTATCTGGTGCGTTAGTGGCGCGGAGTATGACTGCGGAGACTTTTGGACACGCTTC
>JBAWBE010000253.1:0-1884 GCA_049589635.1 Terriglobales bacterium
GTCCAGCTTCGTCGCGCAGGTGGGGCTTCAACTCCGGAAACTTCTCATCGAGAGCCGAGAACAGCTCTGCCAGATTCGTGGCAGTGCACGCGACCGAGCTGGTGCCCGCCGTGTGCCGTCGCAGTGCGGTTGGAATTTGTACGGTGATTGACATTTCACGCCTCGCCTTTCTACGCTCCCACCGAAGCCGCCGCTTCCTGGGCAACCTCGACAGTATCCAGCTTCTCGTTCAGATACTTCTCGAATTCGACCAGCTTGGGCGCGATCGGCCGCTCCTCCTCATATACACCGGCGAACACGTCAGTCGTCTTTAAGCCGTTGCCGGTGATGCACAACACGGTCGTTTCCTCGGGCAGGATGCGGTCTTGTCGATAGAGCTTGCCCGCCGTGCCCACAGTTACTCCTCCAGCGGTCTCGGTGAAGATGCCTTCGGTTTCCGCCAGCAGCCGGATCGAATCGATCACCTCCGGATCGCTTACGTCTTCGCTCCATCCGCCGCTCTGCTTGATGGTCTTGATGGCATAGTGGCCGTCGGCGGGATTGCCGATGGCGAGCGAGCGCGCGATTGTCGACGGCTTCTGCGGCTCGATCTCGGAGCTGCCAGTCTTTACCGCAGTCGAAATCGGAGAGCATCCTGTAGCCTGCGCTCCGAAGAACTTCACCGCCTTTTCCTCGACCAAGCCGAGCTTGGCGAGTTCATCGAACGCCTTCTTGATTTTGATAATCAATGACCCGCCCGCCATCGGGCAGACCACGTTGTCGGGCAGCCGCCAACCCAATTGCTCGGCGATCTCGAAGCCCACAGTCTTCGATCCCTCGGAGTAGTAGGGCCGCAGGTTCACGTTGACGAAGCCCCAGCGCCGCTCTTCGGCAATCTGCGAACACAGGCGATTCACCTGATCGTAATTGCCTGCAATGCGCACCACGTTCGCGCCGAAGACTTGCGTGCCGAGAATTTTCGCGGGCTCGAGATCGGAGGGGATAAATATCCACGCCTTCAACCCAAGCCGCGCCGCGTGCGCCGCAACGGCATTCGCCAGGTTTCCGGTGGAAGAACACGCAACCGTATCGAAACCGAATGCCTTCGCTTGCGCCAAAGCCACAGCCACCACGCGGTCCTTGAAACTCAGCGTAGGCAGGCAGACGGCATCATTCTTGAGATAGAGATTCTGCGCGGTCTTCGAGTCGGCTTGCGCGCCGAACAACCGCTCCGCGAGACGAGGCGCCTGAATCAGCGGCGTGAAGCCGACCGGCAGCCGCGGCTCAAAGCCCTCCGGCAGCGGCAGCAACTCGGCGTAGCGCCACATGTTCGTCGGCCGCTGCGCGATGCGCTCGCGGCTGAACGTTCCCTGGGCAATCGAAGCCCGGATTACGTCGTAGTCGTAGGCGACTTCCAGAGGAGAGAAACACTCGTCGCAGATGGAGCGGGGCTGGTTGCCCCAGCTTCGGCCGCATTCCCGGCAGCGCAGTTCGTAATTCGACATCGGGCTACTCGCTTTCTGATTTCAGCAGCGAGTAGCTGAGGACGAGCCCGCAAAAAGCGCCCTAAAACAGAACGGCCTCTTTTTCCAGGAAATAGAGAAAAGAGGTCGGAATGCAAATACAAATGAAGCTCGCATCCGAATCTCATGTTCCCCGTTTCCGGGCGGGAGTTGGCACCTGGCGGTCGAGATATATGATCCCGATCCGGTTGCCGTGGCGTCACAGGGCTCGTCCCTCAGCCACTCTGCATGAAATTCTGTCTGCCCCGAAGGGCAAACTTGTCTCTACCATGCTACACGGACGGGCGGGGTTCGTCAATAGGGGGTGCTTTGCTGGTAGTGGTGCTTTAGCGTGAGGGATCATGTAGCTGCGGCGGACGAATTAAAAACGAGGGTCCTGAGG
>JBAWBE010000254.1:0-5664 GCA_049589635.1 Terriglobales bacterium
CCCGCCGCAGTTGCAGTCGCGATCGCCGAATTTCAAACAGAAGTCGAAACCGACCCAGGAGATTCAATGACCCCACGCAAGGCCGCCGCTGTCCGCGCGCCCGTTGCCGCCGAAGAAAACAAATTCGAGGTGATCGCCGCCAAGCCCGAGCAATCCGTCAAAGATCCGGTCAAGGCGCTGAAAATCATCCGCGAAGATCTCGGCGACTGCACGCGCTGTCCGCTGCACAAGCAGGGGCGCAAGCAGATCGTCTTCGGCGTGGGCAATCCGACCGCGGAACTGATGTTCGTAGGCGAAGGCCCGGGCGCTGACGAAGACGAACAGGGAGAGCCCTTCGTCGGCCGCGCCGGCCAATTGCTCAACAACATGATTAAGGCGATGGGCATCACGCGCGAGCAGGTTTACATCGCGAACATTGTCAAGTGTCGTCCGCCTGGCAATCGCACGCCCGAGCGCGAAGAGTGCGAAACGTGCTCGCCGTTTCTGATGCGGCAGATTGCGGTCATCAAGCCGAAGGTCATCGTGGCTCTGGGCGCGACCGCGGCGAAGACCCTGCTCGCCATGAATTCTTCGATGGCGCAGTTGCGCGGACGATTCTACGATTTCAAGACCGCGGGAGCGCGCAGCAGCGATCCGAACTGGAATGGCTGCGAACTCGCGGTTACCTATCACCCAGCGTTCTTGCTGCGCGATCCCCGGCAGAAGGGCGAAGCCTGGAAGGACCTGCAAATGGTGATGAAAAAGCTGGGGCTAAAGGCGCCCAAGGCAGAAGCGAAGACAGACGCCTAGCCACAGCCGCCTTTAACTGTGGTCAGCAGCAACTGCGAGCGGCAGCGGTTATTCTTCCCTAACTTGGCGAAATAGAGGCTCCTTCTTGGCCGACCTCCGACGGAGCGTGAATCCGCGCCCGATCCTGCCTCATCCGTTATTCTATAAAGATAATTATGGCGATTTCGACACGCAATGCGGCTGGGGCTCGGGGACTCGTGGCTTCTGAACCTGTGACTTCTGAATCTGTGACTCCGGAACCCTCGGAAGATTTCGAACGCGAACGGGTGTTTGGCCTGTTCCGGCAGTTTGGCTATCTGGAAGCGGAACTGAATCCGCTGGGACTCCTGCCGCCGCAGCCTCATCCTGAGTTGCGGTTTGATAACGATAACGACAGTGAAGCTGCACGCGAGGCGCGGCGAATCTATTGCGGCAGCGTGGGCGTCGAGTTCATGCACATCGCCGACTCAGAGCGGCGGCGCTGGATTCAAGAGCGCATGGAGGCCGAACCGGCCGTGGTGGACCGCCAGCGGGCGCTCGATTTGCTGATGCGTGCAGATCTCTTTGAACAGACTCTGCAGCAGCGGTATCTCGGCAACAAGCGATTTTCGCTCGAGGGAAACACATCTCTGTTGCCGGCCGTGGATGAGATTCTGGATGTTGCCGGCGAGCATGGTGCGCTGGAACTGGTGATGGGAATGAGCCATCGCGGGCGGTTGAACGTGATTATTCATGTCGCAAGGCGCCCGCCGGAACAGGTGTTTGCCGAGTTTGAGGATGTCGACCCACGCAGCGTGCTCGGGTCGGGCGATGTGAAGTATCACATTGGCGCGACTGGCGAGTATGTGACGAAGAGCGGCAAGAACATTCACATTCATCTGGCGTCGAATCCCAGTCACCTCGAGGCGGTCGATCCGGTGACGGTTGGTCGAACGCGCGCCAAGCAGGATCGTTCCGGCGAAGGCGGACGCGCCAAATATTTGCCGCTGCTGGTGCATGGCGACGCGGCGTTTGCGGGACAAGGAATCACCGCCGAGACGCTGAATTATGCGGATCTGGCGGGCTACACCGTGGGCGGAACGATTCACGTGATCGTGAATAATCTGGTCGGATTTACCACCCACGCACGCGAGGAGCATTCTTCGCGCTTCTCGGCGCAGCTGGCGCGGCGGCAGGCGATTCCGATTTTTCACGTGAATGGCGAGGATGTCGACGCGGTAATGCGCATCGCACGGCTGGCGGCGGAGTATCGCTACACATTCGGCAGCGATGTGGTGGTGGATTTGATTGGATACCGGCGGCATGGGCATAGTGAAGTCGACGATCCCACGGTGACGCAGCCGCTGATGTA
This sequence comes from Terriglobales bacterium, assembly GCA_049589635.1. Classification (GTDB taxonomy): domain Bacteria; phylum Acidobacteriota; class Terriglobia; order Terriglobales; family Acidobacteriaceae; genus Acidiflorens. The sequence goes on from JBAWBE010000254.1 coordinate 2,120, forward strand.
CAAAGCGATCAAGGAGCATCGTCCGCTCTTCGAGATTTATGCCAAGCAGATTGGCGCGGAGAACTTTGCCGAACGGGCGGCGGTGATCAAAAGTGAGTTTGAGGCGGCACAAAAAGCGGCGGCGCAGGCGACCAAGAAGCCCCTGCTACGCGACCTGCCAGGTTACTGGAGCAACTATTTTGGCGGGAGATACAAAGCAGAATATGAACGCCCAACCGGCCTTACGCGCGAAGAGTTGGCGGAGCTGACCGAGCGCCTGACGACGTATCCGGAGGGATTTCACATCCATCCGAAGGTGAAGAAGTTGCTGGAGCAGCGCGCTGAGATGGGAGCTGGCAAGAAGCCTCTGGATTACGGCATGGCCGAAGCGCTGGCATTCGCGAGCCTGGTGAAGAGCGGGATTCCGGTGCGGATGAGCGGGCAGGATTCGCGCCGGGCGACGTTTAATCAGCGGCACTCGGTGCTGATCGATACGGAGAACGAAAACGAGTATGTTCCACTGTGCCATATTGCCGAAGATCAGGCGCCATGCCAGATCTATAATTCTCCGCTTTCTGAAGCGGGCGTGATGGGCTTTGAATATGGCTATAGCCGCGATTATCCCGAGGCGCTGGTATTGTGGGAAGCGCAGTTTGGAGATTTCGCGAACGTCGCGCAAGCGGTCATCGATCAGTTTGTGAGTGCGGGCGAGGACAAATGGGGTCTGCTCTCGGGTCTCGTGCTGCTGCTGCCGCATGGATATGAGGGGCAGGGCCCGGAACATTCGTCGGCGCGCATCGAGCGATTTTTGCAGCTCGCGGCCCGGGATAACTTTCAAATCTGGCAACCTTCGAACGCGGCGCAATATTTTCACTTACTGCGTCGGCAGGCCCTGCGCAACTGGAGGAAGCCTCTGGTCGTCTTCACGCCGAAGAGCATGCTTCGCAATCCGGATGCGCTGTCGCCCTTGGAGGATTTGACGCATCAGAGGTTTTTGCCGGTGATTCCGGACAACGAGGTACAGGATGCAAAGCGGATTTTAATCTGCACCGGGAAGATTGGTCACGAACTTCGTGCGGAGCGGCAACGGCGCAAGGATACAAGCACAGCGATTGTTTTCCTCGACCAGATGTATCCGTTCCCAGAGGCGGAGATTGCCGCGGAATTCGAGCGCCACAGCGGAGCGCGCGATATTGTCTGGGTGCAGGAAGAGCCGTCGAACATGGGTGCGCTGTTTTACATGCTGCCGCGGCTGAAGAGGATCGCAGGGGAACGTCCTGTACTTTCCGTGAAACGGTCAGCGAGCGCGAGTCCGGCGACCGGATCGGCGAAGGCGCATGAGGTGGAACAGAAGACGATTCTGGCGCTGGCGTTTACGGCGCTAGGGTGAAGAAATTGAAGAAGTCAGAAGTCAGATTGAAGAAGTTAAAAATCGCGCCAACGTCAGCCGACGCCAAGAGAGCTTCGGTCAATTGCCCAACGCGGCGCCCACGCGACGGCTGGAGGGAAGCGTTCCGCGCAGCGGGCGCGTCGGATCAGAAGGAACTCCTACTCGAAGGCATTGGACCCAACGCCTTCGACCTTGAAGAGTGGGAGTGGTAGCCGCCGGCTTTCCTGATTACGCCAATCGTCCTATGGCCAGCGCTTGGCGGCGTCTTCCCATCCCGCGGCTCGGGCCGGAGCATTTGCGGCTTGGGCGGCCACCGGCGCGGGAATCCGAATCGGCTGCTGCGTGGTTGTGAGCGTGGGCTTCGGCGCCTCGGACATCGATTCCTTCTCTTCCGAGAGGAGTGGGGCGGCGACGCGCAAGGCTTCTACTTCCTTTTCCAGCCTGGTTAGTTCGAGTTCTTTTTGACGGAGAACTTCGTACACATTTTTCATTCTTTAGCACCTTTTGTCGTGCAAGCAGTTAAGCGCAGAGTATGAGTTTTGGCCGCTATTTGTCAAGGAAAACGGTACTGACGAGGGTGGCACTTGTGAGCTAGGGGCTGTGAGCCTCGAGTTACGAGCTTCGAGCGATGAGCAAACCAAGTTTCTGGATTCCTGTGATTTCGCGGACCCATTTCAATCAGCTCGATTCGCGGCGAGCCAGTATCAGCGAAAGAAAACCACGGCCGCGACCAGCACTGCGGCAATCAGAACCAGAAACGCTAATAAGTTGACGTGCCTAGCCAACCAGGACTCCTCGACCAGTTGGGGGTTGGTCAAGAAGGGCGGAAGGATTTCGTCCGGCGGCAGGACTGTGGATGATTCCGATTGATCCTCTTTAGTCACTGCTGGACTTATCTCGGCCTGTTTTGTCTCGGCCTGTTTTGTTTCTTCTGGCTTCATCCCGGCTACTTTTGCTTCGATACCCGTAACGGCTGCTTCGATCTGACGCTCTTCTCGATCGGCCTTTTCACGACCTCTTTTTTCGGATTCAATCCTCTGACGCTCAAGCTTCTGACGCTCCAGGCTTTCGCAATCGAGACAAAGCTTCCTGCCCTCCGAGACGGGGAATCCGCACGCGGAGCATTTTTGAACGCGGCGCATGGCCTCAGGCACCGGAGCTGGTTCGGCGGGCGGGGGTTCCGAGCCATCAACGACTGGTGACGGAATGCTTTGCGACTGGATGTCTGGCAGGATGATGTTTGGCGACGCAATGACTGGCGACGCAATGACTGGCGACAGCACGGCTGGTGGGGGATTGAGAGGAACAGAGTTGACAGGAATAGAGACGGCGATCGAGGACATCGAAGCTGCAGTTTTCGCCGTCGGCAAGGCCGAAGAGTCGGCTGCGGTTGCGGACTTTGCAGAAGAAGTCTCCTGCGCTTGCTCGGTCTTGGATGGAGCGGGAGCGGAGGCGGCTTCGGCGGGAAGAGGCGCGACTCGGACATCGGGTTGAGGTTCCGAAGAGCTAGTTCCCGGAGGCTGAATTTCCGGACGAGATGACTGCGGAGCGGTCGCCTTAGGCGAATAAGTTGCGCTTGCCGTAGAACTCATCGTCTGCACTATCGGCTTTGTCTGCTTCGCGGCTGGCGGAGCCGGAGCCACCGTCTCGTGTTGCTGCTCGGCCAAGTCCAGCGCCGTCAATGTGAGTGCGGCCATACGTTCGAGAGCGACCAGGTCGCGCTCTTCAAAAGCATAAGGATGATCGGAAAACAATTCAAAGAGCCCACGAACCTCGCCATCACGGCGCAGCAGGGGCAGAACGACGATCGAAGCGATGCCGAGGGCGTGGCAGGTTTCAAGATTCACACGCGGGTCCGCCTCGGCGTTGTCACAGCGCAGCAGTTGGCGGCGGGCAATGCTTTCACCAGTCAACCCGGACTGGACCTGGAGGCGGGCGCCGACGGTGGGCGCGCATGCTCCAGCGCTGGCGCGGCAGACCATTTCATTTCCCTGCGGGAGGGCTAGTGCGGTCCCAGTGGCTCCGGTGATGTATTGGGCGCGTTCGACCAGCAGTTGGAGTGCGGCATCGAGTTCGCGCTCTTCGAGAGTAGAGGGGTTGGCGCGGGGGCCGTTGCGGACATTCGTGCGGTCGTCTGGATTAACGCCCGGATCGAAACTCGCCGATCTGCTTGCCG